>NZ_JBAJNS010000001.1:805000-1112500 GCF_037911585.1 Streptomyces sp. GSL17-111
TAGGTGGCAGTCAGACCGACGTTGCGGCGGATCATCAACTCGCGGCGATAGTTGTCGAGTTGGGTACCTGCGGTGCGAAGCTCGCTTGTGAGCGGGGGGCGGACAAGAGTTTCGAAGACGTCCGTGGGGGTGTAGCGAAGATCACCCTTCATGGTTGAAGCCCGGTCAATGGCCCACCAGTAGTGGGGTGCACTGGAGAGCGCTGCCAAGAGAGCAGGATCGTCGGAGGCGAATACAACAGTTGCCTCACTGAAGACCTGCCCTGTCGGAACCATAACAGGCATGACAACTTTACTGACGCGCGTGATGACGATGCATTGCTCACGCCGCGCAATGGCGCCACGCATGTCCATAGCAGGTCGAGTGAACTGCCACCAAATCTCACGTCGCCGCTTGTCCTTGTTTGTCTCGCGCTCGGGGCGGACGTCACGTTCAACTTGCGCAATAGCCTTCTCGTACTCCTGCGCACGCTCCAGAGGCCAAGTCTGAAAATCGATCACCCACCGGTCACTACTATGTGTAGGGCTTTGGTTCAGATCTTCACCGTTCACGTACGGGTACAGCACCTCGGCATACCGCTCGTCCTCGGCAATCCATGCACGAGCCACAGCTTTGTCCAGTGTGAATCCCATCCCCAGAACGTATGACCCAATAAACGAGGCTCCGCTGTTCCGATCCAAGGATTCCACCCACGACGCCTCTCGCGTCGCAGGATTCAAGGAAGTCGAAATCCCATTCGAGACGATGATGTCACTCAGTACGAAATTTGCCCCTTGTCTAACTGGCGCTTTGGTGGACCACACGGCACAGTACTCCAACACAGCAGAGCTCGATGGCCAAGGAGCGCTCTTAACTGCCCGTCGGATTGTTGCCCCCGCTGCGTCAAGTTGATCGAGACCAACCTCCCGCGTATCGCCCTGAGCCAGGGTATTCGTAGCGATCAGCCCCGTCTGACCACCTCGATTCAGCGACCCATGTGCGCGCAATTCGAAGTACGCAGCAAGGTCTGCGCTCCCCCGCTTCCCGCTCGCAACGTAGTCCACCAGATACTCCCGGTACGCTTCTCCCATTGCCCCAGTGAGCTTCTGCCCACCCAAGAACGGCGGGTTGCCCACGACGGCGTCGAACCCGCCTCGCTGCGTGAACACCTCCGGGAATACCAGCGGCCAGTGCACCGGCTGGCGCTCCATCCCGCCTTCCGGAAGTTCGCTGGCCAGCCATTCCGCCGCAGTCGCTCGCGCCTCGCGCACGATCTCCGAGTCCTCGTCCACGCCCTCGGCGACGATTTGGCCGGCGATCCAGGCCGCGCGGGGGAAGAGGTTGCGGAGACGTTCTCCGCCACCCGGCTCGTACCACTCCACGCGGCCGGAGGCGCACGTCGCCAGGGCCGCGCCCGCGATGAGGTCGCCCACCAACCGCAGCCGAGCCGCATGCTCGTTGACGGTGGCCAGCCGGGCGCGCTTCTCCTCCAGGGCGGGCAGGTCCACGCCCTTGATCGCGGTGATGGCCAGCCGTTCCCGGGTCAGCTCCGCCACCCGGTGACGGGCGAGGTCCCCCAGCACGTCGTGCTGGCCCGTCGGGTTGAGGTGGATGCCCTCGATCTGGTCCATCCGGGACACGCCCAGCAGGGAGTCGCCCGCCACCAGGCGGTCGTCCAGGAACGTGAACGGCCGCTCGGGGTCCATGGAGACCAGCCACAGTGACAGCTTGGCCATCTCCACCGCCATGGGGTTGATGTCCACCCCGTACAGGCAGTGCTCGATGACCTCCCGCCGGGCCTCGATGACGACCGGGTCCTGCTCGGCGTCAGCCGCGGTCACCGCGTCGACGGCGCGACCCGCGCGGTAGGCGATGGCCTCCGCCCGCTCCTCCGCTGCCCAGGCCTCGATGAGCCGGTCCCCCAGGTACCGGCAGGCGGCGACCAGGAACGCCGCCGAGCCCATCGCGATGTCGGCGACCTTCAGGTCAAGGACCTGCTCGGCGGACTTCAGACGCCACTCCCCCGTGTCCGCCGTCTGGAGCGGGCCCGGCTCGTACACCAGGGGCTCCAGCGCGTGCAGGACGACCTCCTCGGCCAGGAAGCGCGGGGTGTAGTGCGTGCCGGTGTTCTTCCGCAAGGGGGACTCGGTGACGTACAGCGAGCCGGCCGCGATGACCACCGGAAGGTCGCGCAGGTCTCGGCGGATGAGGCGGAAGAACGGCAGCAGGCGTTCGACGAGGGCCGCGTCCTTGCAGGCGGCGTTCAGCAGGCGCCGTGCCTCGGCGTCCTCCTCCGGCTTCAGCGGGTTCAGCAGCTTTTCCAGCTTGGCCGCGCTCGCCGGGGGCTTGGGGTCCTTGTACCGGGTGTGGATCTTCTGGGCGAGGGTCTTGGTGTCCTGGGAAGCTACCGCCAGGGACTCCAGGTCCCGCAGCGGAACCTCGTGTTCCAGCCCTGCCGGGCCGATGAGGCCGAGCATGGGCTCGACGGCCCGTTCGCCGTCGAAGGACAGCAGGCCCTCGTAGACGTAGCCGATCTGTTCCACGTCCAGCGCGCGGAAGCTCAGCGTCCGGGTCTCACGCTGTCGCCCGGTGCCGACGCTGACCTCCTGGACGGCCTGGAGCATGTGCAGCACCGTGCGGTCGTCGATGGCGAGCAGCGGGGTGCCCTGCTCCAGCCAGGGGTATTTGCGCGGGTCGAAGATGGACCCGTCGTACGCGGGCAGGCGCAGTTCGGGGTGGTCCACTCCCCCGTGCACCGCGTGGAAGAGGGCGATGAGCCGGTGCCAGCCGGAGGTGGTGTGTTCCAGGGCGGTCTCGCCCTCCGTGTCCGCGCGGGCCTTGAGTTCGGTGCGCAGGAAGCGGGCGGAGTAGGAGGTGGCTTAGACCTCGTTGTCGGCGGGGAGCAGTCCGCGCTCCTCCGCGAAGAGCAGAAAGTCGACGCGCATCATCACCGCGACGGCGCCCCGGTAGACCTCCCCGGCGGGGACACCGGAGGCGTGGAGGCCGGGTGCGCCGCCCGCGACGGCGCGGGCGTCGGCCCGGCCGATGGCGTCCACCAGCAGTTCGACGGCCTGGCGAACCTGTATCCCGAGGGCGTCCGTGACGTCCTCGCCCGCTTCCTGGCTCTTGCGCAGCAGGCCGACCAGCGTCTCCGGTTCGTCGTACTCGAAGAAGCGGCGGCGGCGCAGCAGGGAGACGAAGGCGCGGACGACGTTGCGTTCGGCGGCCTCGTTCCAGCCGATGGCGTCGAAGACGGCCGTCGTGGTGACGCCGCCGACCGGGGCCCAGACCAGGCACCACCAGCGGCCATCGGTGACCAGGCCGAGGGGAATGCCGTGGTGGCGCAGGAGGCGGGCGAGGCGGTCGGCCGGGCCGGCGGACCACTCGCCGCCGCCGGTCGCCCGCGCGGTGGGGACGGTGCCGGTGGGGACCGTCATGCCGAGGAGGCGGACGCGCTTGGCGGCGGACTCGGCGCCGGGTTCGGCGTCGAGGCGAGTGCCCGGTTCGGTGAGCGCGAAGTCGGGGCGGAGGCGGGTGTTGTGCTCGGGGACGTCCAGGGCGAGGCGGTCCAGGCCCCCGTCCGCCGGCTCCTCGTCCTCCTGCCGCAGGACGAGGGCGTCGCCCCACTCCAGCAGGGAGCGCAGGACGTGGGCGACCCACGCGTCGCGCCCGGCCACCGGGTCGGTCTGCCAATCCGCGTGATGGGCGCGCAGCCGGGTGCGGGCGTCCTTGTCCAGGGCGTCGAGCTGGGGCCAGGCCGTCAGGAGGACGGGCATGGTGAGGAAAGGGCCGGAGACCTCGGTGAGGTCCAGCCATTCCTGGTGCTGGGCGCGGCCGTCGAGTGCCTTGGCCTTGGCGGCGGCGAGGCCGGGTGAGGTGGACCGGTTGCGGCGGCTCATCGGCGGGCCTCCTTGGCGGGGATGACGAAGACGACGGCGACCGGGAAGAGGTGGGAGCCGGGGTCGCGGTAGCGAGCGGCGATCGCGGCGAGTTCGCGGTCGCGTTCGGTGGGCAGGCCGTCGAGCCGGCGCTGCCATCGGGCACGGTCGTCCTCGTACTGGCGGCGCTCGTGGGCGGTGAGTGCGCGGGGGTTGATGAGGGCGAGCTGTTCGCCCTCGTCCTCGCCTTCCTCGCGGAGCTTGGCTCGCAGGGTGGTCTCGAAGCGGTCGAGGGTCGCGGTGATGCGGCGCTCCTCCTCCCCGCGCCGGTCGCCGAGGGCCTTCTCCAGGGACGCACGGCGTTCTCGGGCGCGGGCCGCCAACGAGTCGTAGAGGGGCTGCTGGAGCTTCGGCCAGGCAGCGGCGAGTTGGGCGCGCAGGTGGCCTGCGGCCTCGGCACCCTCGGTGAGGGCGCGGGCGAGGGTGGCGGCCTGTTCGCGGACGGATTCCCAGCGGCGGAAGCGGCCGGTGTCCCCGAACCAGCCGCCGGCGTGCAGGATCTCCTCGTGCAGCCGGGTGCCGTCGGCGCCGACGAGCACGTAGCGGGCGTAGGCGGAGACGAGGGTCGTCTGGAGAGCGGGATCGTCGGAGACGACAGCGGTGACGCGGTGGAGGCCGACGGTGTCGGCGTTCCAGACGGCGGCCGTCAGCAGACGGGTGGAGAGGGCGACGAGGGGGTGTTTGAGGTGGGCGAGCACCACGTCGTCGCGGCTCTCGGACGCGATCGCGGGGTCGAAGGTGATGGGGCGCTGCTCGTCGGGGCGCAGCCGGTGGGCCAGGCCGCGGGTGGCGCGTTCCCAGGTGCCGGACAGGGGTGGCACGCGGTAGAGGCCACCGTCGAAGTCCTCGTGGGGGTGGTCGGTGAGGGGCTGCTGGTGATCGAGGGCGAGGGCGGTGTCGACGGCCCGCTTGATCGTGGCGGGGGTGAGGCCGAGGGTGGTGACGGTCTCGTCGTACTGCTCGGCGAGGCGGCGGGCCTGGGCGGTGACGTTCTGCTCGGGGGCGACCTCGCCCCCGGTCCTGCGGCCCTTGATCTGCCGGGGCCGGGCGTGCTCGACGTCGACGGGCGTGGTGTCGCCCGTCATGCGACGCTGCACGGCGTCGGCGAGGACGGCGTTGACGGAGCCGAGGTCGGCCTCCATGCGAGCGACCTTGCGAGCGACGCGGGAGAGGAACTCCAGGTCGGCCTCGTAGGAGCCGGGGGTGGCGTGCTGCCAGCCGGAGCCGATGAAGTGGGTGATCTCGGGGTCGGCGCGCTGGCCCCAGCGGTCGATGCGGCCGATGCGCTGTTCGAGCTTGTTGGGGTTGAAGGGGATGTCGTAGTTGACGAGCCGGTGGCAGTGGTTCTGGAGGTCGATGCCCTCCCCGGCGGCGTCGGTGGCGAGGAGGATGCGGAGTTTGCCTTCCTCGGTGGCGGGGTCGGCCTGGAAGGCGAGGCGGATGTGCTCGCGTTCCTCGGTGCTCAGGCCGCCGTGCAGTACGGCGACGCGGCCGTCGTCGGTGAGCCGCTCCTGGCGCAGGAGGTCCAGCAGCCACCGCTGGGTGTCGCGGTACTCGGTGAAGACGACGACGCGCTCGTTGAGCCACAGGCCGCCGGGGGAGGCGAGGCAGACGGCCTTGAGAAGGTCGATGAGAGCCTGGGCCTTGGAGTCGGCGGCGGCCTCGTGGGTGAGGGCCCAGCTCTCCATGCGGGCCAGGAGGTCGAGTTCCTCACCGTCCTCGGTCGGGGTGAGGCTCGTGGAGCGGGTGAGGGCGTCGTCCTCGGCGTCGGCGAGTCCGAGGTCGTCGAGGTCGCCGACGGTGTCGGTGTAGTCCTCCAGCCACTCGGGGACGTCGTCGGCTGCGGTACGGGCGCGGCCTCCGGTGTCGTCCAGGTGGGAGAGGTAGACGCGGACGGTGTGGAGGAAGGCGGCCGGTGAGGAGAAGAGGCGCTTCTTCAGCAGAAGGGTCACCAGGTCGGCGGCGCGGCGTCCGCCGCGGGCGCGCGGGGTGAGCTTGGTGCGCCGTAGATCGGCGAAGGAGGACAGCAGGCCGTGCACCTCGCGCTCGGTCTCGGTGTACTCGACCTCGACGGTGTGGGTGGTGCGCGTGCGGAAGCGCGGGGTGCCGTCGGGGTGGGTGACGGAGGATTTCAGGCGGCGGACGACGGTGTCGGCGAGGGCTTCCCTTCCGGGTTCGACGCCCCGCGCGAACTTCTGGTCGTCGATGAGTTCGAGCAGCGCGGTGTAGGACTCGGGGTAGCCGTTGTGCGGGGTGGCCGACAGGAAGAGCCGGTGCTCGAAGTGGGGCGCGAGGCGGCGGATCAGCTTGGTCTGCTGCGAGTCGACCGCGTAGACCTGCTTGGGGGCGGCGGGTGCGACGTGGTGGGCCTCGTCCAGGACGAGCAGGTCGAAGAAGCGGCTTACGCGTCCGGCCTTCTCGTCGTGTGGGGGTCCGCCGGCGTGGGTGGAGCCGGTGGGGATCACCTCGTCGAGGAGGCGCTGGGCCTTGGTGCCGCGCAGCCAGGGCAGGGAGACGATGGTCAGCGGGTGAACGCGGAAGGGGTTGGCCGCGGTGCCGTGAGTGCGGCGCAGCCGGGCGCAGTGCTCGGAGTCGACGATGGTGAAGTCCAGGCCGAACTTGTCATGAAGCTCGTCGCGCCACTTGAGGGTGAGGCCGGCGGGGCAGACGACCATGACGCGGCGGGCTCGGCCGCGCAGCAGCAGCTCCTGGACGACGAGCCCGGCCTCGATGGTCTTGCCGAGGCCGACGTCGTCGGCGAGGAGCAGGTTGACGCGGGGGGCGCCGACGGCACGGGAGACGGGTTCGAGCTGGTAGGGCTCGATGGCGACGCCCGAGCGGAACGGTGCTTGGAGGGTCTTGACGTCGGCGGAGGCGACGGCGGACCAGCGGACGGCGTCCAGGAACGCTGCCAGGCGCTCGGGAGGGTCGTAGGTGCCGGTGGCGGCGTCGGGGAGGGAACCCGCGGGCAGCACGCGGCGGCCAGGCTCAACCTCCCAGATGACGGACAGGGTGTCGCCGAAGCGGCCGTCGGCTACGGACTGGAGGTGGACCAGCGTGGCCGGACGCCCGCCGTCGGCCGGGGTAGCCGGCTGCACACGCGCGACGACCCAGCTCTGCCCGCGCACTTCGACGAGCCTGCCCTCTTCGGGACGTTCCTCTTCGGCCGGGTTGCCGGTCGTGCCGGTGGCGCGCTGCGCTGCTGGTGCCGTCATGGCGTGGGCCGGGCCTTCCCCTCGGGTGCGTCGTGGTGCCGACTCACCGGCATTGTCCTCGGTCCGACCGGTGGCCGGGGCGAGTCAGACTAACAGAATGAACTACATGTGCACTTAGTTCACAGAAGATCGTCGCCCGGTCATGCCACATCGTGGAGCAGCCGGTCCAACCGGGCCAACAGGAGCTCCGCCCGGGTCAGGCGGTCCGCGTGCTCGGGGCCGAGCACGCGCAGATCATCGCGGAGAGCGGCGAAGAGTGCTCGGGCCCGCCGGTGATCGCCGATCCGGGCCACCAGGACGGCGACCTCCTCCCGGATCCGCAGCACCTCCCGATCGGCCGGGCCCCGGCCGCGCATGTGGACCCGCAAGACGTCATCGAAGGTGCTCAACGCCTGAGGCGTGTCCCCCACCATCGCGAGGCACTGGGCGGTGCCGATACGACAGGAGAGCAGCTGGGGGTCCTCCGCTCCGCGATGCTCACGCAGGGCACCGTCCAGGGCACGGAACCCGTCCAGCGCCCGGCTGGGGGCGCCGGCCAGCCGGAGGTGGTCCAGGTAGGCGAGCCGAAGCGTGACCACTGAGGCGTCGGTTGTGGAACGGCTCAGGACCCCGGTCTCGGGCTCCAGCAGCGCCGCGGCACCGGCATGGTCTCCCTGGGCCGCCAGCGCACCGGCCTCGGTGATCAGCCGGGCCGCCGCGGCACGGTTCGTCGGGCTCGGAACGGGCCGAGGCGCGGGGAGCACAGCCGGAGCGGCGGGGGTCGTCACCGGTGCGGGAGTGGCGCCACGGACCCGGGACCAGGCGCGCGCGTGGTCGCGGACCTCCGCCGGAGTGGGGCGGTCGGCCGCGTCCTTGGCCAGCAGTGCCATGACGAGATCGGCGACGGGAACGGGGACGTGCGGGCAGCGCTGACGCAGCGCGGGCACCGGTTCGCGCAGGTGCTTGAGGATCAGCATCAATGGCGTGTCCGCCCGCAGCGGCGGCTCGCCGGACAGCAGTTCATAGGCGACGCATCCGAGTGCGTAGAGATCGCTGGCTTCGACGACCTGGCCGTCGGCCTGCTCGGGAGCCATGAAGCCCGGTGTTCCGGGGGTGGCGTGGGTGGCGGTGAGCTGCTGGTCGTCCGGGACGGCCCGCAACGCGGCGGCGATGCCGAAGTCCAGGACCTTGAGCCCACCGCCGGTCGTGAGCATGAGGTTGGAGGGTTTCAGGTCCCGGTGGATGACGCCCGCATGGTGCGCGTACGCCAAGATGTCGGCGGCTTGGGCCAGGACATCGCCTACGTGGTGGACGGGCAGGCGCCCCTCACGGGCGGCCATGTCCTTCAGGGTGTGGCCGTTCACCCGCTCCATCACGAGGTAGAGCTGCCCGTCGTCGAGCTTGCCCAGGTCGTGGATGACGGGAACACCCGGATGAGCAAGCCGCGCGGTGAGCCTGGCTTCGCGCAGGAAGCGCTGTTCGAGTGTGGTGAGACCGGCGCCGACTCCCCGAGGGGCAAGGAACTTGATAGCCACCTGGCGGTCGAGCTGGGCGTCGTGGGCGGCCCAGACCTCGCCCATGCCACCTCGACCCAGCAGGTCACGCAGCTCGTACCGCCCAAGGATCTCGCGCGTCACAGTCCGTCCCCAGTCCACCCGTGTCGGCACCGCACCGGGGGAATCCTCTCACTACCCGGCGTGTGCTCACCGTTTCCGTCCGGGGTTACGTCGGAACCGGCCCGGCGGGCAGCACGAAGGGACGGCGTGGGTCCTCGGGGGCGCAGGTCCCCGTGGCCCGGGCGGGGTCGGGGGCAGGGAGATATGGCGCCAGTGCCGCGTAGACCGTGGCGGCCGAGGCGGGGCGGTCCTCCGGTTCTTTGGCGAGCAGACCGTCCAGCAGGCCCTGCAATCCAGCGGGAATCCGGACACCGCGGGCGGCGGCCGACGGCGGAGATTCCTTGAGGTGCTGGACGACCAGCCGCGCCGACTGCTGGCGAGGGAAGGGCGGCGCGCCGGTGAGCAGGTGATGCAGCAGGCAACCGACGGCGTACAGATCGCTGCGGCCGTCGAGTGCGCGGGAGCCGGTGAGCAGTTCCGGGGAGGCGTAGAGGATGTTGCCCACGTACTCGCCGGTCATGGTCAGCCGTGATCCCAGGTCGGAGAGCAGTTTGACGAGGCCGAAGTCGAGGATCTTGACGACGCCGTCCCGGCCGATCATCACGTTCTCGGGTTTGAGGTCGCGGTGCACCAGGTCGGCGGCGTGGGCGGCCGACAACCCGGCGCACAGCTGAGCGATCAGCGCCGCCGCCGAGGGGACGTCCAGCCTTTCCTGATCACGCTCACCCAAGACGATGTCCACGGTGGCGCCCTGCACGAGCTGCATGGCGATCCAGTAGGCGGATCCGGTCACGTCGGCATCGTGAACGGTGGCGATGTTGGCGTGCTCGAGCGATGCCGCCACGCGGGCCTCGCGTTCGAACCGGCGTAGCGCCCGGGACCGCCCGTCCGGATCGGAGAGCAGTTCGGCAGCGGCGATCTTGACGGCGACGGGCCGGTGGAGACGGAGATCACGTCCCGCCCAGACCTGCCCCATACCTCCCCGACCGAGCTGCCCCTCGAGTTGATATCGGCCGCCCAGCACGGCTCCTCGCCCGATCTTCGTCACGGTTTCCCCTCCGCATTCCCGCACGACATCCCCCTCACCTATCTGTGAACAGAGTCAATAAGCGTAGTAGCCTGCCAGGTGCAACGACTCGCGCCACAGGGCACCCAGCTCTGGCCGTCGGCCCCACACGCCGGATCAGGACACACCCGCCCACCGCCCGGAGACCTCGATGACTTCAGCCCAACCCGTACCGGTCACCCTCGCGGAGATCGCGCGGATCGCGGGGGTGGGGCGCGCGGCGGTCAGCAACTGGCGACGCCGCCACAGCACTTTCCCCGATCGCATCGGCGGTACGGACGTCAGCCCGCAGTTCTCGCTCGAGGAAGTGGAGCAATGGCTGCGTTCCCAGAAAAAGCTCAAGACGGGCGGCGAACGTGAGTTGCTGTGGCCCCGGTTCGAGGTCCTGGGGGACCGCGACGACACGGGTATGGCCATCGCTGAGAGCGGACGGCGGATGCGCGGGGGCCGGGCCCGGAAGGGCGGTCCCCACCTGCGCGAGGAAGCCGTCGAGCTGATCTCCGAGGCGGTCCGGCTCGGTCGACGCTCCGGAGCTCAGGACACCTATGAGTTCTTGCTCAGGCGGTGGCTGGACACCCACGTGCGGCAGATCAGCACCACTCCCCCGCAGCTGGCCGAGCTGATGACCCGCATCGCCCTGGCCATCCGACCGGACGAGAGTCGAAATCCACTGACGGTGCTCGATCCCGCATGCGGCAGCGGGCAGATTCTCGCAGCGGCGGCGCAGGTCCGCAGCCGGGAGAAAACGTCACTGCTGGGTAACGACCGGGATGCGGCCCTCGCGGCACTGGCGGCGGCACGGCTGGGCTTCGTGACGGACGACACCGGGGCCACTGCGGACATCCGCACCGCCGACTCCCTGCGGGGCGATCCGCACCCGGGCGCCGTCGCCGACGTCGTGGTCTGCAATCCACCCTTCAACGAACGCGATTGGGGCTACGAGGAACTGGCGACGGACGCGCGCTGGGTGTACGGGCTGCCACCCCGCACGGAACCGGAGCTCGCGTGGGTGCAGCACTGTCTCGCCCACCTCAGACCCGGGGGCACCGCCGTGATGTTGCTGCCCCCTGCGGTGGCCGCGCGCAAGGCGGGCCGCAGGATCCGCAGCGCTCTCTTGCGGAGCGGTCTGCTGCGAGCGGTGATGGCGCTACCACGCGGCTCCGCGCCTCCGCACAGCGTCTCACTGCACATCTGGGTGCTGCGTCTGCCGTCGAAGGAGGACGATGCGCCCACGACCGACGACGTGCTGCTCATGGACGCCGCACGGCACGGCGGGCCGGGGGGTAAGGAATCGGGTCCCGCGTGGGAGGCTCTGAGGACCGACGCACTGAACGCGATGGGTGTGCTCGACGATCCGGAGGCGGCGGTCCCGGAAACCGTCGCCAGGGTTCCCATCATCGACCTGCTGGACGAGGACGTGGACCTCACCCCGG
Source organism: Streptomyces sp. GSL17-111 (assembly GCF_037911585.1). Classification (NCBI taxonomy): domain Bacteria; kingdom Bacillati; phylum Actinomycetota; class Actinomycetes; order Kitasatosporales; family Streptomycetaceae; genus Streptomyces; species Streptomyces sp. GSL17-111. The sequence goes on from NZ_JBAJNS010000001.1 coordinate 816,227, forward strand.
GGCGCCACGTCTCGACGAGCGCGGAGCAGACCGGACCCGAACTCGGTCCGCTCTGGACCGAGTACAGAACGCTGCTCACCCGGCTGTCGGAGACCGGGGCGATGCTCGCCGACCTCGATCTGCCGGACGATGCCTCCGGCCGCCATCCGGCCACCACCGTGGGCGAGCTGGCGCGAGCGGGGGCACTGACGCTGCGGAGCGGGCAACAACCGCCCGAGGACACGCTCACGAACACTGAGTCACCGGGTGGAGACACCGTGCCGTTGCTGACGGTGGCCGATGTCATGATGCGTACCGACCCCACCACCAGGGTCACGGCCGACGCCGCACCGGTGGTGGTCGAGGACGGCGAGGTCGTGGTCGCCGGAGTGGCGAGGGCCTTCCGCGCGTGGGTCCACCAAGGATCGCCACTCGCGCTGGGCCCTCAACTCCACGCTCTGCGTGTCGACCCGACACAACTGAACGCCGGCTTCCTGGCGGGCTGTCTCCGCGCTCCGGCCAACCGGCGGCAGGCCGGCACACACGCCTCAAGCTCATCCCGGGTGGAGGTGCGCAGGCTTCAGGTGCTCCAGATCCCGCTCTCCGAACAGCTCCGCTACGATTCCGCGTTCCGGCACGTACGCGCCCTTGAGGAGCTCGTCGGGCGCCTTGCGGAACTGGGCGGCGGCCTCGCAGGGGAGCTCGGCGACCGACTGGCCGCAGGTCGTCTGACGAAGGTCGAGTGACCAGGGCACGTCGCCCGGGAACAGGCCCATGGGCCAGGCACTACCCCTGTTCAGGGTCGGCACAGCGCTCCGCCACGTCGATCTGGACCTCACGGCGCACGGCGTCCACGGTGGCGGCCAAGTCGGGAGGCAGGGCCCGAACCGTCGTGGCGCTCTCCTCCAGGGCGGTGAGGGCAGCGCCGATCTCGCCGAACGCGAGACGGCACTCCGCCAGGCGAAGCCGCGCCACGGCCCGGTCGGCCACGTCCCCGGGGGCAACGTCGCCCTGGCCGGGGATCAGCTCGCCCACGAGCCCCTCGTAGAGCGCTGCGGCGGCCCCGCAGTCGCCGGACCACCGCAGGCCGTCGGCTGCGAGCCACCACACCCGGCGGACCAGCGGCCTACGCACACCCCACTCCCTGCGCGCGCGCTCCGCGAGGGTGGCCAGCCGACGTACCGCCTTCCCCGGCTCCCCGGTGTCGAGTTCGTCCTCGGCCTCAGCGCACAACCCCTGCACTGTACGAGCGTCGAGCCACTCCTCCAGATCCGGACCTGCGCCCGGTGCCGCAGGAGGCGTCCGGCCGGTGGGTAGCGGGGCATCGCCGGGGACGCGGAAGGGACGCGTCGGATCGGGACTGAGTCGGGGGCGCGGCTCCGGGTCGCCGGGACGCGGCACCAACGTGTCGAGCACGTCGACGACTTCCTCGACGTACGGACGGTCTTGCTGGTCCTTGGCGAGCATGCGGAGCAGCAGATCGTCCAGGACCGCGGGGACCGCCGGCACGAACCAGCTGGGCGGTGCGGGTTCGACGTGCAGGTGCTGGTCGGTCAGCCCCCGGGCTCCGTCGCCGAGGAACGGTGCTCGGCCCGTGAAGAGCTCGTACGCGACGCAACCGAGAGCGTAGATGTCGGTACGGGCCGTCGGCTCCTTCTCCAGAATCTGTTCGGGGGCTTGGTAGCCGCGGCTGCCGAGGGTGGACCCACGGCGTGTGTAGCGGGTGACGCCCGTGCCGAGCGGCTTGGCGATGCCGAAGTCGATCAGTACGGCGATGCCCTGACGCGACAGCATGATGTTCTGCGGCTTGAGGTCGCGGTGCACGAGCGGATGTACGTGTGCACAGGCGAGCGCGGACGCCACTTGCGCGGCAACGGCGGCGGCCACCGTCATCGGAAGTGTCGAGTGGTCGGCCAGGAACGCGTGCAGAGTGACGCCGTCCACGTGACGCATCGCCAGGTATGGCACGTTGTGGTGAAGGCCCTGGCCGTAGAGCTCGGGGATGCCGGGGTGATCGAGCCCGCCCAGCAAGTCGGCCTCGCGACGGAACCGACCTCGCAGATTGTCCAGTTCGGAAAGCAGCTCCCGAGTGTCGAGAGTCTGGAGATCCTCGGTGTCGGGGCGGAGAAACTTCACGGCCACCGCGTGGCCGCTCACGACGTCCCGGCCGCGCCACACCTCGGCCATACCGCCTCTGCCGATCACCCGGACCAACTCGTAGCGATCACCGAGGACCTCGCCCGCCTCGATACGCTCCGGCCACAGCTCCACGACCGCTCCTCGCCTTCGTTCCGCGTCTTCGTTCCGCGTCTTCGTTCCGCGCGCTCCAACGCTCAGCATAGAGCTTCATCATTCACAGAAGCGTCGTCAGTGGACTAAGTTCACAGCTTTGTGTCATGCTGTCGGCGACTTCGATCCCGGCCCTCAGGGAGTGGCCATGCCCATCCCGTCCATGTCTCCCGGCCTCACCGGCGATTCCTCACTCATCCGAGTCAGTACCCGGATGGCCAGACCACAGCCCGACGGCTGCCCGGACCACCGCCGCACGGCCGTACGCCCTTTGCTCACGCCCTCCGCCGTCAGACGCCGGGCGCGTCCCCCTCTGGAGGACTTCGGGCTGGGCCCGCTCTTCGGCGCACTCGACCTCCTGGAACACGAGAACTGGTCCCTCGACCGCGTCCTCGACCGGCTGGAGACCTCGGACGGGGTGATAAGGGAGCGGGGGCGGCCCTGCCATCCCGGCTTGGTGCGCTGGACCATGGGGGCCTTGGAGAGGTACGTGGCGCAACGCGCCGCGCAACAGGAGGCGGCCGAGCGCGCCGGACTACCACCGACCTTCCCGGTCCGCTCCGCGTGGACCGTACGCACCGCACGGCGTGCCGAGCCCGACGCCCGGGGTGCCAGGCAGTACGAGCACACCGTGTGGGGCCGCCGGTACGCCTCGGCCGACGGACACGTCCGAGAACTGTGGCTGCCGTCCCTCGGCCGGGCCAAGTCGAGCAGGCCGGACGCCGAACTCGCGGCGGTGGCGTACGTGCTCACTCGCGGCGCCCCGGGCCGTACGACGCGCTACGGTGCTTTCCCCGCACCGGAGCCGACCCCCGACACCGATCTCCCCGAGCGCGTCCGCGTCATCGATTTCGGTTGCGCGGAAGGTGACGCACGCCTCCTGCTGGACTGCGACCGAGAGGAAGCGGAACGACGCTTCGCCACCTTCGCCGCCCCCGCCTTTCATGAGGCAGCCACCGGCATCGGCGCACGTCCGGGCACGGACTGTGTGGACTGCAAGGCGATCGACGCCTGCACATCGATACGCCGTACCCCGGCCTTGTGGGGAGGCCGGCCCGGAACCCAGACCGGGCGCAGGTCCCTCTCCGTCTCGGACCTGCGCGCACACGACCAGTGTCCGGCCCAGTACCACCTCACCCGCCAGCTGTGGCTGACGTCCCTCCAGGAGGAAGGCGAAGCCATCCGGCGAGGGCGTGCCGTGGACGCGTGGCTCAATGACCACCACGGGGCCACTCGGCGTCCGGTCCGCGGGTGCCACGACCTTCCCGGCCCGGCAGACCCCGCCAACTGGACCGGCGGCGACCATCACCTGGAGGGTGCTATCGCTCGAGAGGGCGCCGGCATGTTGGACGCGCACCGGGCGTGCTGTCCGCTCGACGGTCTCGGCGCGGACGAACAGGTCCTCGTCCAGCACCGCGTCGCTGTCTACGTGCCGGAGCTCGACGTTGTCGTCCTAGCCGTTCCGGACCTGTTGTATACGCGGTCCGGCGGCTGGGTCTGGCGCGAGACCAAGACGTCCTCCTCCGAGCTGTGGGAGGGCGAGTCTCTACTCCGCAGCTACCCACAACTGGCGCTGGCGGTACTCCTACTCAACGCCGGCGCCCTGGGGGCCGATCCCCGGCGTTCATGGGTGGAGTTCGAGCTGCTCCACCGCGGCGAGGCCACGCTGGAGCGCATCGACCCAAGCCGTCCAGATGTCGTCGCTGAAGCAGAAGGGGTCATTGCCGGGTTGGCCGGCCCGCTGCTGGAAGACACCACCTTTCCGTCACTGACGGGACGTCACTGTCACCACTGTGACGCTCGTCCGTGGTGTGGCCCGGGCACCGCCTTCGTCACCGAGCGACCAGTCGCTCAGCGGTCTGAGGTAGCAGTGTCCACGGGCCGCGACGACGGAGGTACCGATGCCTGATCTCTCCTCACCCTCTCAGGAAGGGCTCGACTGGTACACCCACGCTGACGTGCGACTGCTGCGGGACATCGCCACGGCCGTCGTCCGCCTGGAAGAGGTGACGCGGTTGGACTCCTTCGCCCTTCCCTACCCGGCACAGGCACAGCGGGCCCTGGACGCGTTGGTGCTGGTGTGCCTCCGCGACGGCGCCCGACCGCCCGCCGGTCTGCCGGACCTGCTGCGCTGGTGCAGGGCTCGGCCGTTGGGGAGCTGGCCCCTGGAGGCACTACCGGAGCTTCCCTTCGACGCAGGAGACCGGCTCATCGACGAAACGTCCGGCGAGCCGAGCCAGCTCTGCCACGAGCTGGCCGTGCCCGAACACGGCGACAGCACCGCCCGCCAGTACGACCGCATGGTCGTCCACGAAGCCATGCGCGCCTGCCGTGACGCCGCCTCGCCGGAGTCCTACACCGCGTTCCGCCGGCTGCTGGTGACCCGGCCGGTGCTCACCGAGGCGGACTGGCTGTCCGTGGCCGCCGACCTCTACCTCGAACCCGTGCGCGAGCTGGTGAACCTCGTCTACGCCTCGGTTCCCGACGGGTACTTGCGACAAGGCTCCTACACGCCGTGCGCACGCTGTCTGACGCTGCTCACTCCGCTCGCGGACGGCGGCTGGTGGTGCGAGCGGGATCAGTGCCGCCACTTGGGCCCGCCCCCGCCCGGGCCCGGGCTCCGTCCCGACACCTGCGGTGAAGTGCGTCATCTCGACAGGCCGCTGCGCCAGTTCGTCACCGGACCCGGCCGAGCCGAGGTGGCTCTCGAACGATCCCTGCGCAAGCTCGGGCTGGCCGTGGAGATGTGGCCCGGGTACGACGCCTACGACGTGCGGATCACCTTCCCCGACGGACACGTCTGGGCCGTGGACGTCAAGGACTGGGCCCATCCGGGACTGCTGGGCCGAAAGGCCGAAGCAGTACGTCCCGACCCTCCGTACGACGAGGCCTGCTGGGTGGTTCCGGCATTCCGTCTGCAGGCGCGGCGCGACTACCTGGAGACCTATGAACGCGAACGCGGCGACCGCGCGGGCGGGCTGCGGCTCCTGACCGACGTCCGCCTTCTCGCCGCAGCCCGAACACGGCTGGGCGGTGAGCGCGGCCCGAAGGCGCGCATCTCTCTTTCGTCCTACCCGGAGAACGGAGAGGGTCATGCGTGACCGGAGCAGTTGGTACCGGCCGGTGGTGGAGGCCCTGCGACCCTGGCCGGAAGCGCACGACGACACCAGACCGTCGCTGCTGTGCCAAGTGGAGCTGGGGCTCAGACTGCTGGAGACCCTGGATCCGCGCTGCGGTGCGGACGGGGTGTGGACGTTGCTCGGGGGATATCCCTTCGGTCAGGCAGCGGGGCTGGTGCGGAGCGACTCCCAGCACCTGGCGGTAGCAGCCGCTCGGCATCTGCTGTGGCCGATGCGCCGACGGCGGATGTGGGAACAGGCTTTGGAGACCTACCTGGAGCTGCCGGAACGCCTGCGCGGCTACCGTGTTCCGACCACCGGCGGTCCTGCCCGTCGGGTAGACCCACCGATCGCAGGGGCACGGTTTACCGTCTACGATGCCGCACTCGCGACGCTGCCCGACTTCGCCACCAGCTCGCTCCCCCTGGCCGGCACGGGATCCTACCGCTTCATGGACGGCCGTCGACACGCGTCCGTATCCATCCCCGAGTCCCTGGTCCGAGAACCGACGGCGGGACACGATCTGGCGGCAGGCCGGCCTGGTGACTCCACACCGATCGATGTGTCGATGGATGAACTCGCCGATACTGCGGAGTGGATGGACGCCGAGGAGCAGCGGCTCGGGCTCCGGGCCGGCAACTGGGCGGAGCGCCTCACGGATCTCCATCTCGACACGCGTTCCCCGGGCGGCAGCGACTTCGTCCCCGCTTCCCGGCTGCGGCTGGACGAGCTCACCCACCTGGTGGGTATGGTCGGCGCCGGTAAGTCCACATTGATGAGCCTTCTGGCGGTCTGGGCGCACCAGCGCGGCCTGCGGACCACGCTGGTCGTCGGGGACGTCGCGGAACAGATCGCCTTGACCGAACTCTTCCGCGGCCTCGGCCTGTCCGCCGCCGTGGTCCAAGGCGGCACCACACGGGAGCAGCACACCCAGCGGCTGCACCGTCGGCTCGCGGCCCGTGGTGCACGATCCCTGCTGCTCCACACCGACCGTGCGTTCGACCATCTGAGCACCACGTGCCCTCTGGACGCCCTGCGCGGCCTGGACGCGGCCGCTCCGCTACGCTACGCCGACGCGCCCTGCGGAGCCCTGCACCCGGTCCGTCACACCGCGCCCCCCGAGGAGCCGTCCGGCCCGGACGACCGGCTGGAACACCTGCGCGCCCTTCGCCGGACCGAGTCACCTCCTTCGGACCGCCCGTCGGAAGCTCCCGACGAACTTCGGGACGCGCACACGTGCCCCCTGTGGTCGTCCTGTCCACGCCATTTCGCCGCTCGCTCCCTGGTCGATGCGCTGATCTGGGTGGCGAATCCGGCCAGTCTGGTGCAGACGGCCGTACCACGTCAGCTCAGCGCCGAACGACTGCGCTACTTGGAACTGGCCTGCCTACGCAGCGACATCGTGATCGTGGACGAGGCGGACCGCGTACAGATGCAGCTGGACCAGATGTTCGCGCCATCGGCGACGCTGGTGACGCGTGGACCGGAGTCGTGGCTCGACCAGCTCCAGACCCACGAGATCGCCGAACTGGCACGGCAGGGCAGGCTGCCCCTCTCCGACCGTGACGTGGAGCGCTGGTCCTCCGCACTCGATGTCGTCGGTCAGGCCACCGACCGTTTGTACGCACGGCTGATCAAGAATGAGGATCTGCGTTCCTGGGCCCAGATCGACTACTTCAGTGCCTGGACGTTGCAGGAGCGGCTGCTCCACGAGTGGTACCCGCCCCTTGCCGCTCCGACCGAGGAGACCCTGGAGAACGAAGCGGAACTGTACGAAGGCGAGGGGGGGCTGCGTGCGGCCCGCACCTCCGGGGAGGAACCGGACGGGCAACGCCTGAGCCCTGCCGGAGATCCCCACGCCGAACGCCGTGAGGTGGTCACCCGGGTGCTGGACGCCTTCCGTGACGATCCGCTCGGCGACCGCGGGCCCTACGGCACGGACACCGATGCCCTGACGCGCCTGGCCCACGACCTGCTGCACACCCTCGACGAGAAGAGCACCCGGCGCAGGGTCCGGACCGTGCTGGAAGTCCTGCTGAAGGAAGCACCCTGCGTCAAGGAGGGGAGCGCATCCGGTGATAAGTGGCTTGAGCAAGCCGCAGAACGCTTGGAGTTCGTGATCATCCTGGCCGTGCTGCATCAGCGGCTGGATCGCGTCACCTTCCTGTGGCCGCAGGTTGAGGCGGCACTCCACCTGGACACCGGCGGCAACGACCTCACTCGTCGCCCGCCGCTCGACTACGCCCCGCTGGTGCCCGAAACGCCTATGGGGAACGTACTGGGTTTCCAGTACCTCCCCGACGACCGCGAGCGGCGCCGGGACTCCGAAGGGCGCTGCACCGGCACTCTGCGGTTCTTTCGCTGCGCCGGGGTCGGCCGGGAGCTCCTGCTCTCCCTCCACCGGCTGGGGGCACAGCCGGAACACGGCCGGGGCGGCCCCCAGGTGCTGCTGATGTCCGGCACCAGCTGGGCAGGAACGTCCACCCGGGCGCATGTCCTCGCTCCGGTTCGCGCCGTCCTCCGTCCGGGGACGAAGGCACTTCGGGCCATCAGCGAGACGCACTTCCGAACGCATTTCCTCTACGACACCGCAGGTCGGCCCATCAGGCTTTCCGGCCAGCACCCGGACCGTCGCGCCGATGTGCTGCGCTCCATGGTGCTGGGGCTGGCCCGCGACGGCCGCGGCGGTGAGCCGGGGCCCCTGCGCCAGGAGCTCGGCCGCATCGCGGACGAACGCCGACGGCGCGCCCTGTTGCTGGTGGGAAGCTACCGTGAGGCCACAGTCGCCGCCCATCTGCTGGACGAGATCCCGCGCTGGCACGGCCGGGTACGGGTCCTGACCGCCGATGACGCCGAGCTGGACGCGGCCGTCGCGGGAGACCCGGCGCGCGGCGACGGACGCGGCCGTGCGGGCGCCGTCCGCAGAGGCGACCTGGCCACGTTCGCGGACGATCCGGACGCGGAACTGCTGGTGGCTCCGCTGCTGGCCATCGAACGGGGACACAACATCCTCACCGTGCCGCAACGCCCCGGCGAGGAACGTGTGGCCGCCTTCGGCACCGTCTTCTTCCTCGCCCGCCCGCATCCCCGACCGGACGACCTGTCGCTCACGGTCTTCGCCGTGAACGACTGGGCGGCACGCTTCGTCCGGGACCAACACCGGGACAGCAGAAGCGGGCAGCAAGGCGGATTCACCGAGCTCGTCTCGGCGGCCCCGGATCTCAATCAGGCCGGCGCCACGTTCCGTACCACCGCTCGAGGGGTGTGGCGGCATCTCCTGTCCCGACCGTACGTCTACTCCGCTCTGTCGGAGAGTGAGAAGGAGTCGTTCGCCTGGGATCAGCTCGTCACCATCTGGCAAGTGATCGGACGGCTCGTGCGAGGCGGTGTTCCGGCCCGCGTCGTCTTCGTGGACGCGGCCTTCGCCCCCGCGCTGGCAGCCGCCTGGGCACCGCGTCCCCTGGTCGAGCCACCACGCTGGCTGCGGGATCCCGGCCTGCTCGTGCGGCTGCGAGACGTACTCGCGCCGTACTTCGACCAAGGGGCCGATCCCTGCACTTTCACGGACCCGACCGATCCGGCGCTCGTCCGGAAGCTCTATCAGCCGCTCTACCAGGCCCTGTGCCGCCTCGGCACCGACGACTGAATCGATCAGACCACCGACAGAATCCGCTGAACGGAGCACCATGCCGAGCTACACCCATCTCCGGCGTGCCGCCTACCTCCAGGACCCCGACGCGTCGCCCTGGACCGCGTCGTACCACGCTCTACCGTTTCCCGAGCACTGGCATGAGGGCCTCCTCGCCCTGTGCAACGTCGGACGGGACGAAGAGAGAAGGCTGCGCACGGTCCCGACCCGACGTCTCGACGGAGTACTACAAACGCTGGCTCCCGATCTGATCGTGCGTCCTCGCAGCCGTCCGCCCCTCGGCGAACGGACCACTCCCCCCCAAGACGCCTGGCTGTACGTTCCTTCCGAGGCACCGCCTCCGCTGCCCGCGCCCGCGTTGAGTCGGCTGCTGGATGCCTGGTTGCCCACGCTCGGCCCCAGGGACGGCGGATTCGGGCACAAGTTCCGTCGTCTGATGCTCGCGACCAGCGCCGAACTGAAGAAGAGCCTGCCGACCTGGCATGCGGTCGGCGAGGTCAAGCTGCTCGTTACTCCGGCCAGCGACGGTGGCACCGCAGTGCCTGAGGGTCGGCAGTTCCAGCTCGCCACCGATGCGCTGGCCCGCCGCATCCTCGCACTCGACCCCTACGAGTTCGACGGTGGCACGCTGCGCTTCCGCGCGGTGCCACGGGGGCCGCGGGATCAAGGCGCCGAGCTGATGTCCCAGCCGCTGTGCCGCACCGTCAAGCGAAGGGAGTGGTGGTTCTCCGTCGTCCTCAACATCTCGCTGCACACCGTGCCTTTCGACCCGCAACCCCGCCTGCACCTGCACTGGAGTGTGCGACGTTGGGCAACCCACCCCCGCCGCGACACCGGCAGGCTCGATCTGCCCTTCACACAAGCGACCTCCGTCCATCTGCGCCCGAACATCCCCTGGCTACCCGGTGCACCGACGAGCGACCGGTACGCCGTAGCCCGGCTGGTGAGGGATCACCGCTCCGGCTCCTTCACCTGGATGCACAACGACCCCGCCGGCATCCTGCGCGCCCTCACGCTGGGAGACCGTTTCCCCGCTGTCGACGCGCTGCTGTCCGACCCCGTCACCTGGATCGACGAGGGTGGGCCCGGCGTACGTGCGGCCGTAACACACAGCAACCGCATGAGCGCCACCCATGAGATCGGCCGTGGCTTCATGCCTCATCAGCGGTCCCAACTGACGGCGTGGGCTGAGCAGGCGCTGCCGGAGGGCGTGCGGCGGGCCCCCGACCTGGTACGGGCGGCACGGGGCGCCGGTGCTCCCGCCAATCGGCGGCCCAAGCCGAAGGGGGATGAGGCGAAGCAGCGGGAAGGAGAGCGCACGGCTCACCAGCGGCGTGCCGCACTGGCCGCCGTTCGATCGGCCGACGGCAGAAGGCCCGAGGTGGAGTTCCGGCTCCTGTGGCAGACCCACGAGTTGCGTCACCAGGCCGTGGCCGCCTTCGCTGACGTGCTCGGTCTTCCCGAGCGTCCGCAGGCGTCCAACCGTTCCGGCCTCACCGACCAGACCTTCGACGAGGCCAGGCCGGGATCATCCGTGGATCTGGAGTGGCACACTCCCGAACTGCTGCTCCGGCTGCGCTGTCTGCCGTTGAACGGCGGGCTGGGAGAGAGACTGGAGCTTGACGACAGCATCCGCGGCAAGGGGGCTCGGATCGCGGAGGCGATCACCACCCGACGGCGCGACGTATGCACCCGGCTCAAGGAGGACGGTGCCGCCCCGGAGCAGCCCGCCCTCGCCCTCGTGGAGATCGCCCATCGCAGCGCCTTCCGAGCCTCCGGGACTGACCCCAAGTTCGCGCTCCGGCTTGGCTGCGCGGACGCGGGGGTACTGACACAGTTCGCCGCAACGCCTACCGCCGAGCGAGGAGCCCGGAACGAGGGAAGCCTGGAGCACCGGGTGCGTAACGCCTGGCTCGACGGGATCCGGCAGCTCGGTGTGCGGGTGCTGCCCGAACATACACGTACCGAAGCGCTACCCGACGATCTGCGATACGCCGCCCTGTGGATGGTCAAACGACGCAAGGACGGGCCTACTCGGCTGCCACTCCATCAGCCTGTCGCTGTCCTCATGACCCCACTTCCAGGTGCTGCGGGGTTGGCTCGGATCCAAGGCTGGGACGATGAGCGGGGCGACTGGGTTCCGTATCCGGACTTCCTGCTCGGGCTGGTGAAGAAGGCAGAGGTCAGCGCCGACGCTTTCCACGAGCCGACGCCTCGCCTTCCGGGCCCGCGTTCTGGAGAGGGCTCCGAGTCGTCGCCGGTCCACGTCACCTCTCCAGCGTGGCGTGGCAATCTCGAGGAGCAGCGACGCCGGACGGCAAGGTTCCTCCAGCGGTTGCTGCACTCCCTGCGCGGGCGGCCTACGGTCCTCATCACCCATGCGCAGAACAGCAGACTGCACTGGCCCTGGCTCCAGGATGGTCGAGTAATCCGGGATCTGTTGAAAGACGGGCACGCGCCGGCACGCCGGATCGACGAGCAACTGCGACTGGTTCGGGTAAGAGGAGGCTCGGGCAGGGAGACAGCCCAGTGGTGGGGCGTGGCCGAAGGACCGGATCAGGCCAGCGGGCAGCCGGCAGGGTTCTGGTCCCTCCCGGTGCAAGAGGGCTGTAGGCGAACGCTCGGCGAGCGGGTCTTCTACAGCGCTACGAGCCGACCGCAGACGCAACCCGTCTCCCCCTCGCTGGACCGCCTGGCCATTCGAGTCAACGCACAGGGCACACCGACTTCCCAAGCCGGTACCGATGCCTGCAACCCCGCGCTGACGGAGATCACGGTGCTCGCCTGTCATCCTGACGACAACAGCGAGGACCGCCAAGACGATCCACTCGATTTCGCGCTGGCGATGCATCAGCTACGCCAGGCGCCGGACTACCCGGACGCCCTCTCACTGCCCTTGCCGCTGCATCTGGCCGGTCAGGCTCAGGCTTACGTGCTGCCTATGGCGGAGGCCGAGGAGTCCGAGGAGGCGGACCTGGAAGGCCGCGCGCACGCAGATGGGAGAACGGAAGGGGACCTTGACCCCGACCTCACCGAGCCCCCTTCGCCCGATGCGGCGCCCGAACCCCAACTCTCGCTTTTCTGAGCACCTCACCTCCGAGTCCGGGCGGATGCCGGAAAGCCGCACGCATTCCGGCATCCGGGCCAGGTCACGTCAGCATGATCCCTAGACTGGTCGCCGGACCGCACACATCGCATCGCCCGCGGGGAGACATGCCAAAACTGGCCATCTCGGAGGAGTTCTTCGAGGAGTACGCGCGCCTGGAGAAGCACGTGCGCAGCGGCGTACGCGACGCTGTCCGCACCTTCCAGCAACTCACGATCGCACAATTGTACGGAAAGAAGGGGTTGCACCTCGAACAGCTGGCGCACGCTCGCGATCCGCGCATTCGCACGATTCGCATCACCAAGTCCTACCGGGGTGTCGTACTGGCACCGGACGACGGAAGCCATACCTTCCTCCTGATCCGAGTAGCACCGCATGACGAGGCGATCACCTGGGCTCAGAAGCGGGCCTACTCGGTCAACGCGGCCACGGGCGCCTTGGAGGTACGGAACGTCGAAGCACTGGAAGCAGTGGAACCGTTCTTCGCGGACAAGGCGAACACCGAGCCGAGCCGGCTCTTCGCGACGCATTCCGACTCCGTGCTGCGCGACCTCGGACTTGACGACCAGATGCTCAGATTGGCGCGTCTCTGCACAGACCGGGACGACCTACGCATGATCACTCCGCCGCTGATGCCGGCGGACCAGTTCGAGGTTCTGGAATTCCTGGCTGAGGGCTTCACTCCCGAGGAGGTCTGGGAACAGCTGATCACCGTGCGTCGGCCGGCGAGCCGCTCCACCGACAAGCGCGCACCCGTGGGTATCGGTGAGGCGATTCGCAACACTCCCAACCGCATCGTGGAAGTGGCAGGCGCCGACGAGCTGGAGCGCGTACTCGCCGACGACTTCGCCCGGTGGCGCGTCTTCCTGCACCCGACTCAGCGGCGAGTCGCCTATCACCCCGGCTACAGGGGCCCCGCACAGGTGACCGGCGGACCCGGCACCGGCAAGACGGTCGCGGCGCTGCACAGGGTGCGGCACCTGCTACTCGCGAACCGTGACAGTGACGCACGGGTCCTCCTGACCACGTTCACCAACGCCATGGCCGACGCACTACGGGAGAACCTCGGGTTGCTCCTCGGCGAGGCCGATCGCCACCTGCTCACCCGCGTCGACATCACCACCGTCGACTCGCTCGCTTCCCGCGTCATCCGCGAAGCTCACGGCGCGGTACCGAAGGCACTTTCCGGTCCCGCCGAGAAGAGCATGTGGACGACCATACGCTCGCGCCACGGGCTCGGATGGTCCGAGCAGTTCCTTTCCCAGGAGTTCCGGCACGTGCTCCTGGCTCAAGAGCTGAGGACCCCCGAGGAGTATCTACGCTGCACTCGGCGCGGGCGTGGAACTCCGGTAGGACCTGTCCAGCGGGCTCAGCTATGGCGAGCGATGGAGGACTTCGCTACCACCGTCGACTCCCGCGGGACAGCGACGTACACCCAGCTGTGCGCCCGCGCCGCGCGCATTCTGCGGGGGCGGACTCCCCGGTACCGGCATGTCGTGGTGGACGAGGCCCAGGACCTGCACCCGGCACAGTGGAGGGTCCTGCGCGCCTGTGTCGCACCCGGAGCCGACGACATGTTCCTCGTCGGCGACCCCCATCAACGGATCTATGACTCACGGGTGTCTCTGAAGTCTTTGGGAATCCCGATCACCGGCCGGTCCGCCCGCCTGCGGCTCAACTACCGCAGCACAGAGGAAATTTTGACCTGGGCGCTGTCTCTTTTGGACGGACAGCAGGTCTTCCGGTTGGGTCAGGACGACGAGGAAGGTGATCTCGACACGCTCGCCGGTTACCGCTCGGAGCTGCACGGCCGCATGCCGGTCGCCCGGGGGTGGAGGACGCAGGAGGAGGAGCTTGCGGGCTTGGCGGAGCAGGTCCGGGCCTGGATCGACGTCGACGGTGTGCGGCCGTCAGAGATCGCCGTGTGCGCACGCTTCAACGCCGTGGTCGATGCGGTCATCGCCGGGCTGAAGCGGGCGGGCGTCCCCGCCGTTGGCGTGAGGAAAGCCCCCGGCCCGGAAGTAGGGGGCGTGCGCGTGGCGAGCATGTACGCGATGAAGGGGCTCGAGTTCCGCTGCGTTGCCGTGGTCGGTGTCAACGCGGGCGTGCTGCCGTTTCCGCCTAAGATCACGCCCTCCGAGGTGGATCCCGTACAGCATAAGTCCGACCTGCTCGCCGAACACTGCCTGCTCTTCGTGGCCTGCACCCGAGCGAGAGACGCACTGGCCGTTTCCTGGAGCGGTGAGCGGAGCCGCCTCCTCAACGCGGCGGTCGAGGGCTGACGGCGCCCATCAGGCCCTGGCGATAGTGACGCCCGTCAGCGACACGATCGAGAGGTGTCGTCCGAGGCGCTCCGTTCGGCCGGTGCCCCTTCAGGGTTGGGTCAGCGTTGGACAAGAAGTAGGCGCGGAAATACGCCAGCCGTCGCCACTTCCAGCAGGGGCCGCAACGGTGGGGCCCGAGCGCCCGCACAACGTAGTCCACAGCGGGTAGACGTGTTCTGGCCATCGTGGGTGGCTGCGGGGGCGTTGCGGGGGTGGGGTGGGTGGTGGGTGCAGGAGTCGACACGCGTGGGGTTTCGGGGTTCGGAGGCTGACCGAAACACATCAGTTCGATATCCCGGGCCGGGTCGTTGAGCCCCTCGACCGCGCTGGACGACCGTCAGGGGTGACGACGTTGACCTCGACCGCTGTGCACAAGAAGCCGGAAGCCGTACCTCCGCCGCCCCCGGCGGAGATCACCTACACCGGGCAGTACTCCGTCAATCCGCTCGCCGAGGTCTCCTTCCGGCGGATGTGCGCGCAGATCCCGGCCGTGTTGGGCCGGATCGGCCGGCTGGCGTGGCGCACGGACCGGCGGGCCGTGCAGTTCCTGCTCGGCTGCCAGGTCGTGACGGGCGTCTCCGCGGCCGTCCTGCTCACCGCGACCGCCCGTGCCATGGGGCCGCTGCTCGGGGGTGGTTCGGCAGGCGAGCGGTTGCACGGGGCGCTGCCCGCGCTGCTGGTGGTGGCGCTTGCCGCCGCGCTGGGCCGGGGGGCGGGGGCGGTGGCCACCTACGCCGAGCGACGCATCACGCCCCGGCTCATCACCGAGACGGACAGCGCGCTGGTCGAGGCGGTGTGCCGGGTGGAGGCCGCCGCCTACGCGGAGGACGGGTTCGTGGACCGTCAGGAGGCGGCCGAGATGGGAGTGATCCGTGCGCAGTTCATGGTGGCCGACGCGCAGCGGTTCAGCTCCGCGCTGATCCGCATGATCACGGCGGCCGGGGTCCTGTCGGTGCTCAACGTGCTGATGCTGCCGCTGCTCCTGCTGGCGGTGCTCCCGGCCGGTGTCGGCGCCGTCCTGACCGCGAGGGTGGACTACGAGATCCACTACGCCAACGTCGCCGACCGCAACGTACGCGGCATGATGCGCTGGTGGGCCACCACGTCGAAGTACGCCGACGAGGTCCGCGCCAACTCGATGACCGACTACCTGGTGTTCTGGTACCGGTCCCTGTCCGACCGCTGCGACCGGCGGACGCTGGCCGGCACGCCCCGGACGTTGCGCATCGCGCTGCTGTCCTCACTGGCCGGTGGGGTCTTCCTCGTCGCCGCATGGGGCGCCCTGGGCTGGCTGGCCGTGACGGGCCGGGTCGATCTGGCCGTCGCCGCCACCGCTGTCATCGCCGTGCAGACCACTCTGGCCGCGCTCTCCGGGGTGGTCGTCAGCGGGGCGGCCGTCTTCCACACCAGCCTGTACCTGAGCGACATGCAGGCCTTCCTCGACGACGCCGTGGCGCGGGCTCCGCGACGCGGCCGGGCCGCCCTCACCGGCCCGGCGGAGGAGATCCGGTTGGAGGAGGTCGTCTACCGCTATCCCGGAAAGGACCGGCCCGCCGTGGACGGCGTCTCCCTCACCCTCCGGCGCGGACAGATCCTCGCGATCGTCGGGGCGAACGGCTCGGGCAAGTCGACGCTCACCCGGCTGCTCACCGGGATCTACCTGCCCGACCGGGGCAGGGTCACCTGGAACGGCACCGACCTCGCCGAGGTGGGCCCGGCGACGGTGTGGGCGCGCACCGGCCTGGTGCCGCAGATCTTCGCCCAGTGGCCCCTGCGGGTGCGGGAGAACGTCACCCTCGGTCAGCCCAGGACGCACGACGACGGGCCGGTGTGGGAGGCCGTCGACGCGGCCGGGCTGCGGGAGGCCGTCGAGGAGCTGCCGGCCGGCCTGGACACCCTCCTGGCCCGCGACGTCTTCGGCGGGTCGGAGTTCTCCGGGGGCCAGTGGCAGCGCGTCGCCTGTGCCCGGGCGCTGTACCGACGGCCGGAGCTGCTGATCCTGGACGAGCCCACCTCCCAGATGGACCCACGCGGCGAGCACCGGATCTTCGAGCGGATCAAGGCCGTCGCCGCCGACCGCATCACCATCGTGGTCACCCACCGGCTGGAGAACACCCGGCTCGCGGACCACGTCGTCGTGATGGAGCACGGCCGCATCACCGAGCAGGGGCACTACGAGGATCTCGTCCGTGCCGACGGGACGTTCGCCGAGCTGCTGGCCCTCTCGCGGGACCGCTGACGGCCCCCGGTACACGGCGTCAGTCGGTCTCGTTGGGCATCACGCGGGTGACCCGGCCCTTGGGGTCCGCCTCCAGGTAGCCGACCTCGTGGTAGTCGTTGGTGAGGTAGACGGCGAGGCCCAGCGGGGTCTCGAACGTCGGGTCGGGGGCCCGCACGGTGAGGTAGCGGACGGTGACGTCCTCGACGTCCAGCTCCTTCTCGGCCTGCCGCAGCAGGGCGGGGAGGGTGTCCCAGTCGAGGTCGTCGATGCTGAACGGGCTCTCCGTCGCGCTCACCGAGCTGCGGATGATGCCCTTCTCCGCGCCGGTGGCGGTGCGGTAGGTCCAGCTGTCGTAGCGGCTGTCGCTGCCGTCGATCATGACGTTCGCCGACACGTGCTCGGCGTACACGGTGAAGGAGCTCATCCGGTCGGTGCCGGTCGCCTCCTTGAGGGCGGCGACGGCGGTGCGGACGCCCTCGGGGGTCAGGAGGTCCACCGCCTCCTTCTCGGCGGGCTGGGCGGGGCCGGTCGGCTCGGTGTCCCCGGCGTCCCGCGCCGGGGTGCCGGACGGGCCAGGGGCCTTGGGGTCGGAGGAGGGGCGCGGGCTGCGGGCCTCCGGGGCGTCCTCGTCGCCGCCCCACGGCAGGACGGTCCAGACGACGACGCCAGCCAAGGCGGCGGCGAGGAGGGGGAGGCTCCAGGCCAGGCGCCGGGACCGGACCGTGCGGACCGGCGGGCGCCCGGTCTGCGGCGGCGCGGTGGGCGCGGTGGTGGAGGGAGGGTTCGCGGCGGGAGCGACGGCGGCGGGTGGGGCGAGGGGGTAGGAGGTGGGGGTGTCCTCGTCGGCCGTGGCGGGCGGGCCGGGGGCGGGCGACGGGCCGGGGCGTCCCTCCTCGGCCGCCGCGAGCAGGTCGTCCAGCTCGGCGGCCGAGGGCCGCGCGGCCGGGTCCTTGCGGAGTGCGGCGTTCAGTGCGGGCGTCAGGGGCCCGGCCTGGGCGGGCGGCGGGAGCTCCTCGTTCAGCACGGCCGCCAGCGTGGCGAGGGTGCTGGAGCGGCGCAGCGGATGGTCGCCCTCCACGGCCACGTAGAGCATCATCGCCAGTGACCACAGGTCGGCGGCGGGTCCGCCCGGTGCTCCGGAGATGCGCTCGGGGGCCATGTAGTCGGGCGTGCCGATGACGGAGCCGGTGGCGGTCAGCGCCGTCGCCTCCCGGACGGCGGCGATGCCGAAGTCGGTCAGGACGGCGCGCCCGTCCGGCCGCAGGAGGACGTTGGCGGGTTTGACGTCGCGGTGCTCGACGCCCGCCGCGTGCGCGGCCCGCAGCCCGGAGAGCACCTCGCGGCCGAGGCGGGCCGCCTCGGCGGGGGCCAGCGGGCCGCACGCGAGCCGGTCGGCCAGGGAGCCGCCGGTGACCAGCTCCAGGACCAGCCACGGGTAGGCGTGCTCGGCGCCGTCCACGACGTGGTGGACGGTGACGACGTGCGGATGGTCGACGCGGGCCAGCGCCCGGGCCTCCCGCAGCACCCGCGCGCGCAGCATGGCCGCCGCGTCGGGGTCGTACTCGGCGAGGTCCGGGTCGGACGGCCGGACCTCCTTCAGCGCCACGGCCCGGTCCAGCACGAGATCGCGTGCCCGCCACACCGTGCCCATGCCGCCGCCCCCGAGGCGTGCCTCCAGCGCGAAGCGGCCGTCGATCACCCGTTCACCGGGCTCCCCCTGCGTCATGGAGGGGATGCTACGAGAGGTGCCTCGTCAAGGAAGTCCCGGCCCCGCACCCGCCGGTACGGCGGGTGCGGGGCCGTTGTGGCTGGTTCAGGAAGCTGGCTCAGGAGGCGGGGCCCGCTTCCTGGTGGACCATGTAGCGCTCCTCCCCCAACTCGGGGAAGAGGCCCCGGAACGCGACCGCTCCACCGTACTCGTGCACGAGGCGTCCGGCGTTCTCGTGGGCCAGGTGCGTCGCTTCGCTCCGGACGGGGACCCCCAGGGCGTCGGCGCGCTCCAGGAGGCCGTGGACGAGGGGACGCATCTGCGCGGACAGTCGGCTGCAGGCGCCGGAGGGGCTGATCACCTCGCCCAGGATCACCCACCAGGCCCCGGCGGCGGCGCCGGTGTTGGCGACGAAGTCGGGGACGACCGTCACGCCGCGCCCCAGCAGGCGCTGCTCGGCCTCGGGGGTGGTCGGCACGTTGGCGGCCTCCACGACGAGCGGGGCCGTGATGAGGTCGCAGTTGTCGGCGGTGATCGTGTAGGACACGGCGGCGGGGACCAGCACGTCCACGTCCAGGCCGAGCCACGCGTCGCCGGGGCACTCGACGTCGTCCTCGCGCAGTGCCGAGCGGTCGATGACGCCGGACGGGCTGCGGGCGGCGAGCAGGGCCTCCACGTCCAGGCCGCGGGAGGTGTTGAGGACGAGGCCGCGCGCGTCGGTGATCCCGACGATCGTGACCCCGGCGCGGGCGAGGTAGAGGGCGGTGGAGCCGCCCATGGCGCCGAAGCCCTGCACGGCCGCTCGGGCGGAGGTGGCCGGGACGCGCCGCTGTTCCAGCGCCGCCAGCGCCGCCTCGGCGACGCCGTAGCCGCCGATCAGTTCGCCCAGCAGCAGTCCGTCGGTGCGGGCGGTGAACGCCCGCCGGACGCGGGAGCGCGCGTCCGCCTCGTCGGGGGCGCGGACCATGGCGGCGTGCAGGGAGGTGTCGCCCAGGCCGATGCGCGCGAAGGCCTGGTCGAGCTGTTCCTGCGGGGTGCCGAGGTCGCCCGCCGTCACCCAGAAGCGTTCGAGGAGCGGCCGGACGGCCTGCAGGAAGCGCTCCCGGACGGACTCGGCCCTCGGGTCGGCGGGGTCGAAGTCGATGCCGCCCTTGGCACCTCCGACGTGGAGGCCGAAGACGCCCATCTTCAGCGTCATCTCCCGGGCGAGCGCCGCGACCTCGTCGCGGGTGCAGCCCGGCCGCATGCGCAGCCCGCCGGTGGCGATGCCGGTGATCAGCCGGTCGATCACGACGTGGCCTCGGGCGGTGGTCTCCGGATCGTGCCAGGTGATCTCCAGATACGGCTGATCGCGGGCCTGAAGAGGGGTCTCGACAACGGTTTCCAGCACGGGGCACTCACCCTTTCCAGCCACTGAGCAGCACGAGATCGACGCCGGTGCCCCGGTCGGCGCGTACGCCGTCGGCCCGAGGGCACAGCGGAGAGGTTCCTTTCGGGGTCACGAAGGTCGGCTCGCGTGGGAGCCGGTGCGTTCACAAGCAGGCTGAAGAGCCCGAGGGGGCGGAAGAGTCCGCACGACAGATGACACGTAGCGCCGGGACACCGGATGAACGCGGATGATGGCGTTGTAGGGGTCCGTAGCGCCCACTGTGAGCTGGGGGTTCGGGGGTTGTCAAGGCACCCAGGATCCCGTTCCCCCACACGGGTAAGAGGGTGGTCTCCGGTGCCGTCCGACGGGGCGTCGGCACGGGTTCCCGGGGGCGGTTCAGCCCTCGGTGAGCAGGCGTTCCACGGCGGA
The DNA here is from genome assembly GCF_037911585.1 of Streptomyces sp. GSL17-111. Taxonomy (NCBI): domain Bacteria; kingdom Bacillati; phylum Actinomycetota; class Actinomycetes; order Kitasatosporales; family Streptomycetaceae; genus Streptomyces; species Streptomyces sp. GSL17-111. The sequence continues at coordinate 836,420 of NZ_JBAJNS010000001.1, forward strand.
ACGGCAGCCTCCGCAGCCGGTGGTCGCGTGGGTCCGGCGGGCGACGTCGGCCGCGTCCCTGGCGCCTTCGCTCCGGCTGCGCCGGATGGCCTCGGCGGTCACGTGGGCACACCGGCAGACGACGGCGTCGGGCGGCTCCGCGTCCTGCGCGGCGGCGGCGAGCCCGGGGAAGAGGAGCAGCCGGCGGTCCAGCGGTATGCGGGCTCCGGTCAGGTACAGCCGCGAGAGCGGGCCCGCCGGAGTGGCGTCGCCGAGCAGGACGGCCCCGACGACGCGCTCCTCGCGCACGACGATCCGCTGGTAGACGTGTCGGCCCGAGTGGGAGAAGTGCAGGACCTCCGCGTCGGGGTGCGCCGCCTCGGCCTCCACGTCACCCATGGCGGCCAGTTCGAGGCCCTCCGCCTTGAGCCGGGTGAGGGGCGCGGAACCGGTGTAGCCCGGGCCGGGGCCGCAGCCGCTGTCGGTGAGGGCCTCGGCGGCGATCCGGGCCTGTTCCCAGGCGGGTTCCACGAGGCCGTGGGCAACGCCCCGGTGCTCGGCGCAGTCGCCGACGGCGTAGACGTCCGGCGCGCTGGTGCGCAGGTGGTCGTCCACGACGACGCCGCGCGCCGTGGTCAGGCCGGCGGCGGCCGCGAGCTGCGTGTCGGGGCGGGCGCCGCAGGAGACGACGAGGAAGTCGCCGGGGACGTGCCGGCCGTCGGTGAGGACGAGGCCGCGCATCCGGCCGCCGCCGAGCACCCGCGCGGCCTGGGCCCCCGTCCAGCAGGTGACGCCCAGCTCGGCGAGGGCTCCGGCGAGCGCGGCGCCCGCGCCGGGGTCGAGCTGGCGCTCCATGAGGTGGCCCATGGCGTGGACGACGTGTACCTCCAGGCCGCGGGCGGCCAGCCCGCGCGCGGCCTCTAGGCCGAGCAGCCCGCCGCCGAGCACGATCGCGCGCCGCCGCCGGGAGGCCAGGTCCGCGATGCGGCGGCAGTCGTCCAGGGTGCGGAAGGCGACGGCGTCCGGATGCAGGTGTCCGTCGTCCGAGACGAGCCCCTTGACCGGGGGCAGGACGGGGCTCGCGCCGGTCGCCAGCACGAGCCGGTCCCAGCGCAGCTCCCGGCCGTCGGCGAGGGCGACCGTGCGCGCCGCGCGGTCGATGGCCGTGACGCGGTGGCCGGTCAGTGGGGCGGGGAGGCCGTCCGGCCAGGGCAGGGTGAGGCGCTCGGCGTCCGGGCGTCCGGCCAGGAGGTCGGTGAGCAGGACGCGGTTGTAGGCGGCGTGGGGCTCGGCCCCGACCACCGTGACCTCCCACTCGGGACGCGCGGCGTGCACCCGGGTGGCCACCCGGTGTCCGGCCATGCCGTTGCCGACGATCACGACGTGCTTCACAGCGGCTCCAGACGTACGGCGCAGGCCTTGAACTCGGGCATGCGGGAGACCGGGTCGAGCGCGGCGTGGGTGAGGGAGTTGACGCGTCCCTCCCCGCCCCAGTGGAAGGGCATGAAGACGGTGTCCAGGGGCGCGGCCGGAACGACGCGGGCGACGGCCAGCACCGACCCCCGGCGGCTGACCAGGCGGACGCGGCCGCCGTCGACCAGGCCGTGGCGGGCCGCGAGATCGGGGTGGATCTCGGCGTAGGCCTCGGGCTCGCGCTCGGTGAGGGAGGCGACGCGGCGGGTCTGCGCGCCCGACTGGTAGTGGGCGGCCGAGCGTCCCGTGGTGAGCAGGACGGGGTAGGCGTCGTCGGGCTCCTCGGCGAGGGGCCGGTGCTCGACGGGGACGAAGCGGGCCCGGCCGTCGGCGTGCGCGAAGGCGTCGGTGAACATCCGTGGGGTGCCCGCCGCGCCCTCCTCGGACGGGCAGGGCCAGAAGACGCCGTGCTCGGCGTCGATCCGCTCGTAGCTGATGCCCGAGTAGTCCGCCGGGCCGCCTCGGCTGGCCCGCCGCAGCTCGGTGAAGACGGCGTGCGGGTCGGCCGGGAAGCCCCGGGGGTGCCCGAGCAGCCGGCTCAGCGCGGCGAGCACCTCCAGGTCGGTGCGGACGCCCGGCGGCGGGGGCCGCAGGCGGCGCCGGCGGATGACGCGGCCCTCCAGGTTCGTCATGGTGCCGTCCTCCTCGGCCCACTGCGCGACGGGCAGCACGACGTCGGCGAGTCGGGCCGTCTCGCTGAGCACGACGTCCGCGACGACGAGCAGGTCGAGGGCGCGCAGCCGCTCGGTGACGCGTCCGGCGTGCGGCGCGGAGACCACCGGGTTGCTGCCGAGGACGAACAGGCCGCGCGGCCCGCCCGGTGTACCGAGGGAGTCGAGCAGCTCGTAGGCGCTCGGGCCGGGGGCGGGCAGGGTGTGTTCGGGCACGCCCCACACGGCGGCGACGTGGGCGCGGGCGGCGGGGTCGTCGAGGCGACGGTAGCCGGGCAGCTGGTCGGCCTTCTGCCCGTGCTCGCGCCCGCCCTGCCCGTTGCCCTGCCCGGTCAGGCAGCCGTAGCCGGAGCCGGGCGTGCCGGGGAGCCCGAGGGCGAGGGCGAGGTTGATGAACGCGGTGACGGTGTCGGTGCCCTTGCTGTGCTGCTCGGCGCCGCGCGCGGTGAGGACGACGGCGCGCTCGGCCCCGGCGAGCAGCCGCACGGCCCGGCGCTGGTCGGCGACGGGCACGCCGGTGATCCGCTCGACGCGTTCGGGCCAGAACTCCGCGACGCCGTCCCGCACCTGACGGAAGCCGGTGGTGCGCCGCGCGATGTAGGCGTCGTCGGTGAGTCCCTCGGCCACGGCGAGGTGCAGCAGGCCGCAGGCCAGGGCGAGGTCGGTGCCCACCCGTGGCCGCAGGTGGAGGGTGGCCTCCTCGGCGGTGGCGGTGCGCCGGGGGTCCACGACGACGAGGGCTCCCCCGGCCTCCCGCTGGCGGTGCAGGTGCCGCATGAACGGCGGCATGGTCTCGGCCGGGTTGGCCCCGACGAGCAGGACGGCGCCGGCCCCCTCCAGATCCTCCAGGGGGAAGGGCAGGCCCCGGTCGAGGCCGAAGGCGCGGGTTCCGGCCGCCGCGGCGGAGGACATGCAGAAGCGGCCGTTGTAGTCGATCCGCGAGGTGCCGAGGACCGTCCGGGCGAACTTGCCGAGCAGGTACGCCTTCTCGTTCGTCAGGCCGCCGCCGCCGAAGACGGCGACGGCGTCGGGCCCGTCGTCCCGGCGCAGGGCGCCGGCCCGCTCCGCGACGCGGGCCAGCGCCTCGTCCCAGGTGGCCGGTTCCAGCGGGGCGCCCGGCGCCCGGCGCACCAGGGGGGTGGTGAGCCGGTGCGCCGGGGAGAGGAGTTCGGCCGCCGTCCAGCCCTTCGCGCACAGGCCGCCCCGGTCGGTGGGGAGGTCGCGCGGACGGACGCGGACGGTCCCCGAGGCGTCCTCACTGAGCCACATGCCGCACTGCAGGGCGCAGTACGGGCAGTGGGTGGGGACCGCCTCGGGAGCGGCCGGTTCCGGGGGATCGTCCCGCACGCCGGCACGCGTCACGGCAGGGGCACCGACTGGGGGAACCGGAAGAAGCCGTGCGGGTCGTAGGAGCGCTTGACCTGCCGCAGGCGCGGCAGGTTGGACCCGTAGTAGGCCTCCGCCCAGTTCTCCAGCGCCGTGTCGGGGAAGTTGACGTAGGAGCGCCCGTTGGAGTGCGGGTCGATCGCGGCGAAGATCCCGTCGAGCCAGTGCTGGGCGGCCTCCCGCTCCTCGGCGGGGGGCGTCGCGGAGGCGAGCGAGACGGTGCACGTGGCGCTGTAGAGCGCGTCGCGGTGGACCCATGCGGTGTCGCCGGTCGCGGGCAGGTTGGCGCGGGCGCCGAGCCCGAGGAGGCTGACGATCCGCGTCTGCCCCGCCCTGCGCTCCGCCTCGTACGCGGTGAGCAGGTCGGTGACGCCCTGCCGGGAGAGGTTGGCGTCGAACATCCGGCCCCGGTTCTTCACCCAGGCCTGGCGCGGCAGCGCGGCCTCCGGGTTGCTGCCGGTGAGGTGGCAGGCGTCGACGGTGCGGTCCTCGCAGCCGAAGACCCGCATCATCGCCCGCTCGTAGGAGAGTTCCTCCACCGCGCGGGTCGCCGGGGAGGTGCCCGCCTGCGAGACCAGCTCGGCGAGCTCCCGCTCCAGCTTCGCCACGCCGCCGAAGTGCACGCCGGTGATGATGACGGTCGGCCGGTTGCCCGGAGCGGCGTCCGGCAGCCGCAGGAGGGCACCGCAGGCCAGGTCGCCGGAGGCCTGCTCGGCCCAGCGCAGGTAGGCGTGGACGACGTCGGGGGCGTCGTCCCAGTCCCAGGTCAGGACGTAGTGGCCGACGTGGGTGATCGGGTTGGCCTCGACCTCGAAGTGGGTGACGACGCCGAAGTTGCCGCCACCGCCGCCGCGCAGCGCCCAGAAGAGGTCGGGGTGGGAGTGCCGGGAGGCGGTCACGACCCGTCCGTCGGCCAGGACCACGCGCGCCGAGACGAGCTGGTCGCTGGCCGGCCCGTACTTGCGGTACTGCCAGCCGGTGCCGCCGCCGGTGATGAACCCGCCGGGGCTCACGCTCGGGCAGAAGCCGCCCGCCACGGCGACGCCGTGCGGCGCGAGCTGCTCGACGATGTCCACGGACTGCGCGCCCGTACCGACCTTGGCGGTGCGCCCGCACGCCCGCACGCCGTTCATCCGGGTCATGTTGATGACGAGGCCCTCGCTGGTGGACCAGCCGCCGTAGTTGTGGCCCCCGCTGCGGACGGCCGTGTGCAGCCCGTGGTCCTGGGCGAAGCGGAGGGTGCGGCTGACGTCGCGGGGGTTCTCCGCGAGGACGACCGCCTGCGGGTGGATGGTGTCGAACATGGCGGTGGCGAGCTTACGCGCCGGGTCGTACTGCGCCTGCCCGGGGAGCACGACGTCCCCGGAGAGCCAGTGCTCCAGGCGGTGCCAGGGGACCGAGGAGCGGCGCGGCTGGGCGGTCGCGCTCGGGACGGTCGCGAGCGGACCCGCCGCGGCGGCGAGGCCGGCGCCTGCTCCCAGAAGTGCCCTGCGGCTGATCATGTGGTGTTCCTTCCTTCGAAAGCGGGCCGGGCGGCCGGTCCGGCGTCCCGGCGGGTGGTCGGCAGGGGCTCCTCCAGGGTGCGGAGGAGTTCCCGCCAGCGGGCGGCCTGTTCGGGGGCGGCCGCCCGCGCTCCGGTACCGACCCAGGCGGAGACCGGCCGGATGCCGTGCAGGGCGTTGACCAGCCAGACCTCGTGCCCGGGCAGCTCCGCCGCCGTGACGGGGGCGGCCCGCACGGGGACGCCCCGGGCGGTGGCGAGGCCGGTGATCAGCGCCTGGGTGACGCCGCCCAGTTGGTGCCGCCCGGCGTCGGCGGTGCACAGGGTCCCGGAGTCCCACCACAGCAGGCTGGCCGTGGTGGACTCGGTGAGGACGCCGGAGGGCAGCGCCAGCAGGAGGTCGTCGGCGCCCTCGCGCTGCGCCTCCCGCCGCAGCGCGCCCAGGGCCGGCAGGTCCGGTCCCTTGCGGGCCGGGGCGTGCCGGGTGTCGGGGCGGGGCGGCACCAGCACGCGGATGTCGGTCCGCAGGGGCGGCGCGGGCCGCACGCGGAGCCCGAGGACGCCGTCGGTGTGCAGTTCCGTGCGGGGGAACCAGGCGCCCTGCCGGGGCAGGACGGCCAGGGCGGCGTCCCAGAAGCGGGCGGCGACGTCCTCGGGTACGCCCTCCTGGCGGCAGGCACCGGTGAACCGGGCGCGGTGCGTCGCCCGGCCGCGCATCCGGCCGTCGTCCACGAGCCAGGAGTCGGCGGCCAGCAGGGCGGGCTCGGGCCCCGCGTCACCGGGCACCAGGCCGTGTCCGTCGTCCCAGACCCACCAGGGGTGCGGTGCGGTGTCCTCCACTCAGTACCGTCCGCTGGTGTTGGTGGCGGCTCCGGCGCGCGGGCCGTAGGGCGCCCTCTCCAGCCACTCGCCGCAGGAGGGGACGACCGGGGACAGGGCCGCTCCGGCCGCCTGCCGCAGCCGCGTGATGCGTCGCTTCGGCCGCAGGTGGTCGAGCGCGGTGCGGGCGGCGTCGCTGTTGTAGAGGGCGGCCTCCCGGCGCAGCACGGCGAACTCGTCGATCGCCCGCTCCCGGTCGTCCGGGGCGGCCAGCGCCTTGGCCACGCTCTCGGCGGCGGCCACGGAGTCGGCGATGCCACTGTTCATCCCCCGCGCGCCGAAGGGCGGGAAGAGGTGGGACGCCTCCCCCACGAGGAGCACCCGCCGGTGGTGGTCGGCGAAGCGCTCGGCGACCAGGTGGAGGAAGTGGTACTTGGAGACCCACAGCACGCGGTCGGCGTACTTGGCGGGCACGACGCGCGGCACCCAGCGCCGCACGGCCTCCTCGTCGGCCCAGTCCTCGGGGGCGTCGTCGTCCTTGCACTGGACGTCGAGCTGGAACCCGCCGGCGAAGGGCACCCGCATCACGCTGCGACCGCCGAGGCCGGGGTGTTCGTAGGTGAACACCCGCTCCAGCGGCATCGGGTCGTCCTCGTCCTCCTGGATGTCGACGACGACGTGGAAGGCGACGGAACGGTCGCCGCGCATGGTGATGTCCTGCGAACGCCGCACGGTGGAGCGCGCGCCGTCGGCGCCGATCACGTACTGGCCGTGCCACACGCCCTCCCCGGCGTGCACCTCCACGCCCTCGGCGGAGGAGCGCACGTCCCGCACCGGTGCGCCCCACTGGAAGCGCACCCCCGCCCGACGGCAGGCCGCGAGCAGGTGCCGCTCGGTCTCGACCTGCCGCAGGCTGGTGAAGGGCGGGGCGGCGCCGGGGGCGCCCGCGGCGCCGTCGCGGGCCGGGTAGGTGCGGGCGAACACCTCGCGGCCCCGGTAGACCGTGCGGCGGGTCGGCCACACGACGCCGTGGCTGACCAGCGTCTCGTCCAGGCCGGGGCTGATGCGGCCCAACAGCCGCAGCGACTCGCGGTGGACGAACAGCGCGCGGCTGCCGGGCCGGACCCGGTCCTCCGGCTCGGCCTCCAGCAGGGTGACGGGCAGTCCGTGGCTGCGCAGGGCCAGGGCGGCCGTCAGCCCCACCGGGCCGGCGCCGACCACCAGCACCGGAAGCACGTCCTGCGTCGGCTGGTCTTCGGTCATTGGGTGTTCCCCTCGGTCTTCCGTCGCGGCGTGGCGCGTCAGTCGTCGGCGTTCAGGACGGGCACGCGGTTCTCGCGCAGCATCTGGGTGATCTCCACCCGCCGGACCTTCCAGGTGGAGGTGCGCGGCACCTCGCTGAAGGGCCAGTGCAGCGGGGGCGCGAGCGCCGGCAGGTCGGCGGTGGCCTTGGCCCAGCGGTCGGTGTCCAGCGGGGCGTCCCGCCGCGTGCAGATGACGGGGACGGGCTCGCCGTCGGTACCGATCACGATGATGGCTTCGAGGAGTTCGGGCAGCCGCGACATCAGCACGTCCTCCACCTCGAGGTTGCTGTCGATGTCGTCGATGCGGTCGATCTCCCGGTCGATGAGGTGGAGCTTGCCGAAGCGGCCGAGGTGGCCCATGTCCCCCAGCCGCCACCAGCCCTCGTTTTTGTTCCGGAGGTACCGCTCGTGCTCGCCGAGGTAGGTCATCACCGTGCTGCGGCCGCGCAGTTCGAGGTGGCCGGGGGTGCCCTTGGGCACCGGGCGGCCCGCGTCGTCCACGACGCGCACCCGGATGAAGCCGGGCAGGACGTAGCCGACGTCCCGGCCGTCCATGCGGCTGGCGCCCTTCTCGGTGTAGACCGCGCCGGAGATCGGTCCCGTCTCGCTCTGCCCGTAGAGCTGGACGAGCATGGGGCGACGGCGCCGGGAGGCGGCCAGCAGCCGCTGGATGGTGCGCGGGTGGATGGCGTCGAAGGTGCTGCTGTAGTAGCGGACGCTGGCCAGCGGCGAGCCCTCGGCGGTCGCCAGCTCCTCCCACTGGATGAAGTTGTTGGGGTGGGTCTCCACCAGTCCGGGCCGGTGCCGGACGAACGTGGGCCCGATCTTGTCCGGGTCCGGGTCGTGGAGGACGACGAGCGGGTTGCCGTAGTTCAGGAACACGCCGAGCGAGTGGAAGAAGCGCGAGTGCACGAACGACATGCACAGCGCGACCGTCTCCTTCCGGCGCACGGGCCAGGCCATGATCTGCTGCGGCAGCAGCCGGTGGAACAGCCCCCGGGCGTTGTGCACCATCAGCTTGGAGACGCCGGTCGTCCCGGAGGTGTGGGTGATGAGCGTCGGGTGGGTGGGGTGCATCGTCACCGGCGAGCGCCGGGGGGCGTCCTCGACGGCGGCGATCAGCCGCAGGCCGTCGTGCTCGTCGGTGCCCGCCAGCAGCGTCTCGTGGGTCAACTCGCGCACCGGGACGCCGTCGAGGGGGCCGGCCAGCTTCGCGGCGTCGGTGATCAGCCACGGCTGGTCCAGCCGCTTCAGCAGCTTGCCGACGATCTCGCCCGGGAGCGCGGCCGAGATCATCACGGGGACGCCGCCGATCCGGGACACGGCGCTGGCCAGCAGGGATATGTCGAAGTTGTCGCTCTTGTGCACGGCGACGCGTTCGCTGGGCCGCACGCCCATCCGCCACAGCCGTGCGGAGAGGTCGGCGACGACGTCCGCGACCGACGCGTACGTGAAGTGGGTGCCGAGCTTGGGCAGGGTCGCCAGCGGCTCGTCCAGGGTCACGGGCGCGGCGGGGAACTTCCGGGCCGCCTTCTCCCACATGAGGCCGACGTAGAAGGCGGATTCCGGCAGACGATCGAGGAACATCTCAGGCTGCTTTCTTCTCTGGCGCGGGTGCGGGGGAACGGATACGGGCGGGGCTCCGGGCGGCCGGGCGCGGGGCCGGGACGTCACCAACTGCCGCCGCGCAACAGGTAGCGCTGGATCTTCCCGGTGGCGGTGCGCGGCAGGGCGCTCACCACCTCCACGCCGCGCGGCACCTTGAAGGCCGCCAGCTCCGCGCGGGCCGTGGCGAGCAGTGCGGCGGCGACCTCCTGCGGGTCGGCCGTGCCGGGGCGCAGGACGACGAAGGCCCGCAGCTTGGTGGCGCCCCGGTCGTCGGGGACCCCGGCGACCGCGACGTCCAGCACGGCGGGGTGCCGGGCCAGGAGGCGTTCGATCTCCACCGGCGAGACGGTGATGCCGCCGATCATCTCCAGGTCGTCGGTGCGGCCCAGGTGGACGAGGGTGCCGTCGGGGTTGCGGACGGCCCGGTCCCGGGTGTTGAGCCAGCCGTCGACGATCGTCGCGCGCGTGATCTCCGGCAGCCCGTGGTAGCCGGGCGTCACCGTCGGCCCGCTCACCCACAGTTCACCCGCCTCGCCGTCCGGGAGGGGCTGGCCGTGCTTGTCGCGGATCTCCGCCGCGAAGCCGGGCACCGGGCGGCCGACCGTGCCGGGCGTGTGCGCGGCCGGCCCGTTGGTGGCGATCGCGTGTCCGGCCTCGGTGGAGCCGAGCTGGTCGTAGACGGGAGCGCCGAGGAACGCCGTCACCCGCTCACCGAGTTCGGGGGTGAGGCGCTCGCCCGCCGACACCGCCGCGCGGACGGTGCGGAAGGCGTCGGAGGACGTCTCCGCGAGGAGGTTGGCGTAGGCCGAGGGCACCGCGAAGAGGTAGGTGACGCCGTGGCGGGCCACCAGCTCGGCGATCCGGGCCGGCTTGGGCGGGCCGGGTTCCAGGACGGCCGCGCCACCGGAACAGAGCGGAAAGGCGAGGGAGTTGCCGAGGCCGTAGGCGAAGAAGAGCTTGGACACCGACAGCAGGACGTCGCCGGTGCCGATCTCCAGCACCTGGGCCCCGGCGCCGCTGTGGTACCGCTCCAGGTCCTGGTGCCGGTGCAGCACTCCCTTGGGGGAGCCGGTGGTGCCGGAGGTGTACTGGAGGTAGAGGGGGTGGTCGCCCCCGACCGGGGCCGCCGGGGCGGGTTCCCGGCCCTCGGCGGCCGCCAGCAGTGCGTCGGGGGTGAGGTGGGGGACGCCGGGGAAGTGGTCGACGGTCTCCTCGCGCGTCACGACGAGCACGGGCCCGCTGTCGCGGACGAGGTGCGCGTGGTCGGCCGCCGTCAGCGCCGGGTTGGTGACGACGGTGACGGCGCCGAGCCGCGCCGTGGCGAGGAACGCGGCGACCCAGGCGATGCCGTCGGTCAGGGCCAGGCACACCCGGCTCCCCTGGCCCACGCCCCGCTCGGCGAGGACGGTGGCCGTCCGCGCCGCGAGGGCGTGGACCTCCCCGTGGGTGACGCTCACGTCGTCCTCGTGGAACGCCGGGCGTCCGTCCCACCCCTTGCGCGCGCAGAGGTCGGCCAGCACCGCCGCCGCGTTGCCCGCGGTCGTCGCGTTCATCCTTCGGCTCCTGTCGTCGTCGGGTCCCGGCTGGTGGGTGGAGGGGGCGTCAGCCCGGTAGGGGCACCTGCGCGCTGTCGGCCGTCTCCCCTGCGGCGTGGGCCCGTAGCGGGGCTGCGGCCTTGAGGAGCACCTCGTCGTACTCGGCGTCGGCGTCGGAGTCGAGGACGATGGCCCCGCCCGCGCCGACCCGCCAGCGTCCGTCGCTGCGCACGGCGGTCCGGATGACGATGTTCAGGTCCGCCGTCCCGTTCGTGGACAGGAAGCCGATGGCGCCGGAGTAGATCCCCCGTGCCTCGTCCTCCAGGGAGTCGATGATCTCCATCGTGCGCAGCTTGGGCGCACCGGTCATGGAGCCGCCGGGGAAGCAGGCCCGCACGACGTCGATCACGTCGTTCTCGGGGCGGATGCGCCCGCACACGGTGGACACGAGCTGGTGCACCGTCGTGTAGGTCTCGGCCGCCATCAGCCGGGGCACGTGGACGCTGCCGATCTCGCACACCCGGCCGAGGTCGTTGCGCAGGAGGTCCACGATCATCAGGTTCTCGGCGCGGGTCTTGGCGTCGGCCGCGAGCGAGTCGCGCAGCCGCACGTCCTCCTGCGGGTCCGGACTGCGGTGGACCGTGCCCTTGATCGGCTTGGTCTCCACCACCCGGGACCGGTCGATGGACAGGAACCGCTCGGGGGAGGAGCTGGCCACCTCGACGTCGCCCAGCCGCAGGTAGGCGGCGTAGGGGGCGGGGTTGAGCCGCCGCAGGGCACGGTAGTAGGCGAAACCGTCCCCGTCGGCGGCGGGCAGCCACGCGGAGGTGGTCAGACAGACCTCGTAGCTCTCCCCGGCGTGCAGGTAGCGCTGGATCTCCGCGATCCGGGCCCGGTACTGCTCGCGGTCGTGCAGCAGCCAGGACCCGGCGTCGGTGCCGGGGGGCGTCGGGACGGGCGGCACCGGCGGGAGGGACAGCAGCGAGGCCACCGCCGCGTCGGCCCAGCGCGCCGCCGCGACCTCGGTGTCGGGGTCGGAGAGCGCGACGACGTAGGTGCACTCCTCGAAGTGGTCGACGACGACGAAGCGGTCCACGAAGAGCCACATCGCGTCGGGCACGGGGGAGGTGTGCCGGTTGACGGAGCCGAGGTCGCCCTTGAGCTCGTAGCCGAAGTACCCCACGTAGCCGCCGGAGAAGTCGAACGGAACGTCCGTCAGGTCCACCCGCCGCCGGCGCAGCTGGCGCTGGAGGTAGTCGAAGATGTCGCCCGGGACCGGACGTGCGGGGTGCCCCGCACGTTCGACGACGACGGCGTTCTCACCGGTGCGGTAGCGGACGAGCTCGGCCAGCGGGCCGGAGGCGTCGCCCATGAAGGAGAACCGGGACCGGCCCGGCTCGACGTGGGCGCTGTCGAGCCAGAACGCGGGGGCGGCGGAGTCGCTGTACAGGTGGGTGAAGGCGGCCTCGGTGTCCACGGCCGTCTCGATGGTGCGCAGGTGCACCCGCAGTCCGGCGGACGGTTCGTCGGGCCGGACGGTGGGCGCCTGGGCCTTCGGCGTCGCGGGGGCGGGCGGCGCGGCCGGGGACGTCCGGGCGGGGGCCCCGACGGCCGGGGTACGGGTGCCGCGCCGCAGGGTGAGGTCGCGGAAGTTCGCCAGGAGCTGCCGGCCGTACTCGGTGCACACCGACTCGGGGTGGAACTGCACCCCCCACAGCGGCCTGGTGCGGTGCCGGAGCCCCATGATGACGCCGTCCTCCGACCACGCCGTGGCCTCCAGCTCCGGCGGCAGCGGCTCGGCCACGCTCAGGGAGTGGTAGCGCACGGCGGTGAAGTCCTGCGGCAGCCCGGCGAAGACGTCCTCGTCGTGGTGCCGGACCGTGCTGAGGTAGCCGTGTCGGGGCTGCGGGGCGGGGACGACCCCGGCCCCCGCGGCGAGGCCGATGCCCTGGTGCCCCAGGCAGACGCCGAGGACGGGTATCTCGCTGCGTTCCAGCACGTCGGTGGCGATGCCGAAGTCGCGCGCCCTGCCGGGGTGGCCGGGGCCTGGGGAGACGACGACGTTGTCGAAGTCCGACAGCTCCGGGACGGCGGTGGCCGGTGTGTCGTTGGTGATCACTACGGGCTCGGCACCGTTGACCTCGGCGATCAGCTGGAAGAGGTTGTAGGTGTACGAGTCGTAGTTGTCGATCAGCAGAGTGCGCATGCCTGTCGCTTTCTGCCGAAGTCACGTACCTCCGGCTCGGATGGGGAAAGGGCTCAGTGGTGGCGCAGCAGGTCGGCCACGGCCTCGATGACGTGGAACGCCTGGGCGTTGCTGAGCCGCGGGTCGCACAGGGTGCGGTAGGCCTGGGTCAACTGCTCCTCGGAGGAGGGACCGCCGGGGCCGAGGCACTCGGTGACCTCCTCGCCCGCGATCTCCAGGTGCACGCCTCCGGGCCACACCCCCGCCCGGCCCAGCACCTCGAAGAACCCGGTGATCTCGGTGAGGACGTCGGCGACCCGGCGGGTCTTGAGGCCGTTCCCGAGGGTGACGGTGTTGCCGTGCATGGGATCGCACAGCCACGCCACGTCGTGTCCGGCCCCGCGCACCGCGCGGACGAGGGCGGGCAGCCGGTCCCGTACCTGACCGGCGCCGAGACGGCTGATGAGGGTGAGCCGTCCGGGGGTGCGGTGCGGGTCGATGCGTGCGCAGACCCGCAGCAGGTCCTCCTCCCGGGTGCCGGGGCCGACCTTGCACGCCACGGGGTTGGCGATGCCGGCGAGGAAGGCCACGTGGGCGCCGCCCACCTGGCGCGTGCGGTCACCGATCCACGGGAAGTGGGTGGAGAGCAGGTACTGCTGGCCGGTGTGCGGGTCCCGCCGGACGAGGGGCTGTTCGTAGTCCAGGACGAGGGCCTCGTGGCTGGTCCACAGCCCCGTGCGGGTCCAGCCCTCCGGGCCGCGCACCGTCCGGCCGTAGTCGCGCAGCACGGACCGCAGGCTGCCGTCCCAGGTGCGCACCGGGTAGGCGCTGCCGCTCCGCGCGCCGTTCAGCTCGCGCAGGGCCTGCTCCCCCGCCGACGCGTGGGCCAGCAGGCGCAGTTCGTTCATGACCGCGCGCGAGGTGGCGTAGGCGAGTTCCATCCGGGCCGGGTCGGCCGTCCGGGACGCCTCGTCGGCCGCGTGGCCGTTCACCAGGTCGCCCCGGTAGACGGGCAGCGCGCGGCCGTCGCACCACTCGACGGGCTTGGAGCGCGGTTTGGCGTGCTGGCCGGCGATGCGCCCGACGGTGACGGTCGGCAGGTCCAGCCGCTCGCTGAGGAGTTCCCCCAGCGCGCCGATGACCTCGTGCTTGGCCCGGACCGCGTGGACGGCGGCGGGGCCGGTGGGTTCGGCGCAGTCACCGGCCTGGAGCAGGAAGGCCCGGCCCGCGCGGACGTCCACGAGGGCGGAGCCGAGCCGCCGCACGTCGGCGGGCGCCGTCAGGGCGGGCCACAGGGCGAGCCGGTCCTGGACCCGGGCGGCGGCGGAGGCGTCGGGCCACTCCGGCTGCTGCTCGGCGGGCAGGTGCCGCCAGTGGAGGCCGGGCAGCGGAACGGCCGCTGCCCCGGTGGGGTCGTGGGCGTCGGACTGAGTGGGGGGCGCAGGTGCGAAATCGGTCGTGGTCACCCGTTCATCTCTTCCGTGGACGTGGCGGGCACGGGGCCCGCCGGCGGCGGACTCAGCTCTCCGGCGGCGCGGAGACCAGGCCCTTCGGTTCGAGCAGGAACTGGGCGAGACTGCCGTCGTGGGGGATCTCGGGGACCGAGGTCCAGGGCCGGACCCGGCCGGTCACGACCTTGCGGACGCTCGGCTCCCGCAGGACCCGTTCGGCCAGCTCGGCGTGCTCGTCGGGCAGTGAGACGACCAGCGAGTCGCGCAGCGGTGCGGTGCCGTCCTGGGGGCGCCAGGGGGCCACGACGACGAAGGGGAAGCCGAGTTCCGTGCCGACGATCGGCGCGGTCACGTCGCTCACCGACACGACGAGCGGACGCATGACGGCACTGCCGTCCCCGGGGTCACCGCAGAGGCCGTCGGCGTACCGGTGGGTGCTGTGGTCGACCGCGCCCGCCGTCATCCCGGTGAGGTGCTCGGCCAGCACGGCCCCGCTCTCCCGCGTCATGGCGGGCAGCGTGGCCGTCGGGTCGGTGACCGGACGGACCGGCAGTGCGGCCAGGCGCTCGGCCAGCGCGTCCGCGAGCGGGGCGACGGGCCCGCTGGTGAGGACGAGGGAGATGTTGTTGCAGCGCACGCCCCCGTCGTCGGCGATCCACTCGACGAGGTCGCCGAGCAGGCCCTCGTCCCGCGCGGCGGCCGGGCCGACCAGCACCTTGCTGCGGCCCGGGCCCCGGACGAGGACGTCGCGCCGCGCGCCGAACCGCTCGGCGGCGGCCGGACCGCCGTAGACCAGGCCCAGGTCCGCCTCGGCGAGGAGGTGCTCGCCCACCTCGTGCCCACCGGGCAGGAGGGCCGCGCGGTCGGGGCCGGTGCCCGCCGCGAGCAGGGCCGCGAACAGCCGCCGGGGGGTGAAGGGGTCCTTGCTGCCGGGGCGCACCAGGACCGAGACGCCCATCGCCAGGGCGCGCACCCAGGTGACGTTCGGCTCGGGGTGGTTGTTGGGGACGACGGCCGCCAGCAGGTCGCCGCGCGGAAGCCAGCGGGTGGCGAAGCCGGGTTCGGCGAACGGGGCCGGCAGTTCGGCCTGGTTGAGCCGCTCGATCCGGCCCAGCTGGGCGCGGATGCCCTCGATGGCCCGGTGGACGGCGCCCAGCGGCGTACCGGTGGCCAGCGCGACGCGGCGCCCGTACTCCTCGGGCGTCTCCCCCTCCAGCTCGGCGGTGGCGAACAGCTCGCCCGCCTTGGCGAAGACGGACGCGTCGGGCGCGAGGTCGGCGGCGCCGGCCCGTACCCGGTTGAGGGCGGCCTGGGCGAGTAGCCGCGGGGCGAGGCCCACGGACGCGAGCGGCATGCCGTCCACGCCGGTCAGCGTCGAGCGGTCCCGGCTGTCCACGTCGCGGCCGGAGATGACCGGGTTGACCACGGGCAGCGCGCTCATCAGTAGACCCCTTCCACGACGGTCGGCGCGTCGTCGGTGCGCAGGGGGGCGATGTCGGCCAGCCCGTCGACGGTGTCCCCGGCCGCCGGGCGCACCCGGATCGCGGTGTCCCGCTCCAGCACGTTCGGCAGGAACATGTCGTGGCTCAGCTGGTGCATCAGGACCTGCCCGCGCCGGCCGTACTCGACCTCCTCGCCCGTCTCGGGGTCCAGGACCTCGACCACGGACTGCGGGAAGTAGGGCCGGAAGACGCAGGGGTGCTCGTCGCCCTCCTCGGGCGGACGCTGGGGCGCGATGCCCATGATCGTGTTGCCGTAGATCGCGGCGACCTTCGCCCGGGGGAAGAAGAACTCCTCGACCTGGCGCAGCGATTCGGCGCTCATGCTCGTCCCCGCCCACAGGATGCCCTCGACGGTGGACGCCAGGCGCTCGTGCAGGGAGGCCCGCGCGCAGACGGCCTCCAGCACGGGCGGGGTGATGAAGAGTGTCTTGATCTCCTGGGAGCGGACCACCAGCTCCATCTGGTCCAGCAGGTACTCGCGGTACTCGGCGGCCAGGTCGGTGCGCCCGGAGCCGATGAGCCGCTTCACCCAGCGGGGGTCGAAGTCGAGGGTGAAGCAGACGCCGCCGCGCAGGTGGGCGAGGTGCCGCACGGTGCGCCCGACGACGTGCGGGCCGGTGGGACCGACGTGCAGCCAGTGGCCGGTGGCGGGGAAGCCGTGCTCCGCGAGCACCTCACTCACCCAGTCGACGTTGCGGGTGCGGGCGGTGCTGTCGACGATACGTTTCGGCGCGCCGACCGTGCCGCCGGACTCGAAGACGTCGAAGGACGCGGCGTCGGACCCCTTGGGGAAGAGCTCCTCGACCGGGACGGTGCGCAGTTCGTCGCTGACGTCGGGGAACCTGCGCAGGTCGGCCAGGCTGGTGATGTCGGTCAACGGATCGAAGCCGAGACTTCCCGTCCGGTTCAGCCAGAACGGCGAACCGGTGGCGGGCTCGAAGTGCCACCGCATCATCGCGTGCAGGTGCGCGGCGACGGCGGCCTCGTCCTGCGGCCGTGACGTGCCAGGGGTCAGCTCAGGCATGTTGATCTGCGGCCCTTCATCGGTCGGTCCCGGATCACCGTCGGAGCGCGGCGGGACGGATCCGGAGGTGGAAACGTGGCGGACCGCGGGAAAGGGCCGGACGCCTGGACGGCAGCCCGCACCCCGGGATACCCGCGGCGTGGAGCACGGTGTGCTGTGGTGCAGGTGAGGGTGGTGCAGGTGGTGCTGGTGGTCAGCCAGGGAATGTGGTCACGCGTCGCACCGGAACCGAGCGTCATCGTTCCGGAGAGCACAGTTATCTTTCGCGCGAGACAGTTCGCCTGTCAAGGCGAAGCCGAACACGACCCGAGCCCACCGCGAGCTGACCGGGTACCGGCCTGGCGGGACACCGTCGCAACGTTCAACTGCAGGTGTCATTCCGGAAGTTGGGCGACCACTTCGGGTCACATATGGTCAGCGCATGGCTACCGGAAAGAACGAGCGTCTCGACCTCCGTGAACTGTCCTCCTCCACCTACGCGGTGATGCACCGGCTGGCCGGCCAGGCCGACAAGGCGGCCGAGGAGTCCGGGCTGGAGAGCGAACTGCTCCACCTCGTGCGCATCCGCTCCTCGCAGATCAACGGATGCGCGTTCTGCATCGACATGCACACCATCGACGCCCGCCGGGCCGGCGTGGGCGAGCAGCGCATCTACGCGCTCAACGCCTGGCGGGAGACCCCCTTCTACAGCGACCGCGAGCGCGCGGCCCTGGAGGTGGCCGAGTCGGTCACCCTCATCCACGACGGTCAGCTGCCCGACGACGTCTTCGAGCGGGGCCGCGAGGCCTTCGGCGAGGCGCAGCTCGCCCAGCTCGTCTGGGTCGTCGTCGCCATCAACAGCTACAACCGCCTGGCCATCACCGCCCGCCTCGCGCCGGGGAACTACCACCCCGGGGAGTGACCCTCCCGGCCGTTGTGGCCGCCGGTGCGGCCACAACGGCGTCGTCCCGTCCAGCCGGGGGTGAACCGACCATGCGCACGCGCGGGAACACCGGTACCTCGACCCCGCCGCAGCCCGTGCGGTGGGAGCACTTCGCCGACCCCTTCACCCGCCGGCTGGTCGGGCACACCGGGTCCACGACCGAACAGCTCCGGCTGCGGACCGGACAGCCGCTGCTGCTGCGCCTCGTCAGCCAGCGGACGGGACCGCCGCAGGAGGCGGACCGGCCGCACGTGCCGCACGCGGCCCGGCCGGCGCCGGGCACGCCCCGGCTGGTGCGGGTGACGGAGTTGGTGACCCCGCAGGGTCTCACCGTCTCCCGCAACCTGGTGACGGGACGCGTGCCCACGGCACCGGCCGTCCTCGACGCCGTCACCTGCCCCCGCACCCCCCTGGGCAGCACGCTGCTGCGCACCGGCATGGCCCAGCGACGCACCCTGCTGAGCGCCGGCACCGCCCCGTGGCCGGGGACACCGGACTCCCCCGCCGTGCGCCGGGATTACCTGCTGCACCTGGCCGACGAGGCGCCGCTGTACGTCGTCGAGCACTTCAACCCCGCCGTGGTGCCGAGCGGTCGGCGTCCACCGGATGGCGGCCCCGCCCGGTCGCACCCGTACGAAGGGGCACGCACGTGAGCCGGTCCGTCCTCGTCGTCGGCGCGGGCCCGGTGGGGCTGAGCGCCGCGCTGGCGGCCGCCGCGTCCGGGCTGTCACCGCGCGTCCTGGAGGCGCGCGGTCGTGACGAGGAACGCGCGGGCAGCCGGGCCCTTTTCGTCCACCGCGCCACGCTGCGGCACCTGGAGGCCGTGCGCCCGGGGCTCGGCGCCGCCGTCGCCGGACAGGGGCTGACCTGGTCCACCCACCGCACGCTGTGGGCGGGTTTGGAGGTCCACCGGCGCTCCTTCGGCGCAGACCCGGCGCGGTCGGGGCTCCCTCCCTTCACCAGCCTGCCGCAGACGGCGCTGGAGGATCTCCTGCGCGACGCGTGCGAGGCGTCCGGCATCCCGGTGACCTGGGGCGACGCCGCGGAGCAGGTGACCGTCACACGCGAGGACGTGCGCGTGCGCACCGCCTCCGGGGCCGAGCACCGGGCCGGCCATCTCATCGCCTGCGACGGACCGCGCTCCGCCGTGCGCGCGGAGCTCGGGGTGGCGATGGAGGGCGTGACCACGCCCGCCGACTTCGTCGTGCTCGACGTCGACGAGGGCACGCTCCCCGCCGAGCCGGAACGCGTCTTCCACTACCGGCACCCGGCGCTGCGGCGGAACGTCCTCCTCGTCCCGTTCCGCGGGGGCTGGCGGATCGACGTGCAGTGCCGCCCCGGGGAGGACCCGGACCGCGTCGCCGGAGAGACGTCCGAGCGGCTGTCCGACGTCGTACCCCAGCTGCGCGGGCCGCGGATCACCTGGACGTCGGTCTACCGGTTCCAGCAGCGCGTGGCGGGAAGCTTCACCGACCCGCAGGCCCGCGTCCTGCTCGCGGGGGAAGCCGCCCACCTGCTGCCCCCGTTCGGCGCCCGGGGCATGAACTCCGGCATCGCCGACGCGGTGGCCGCCGCCCGCGCCGTGCGCGAGGACGGCGTCGCGGCCTACGCCCACGAGCGCCGCCGGGCGGCGGAGCAGAACGTGGCGGCGGCCGGCAGTGCCCTGCGCCACCTGCTCGCGCCCCGCCGCCGGCAGCGGTGGGCGCAGCGCGCGGCGGCGGCGGTCGCGCCCTGGTCGTCCGCGGCGGGCCGCTGGCTGGACGCGGCGCCCTACGGACCACGGCTGCGTTCCGTCCGCTACTGACCCCGGGCGCCGCCGGCGCCCACCTGCTCCGCGAACGCCTCCCACAGCCGGCCGCAGGCGCGCGCCATCGCGGCCACGTCCTCGGTGCGGTGGCCCGGGACCGCCTCCGCCATGGCTCCCCACTCGTCCGTCGCCACCTTCAACTGGCCGAGCAGCCGCAGGAGCGCGCGGCCGGACTCACTGTGGCGCAGCGCCGGATCGCCGCACAGGCTTCCGTAGAGGTCACCCAGCTCCTTCGCCGGGGCGGGGCGCTGCGCGGCGGGACGGCCCGGCCGCCGTGGCGCGGGCGGCGGTCCACCGGCGGCCGGGGCGGGGCGCCGGAGCCGGGCGGGGACGGGGTCCTCACCCCGGCTGACCCGGTCCCGCACGTCGCGGACCGTGGCGGGCGAGAGGCCGGTGAGCCGACCGATCTCCCGCAGGGACAGACCGGGCTCCTCGGCCAGCAGCCGGCGCGCCTCCTGACGTTCGGTCACGGTGCTGAGCGGCCTGGTCCGGCCGTCCCGGCCGACCCGGACCGGGCCGGCGGGAAGGGCGGCTCGTCGGCGCAGGGCGGCGACGGCGTGCGCCGAGAGGCCGGTCACCGCTCCGATGGAGCGGTCCGACCAGTGGGCGTGGGTGGCGAGGATGCGCGCGGCCGCCGCCGAACGCTCCGACGGTGTGAAGGGCAGCCCGTGCGTGGAGTTGGCGGTGACGGCGAGCACGAACGCGTCCTCCGGGGTGCCGTCGAAGAACCGCGCCGGGATGTGGGTGGCCCCCCGCAGCACGGCGACGCGCAGCCGGTACGTCCCGTCGATGACGCGCATCGTGGAGCGGTGGACGATGACGGGGGGCAGTTCGCCGGGCCACGCGGCCAGCGCCCGGAGGTGGTCGGGGTCCCCCGCCGCCGCCGAGCGCGGCGAGTCGGCCGGACGCAGATCCGCGATCGGCACCGGGACGGTGGGAGAGAGGCGGTCCGGGCCGGGGGCGTCGAACGGCTCGGGTAACGCGGCGGTTCTTCGGACGAGTCCGGATTGACTGATCATGTGACCCTCTGTGTGCGGACGTCGAGGTGGCCAACTGCGCGCATCACACGGTTGGTCACGCGTGGAGAGATGTCGGGCCATGAGCAGAACCGTGCGACCGCACCTCAAAAAGCTTTCCAGAAAGGTACATCGACATGCTAATATCACGCGCTCCACGGAATCAACTGGCCAATATTGCCAGGGCCCACCCCGTCGGCGAACGTTGCCTTTTACACTTGCTCAAGCAAGGGCGCCGGGGGCCGCCTTCACCACGGAGTGGGATTCAGACAGCCCCCTCTTCGGCTTCGCGCCCCCGCATCGAGCCTTCGCTCGTCGCTGCGCGGACCGGCCCGGGGAGCAGAGGCTCCAGAAGCAGAAGGAGAACGCTGAATGGCGCCTTCGGACGACTTCACGGTGAACCCCGCCCTGCTCGCCCACCAGGTGGATCGGCTGGGCCAGCTGCTGAGCTCCGCGACCGCCGCGGCAGCGGCCCGCGTGGGACTCACCCGTGCGGAGGCCGACATCCTCAGGGCCCTGCTGAGAGCCCAGGACCACCGCCTGCGGCCGACGTCACTGGCGGCCACCTGCGGGCTGTCGTCCGGGGGAACGAGCAACATCATTCAGCGCCTCGCCCGGTCGGGTTTCGTCAACCGCGAGGCGAACACCCGCGACGGCCGGAGCAACTGGGTCCATCTCACCCCCGAAGGCGCGGAGTTGACGCGTGTCGTGGCCGAGACGGTCACGGAGTGCCATGCCCGCCTCCTCGCCCGGCTGCCCTGCGGCACGGCGGCGCACCTCCTGCAGGCGCTCAACACGACGCTCGCCCACATCGACGAGGCGGGAGAGCCGACGACGGCCGGTCGGGGCAACTGACCCCCGTCGGTGTGCCGTCCGCTCTCACGGCCGCAGCACCCGCGCGGAGCCCGCGTCGGCGGTCAGGCGGTCCATCTGGGCCTCCGTGGGCACCCCCTCGATCCGGTGCCGGCCGCAGACCAGCGTCGGCACGACCGTGACGTGGCGCCCCTCCCGCAGTGCCGCCCGGTGCCGCTGGGCGTAGTGCTGAGAGGTGACGGCTCTTCGGAAGGCCTCGGGCTCCAGTCCCGCCCGTTCGGCCGCCCCCACCAGTTGCCCCAGCGCCCCGATGTCACGCCCCTCGGAGAAGTAGGCGGCGTAGACGTGGTCGCTGTAGTTCTCCCCCAGTCCCTGGTCACAGGCGTACTGATAGCCGCGCAGGGCCAGTCGTCCGCTGGTCGGTCTGGGCGCTGACGCGCCCACCTCCTGGCCCAGCCTGCTCGCCAGGCGGCGCACCCCGAACTCCCAGACGAGACCCGAGGGCGGCAGCGGCCCCTGGCGCAGGACTCCCCCCTCGTGCGGTAACCACCGGACCTCCACGGCCGCCCCGGCCAGCGTGCTCCCGACGATGCGTCGGGTCAACATACTGAAAGGAGACAAGTAGTTGAACCATATGCGGATGACCATGGAACGGCCCACACCTCCCACTTCGCCGAGCCCCCCGTCCGCCGGCGTTCCGGACCGAACCCTGTACGCACCTTCGGCAGCGGCGGGCCCCAAAGGAATATACGCGCGTCATTACCCCGTGAGCCCGGTTCCTACCCCTGAGCGACGTTTCCGGTGGTCAGGTGGATCCGACGCACCGACTGGTCCACCCGCCGGGAGCGACCGGACAAGCCCGGCAGATCAGATGAAGCGGACCCGCCGTCGGCCGCTCCGGGAGGAGTTCGCCGTGTTTGCTCCCGCACGAATCCGAGCGCCGTGCACGCCCCCGGGGCCCGCCCGGGCAGCGGGGACGCGCGGCGCGGATGATACCGGGGAACCCCCTGAGCAGCTCACCGGGAAAGGCGAAAAATCGCCCCTCCCGGGGCCGTCGATATCCCCCTGCGCACCCCTGCACATTTCCGGTGTCCTTTCCCTCGCTTCCGTCTCGCTGAGGACTCAGGACCCTCGGAGCGTGCCCAGGAAGCGGATGTGGGCGGAGCCCGGGACCGTCGAGGGTGACGGCCGCCCGCACCCCGTAGACGTCGGCGATGAGGCTTTCCGTGAGCACCTCCCGGGGACTGCCGCAGGCCACCGTCCGGCCGCGACTCAGGACGGCGACCCGGTCGCAGTACGACCAGACGTCCCGTACGCCGATGTCCGCAGGACCGATCGTGATGGCCACGGCGACGGACGCGCAGAGCGCGGCGAGCCCCGCCGTCCGGGCGAGGGCGCCGCCCCAGCGCCGTGCCGCGCCGGAGGAACCGGCCACCGGGGCCCGGCGCACCCGTGCCTTCCCAGCCGTGGCCGCCTCAGAACCGCTCACGGGGTGAAACCGTGGGTGCGCAGCGCTTCCGCGACCTTCTCGACACCTTCGATGCCACGCCCGTCGCCCTCACCGCTGCGCGTCAGTTCCGGATTCCCACCGGTATTCCCTGACCTGTGCCCGAGGGGCACCAGGTGCGACTGGCCCGGGAGAGTTACCACGGCGGGGTCGCCGATCGGGCGGGTCCGGGGACGCCGGGACGCCCCGCTCGGTGGCCCCGGGACGCTCGGCGGGGAGGGGCGGGGAGCCCGTCGTCGAGGAGGGGGACAGTGCGGTGACGACGGTGGTGAGGGCCCGAGCATGCTCGGTGATGTCGCGCGTACCGGTCGCGGCATCCGCGCGGGCACCAGCCCGGCTCAGGGGAGGAGGGCCAGGCCGTCGAGCTCGACGAGGGCCTCCTCGTCCCACAGCCGGGCGACGCCGATGAGGGCCATCGCCGGGTAGTCGCGGCCCGCGTGGGCGCGCCACAGGCCACCGAGGGCGGCCGCGTGCGCGCGATAGGCGGGGACGTCGGTGGTGTAGACGGTGACGCGGGCGAGGTCGGCCGGGGTGCCGCCGGCCGCGCGGAGGGCGGTCAGCAGGTTCGCCAGGGCCCGCTCGAACTGTTCGGGCAGCCCGCCGGGTATGACGCGCCCCTGGCCGTCGAGCGCCGTCTGCCCGGCGAGCATCACCAGGCGGGAACCGGTGGCGACGACGGCGTGGCTGAAGCCGGAGGGGCGGGCGAGCCCGGCGGGGTTGAGGCGGTGCAGGGTCACCGGTACAGCTCCTTCGCGATGATCGTGCGCTGGACCTCGGTGGCCCCCTCGTAGATGCGGGGGGCGCGCACCTCCCGGTAGAGGTGTTCGAGGAGGTGCCCGCGCTGGAGGGCGCGGGCACCGTGGATCTGGACGGCGGTGTCGACGACGTACTGGGCGGTCTCGGTGGCGAACAGCTTCGCCATCGCGGAGCGGGCCGCGACGTCGGGCGCGCCCCGGTCGCAGGCCGCCGCGGCGGCGTGGACGAGGAGCCGGGCGGCCTCCACCCGGGTCGCCATCTCGGCCAGTTGGTGGCTCACCGCCTGGAGGGCGCGCAGCCGTCCGCCGAAGGCCCGGCGCTCGTCGGCGTGGGCGAGCGAGGCGTCCAGCGCGGCCTGGGCCATGCCCACGGCGAAGGCGCCGACGCTGGGCCTCAGGAGGTTGAGGGTGCGCATGGCGAGGGTGAAGCCGCCTCCGACGTCGCCGAGGAGGTCCTCGCGGCCGACGGGGACGCCGTCGAACTCCAGGGTGCCGATGGGGTGCGGAGAGAGCATGTCGAGCGGTGTCACCGAGAGCCCCGGCCGGTCGGCGGCGAGGAGGAAGGCGGTGACGCCCCGGGCTCCGGCGTCTTCGCCCGTACGCGCGAAGACGGTCAGGAGGTCGGCGCCGGGGGCGTTGGAGATCCATGTCTTGGTGCCGGTCAGGCGCCAGCCCGCGCCGTCCGGCCGGGCCCGCAGCGAGAGGGCCGCTGCGTCGGACCCGGCGTCCGGCTCGGACAGGGCGAAGGCGGCGACGGCGCGCCCGGCGGCGACCTCGGGCAGCCAGCGGTCGCGTTGGGCGGCGCTGCCGGCCAGCACCATCGGGTAGGCGCCGAGTCCCTGGAGGGCGAGGGCCGTCTCCGCCTCGGTGCAGCCGTGGGCCAGGGACTCGCGCAGGAGGCACAGTTCGAGGGCGCGGACCGGGAAGAGGCGGCTCAGGAGTCCGAGGTCGCCGAGGGCGGCGAGGAGTGGCCGGTTGACGGTACCGGGGGTGCCGCGTTCGGCGAGCGGCCGCAGCGTTCCGGCGGCGAGGGCGCGGAGTTCGGCGCAGCGCGCCGTCTGCTCGGGTTCCAGGGCGAACTGCGGCATCCGGCTCCTCCGGGTCGTGTATTGCGATCTGTTGACTGTCGTCACCATCACGCTACGCTCAACCGCACACGGCATGCCAGGAACCACCCCATTTCTTCGGTACGCCCAAGGGGAGATCCCGCCATGGAGCTGAGCCGGTCCGCCCACGTGGACACCTTCGCCCGCGACCACCTGCCACCGGCCGGACAGTGGCCCGTACTCCTCCTCGACGGCCCCGGCCCCCGCTACCCCGAGCGGCTCAACTGCGCCACCGAGCTGCTGGACGCCACCGCCCGGCGGCTGGGCGAGGACCGAACCGCCCTGCACGACGCCCGGGGACCGCGCTTCACCTACGGCGAGCTCCGCGCCGAGGTGGACCGCATCGCCCACGTGCTCACCGCCGACCTCGGCGTGGTGCCCGGGAACCGGGTCCTGCTGCGCGGGCCGAACTCGCCGCGTCTGGCGGCCTGCTGGCTCGCCGTGCTCAAGGCCGGGGCGGTCGCCGTCACGGTGCTGGCGGCGCAGCGCCGCGCCGAGTTGCGGACGGTCTGCGAGCTGGCCCGGATCGGACACGCCCTGTGCGACGTCTCGGCGCTGGAGGAACTGGTCGGCGCGGAGGTCACCGGGCTGCGGCTGACCACCTTCGGCGGCGAGGAGGACGAGCTGCGCCGGCTGGGGGCGGCGCACCCCGCGCCGTACCGGGCCGTCGACACCGCCGCCGACGACGTCGCCCTCATCGCCTTCACCTCCGGCACCACGGGCCGTCCCAAGGGCTGCGTCCACTTCCATCGCGACGTGCTCGCCGTCGCCGACACCTTCTCCGCGCACGTCCTGCGCCCCGAGCCGGACGACGTCTTCGCGGGCTCTCCCCCACTCGGCTTCACCTTCGGGCTCGGCGGGCTCCTCGTCTTCCCCCTACGGGCCGGGGCCTCCGCCGTGCTGGAGCAGTGGAGCGGCCCGCAGCAGATGCTGGAGGCCGTCGAACGGCACCGCGTGAGCGTGCTGTTCACGGCCCCGACCGGCTACCGGGCGCTCCTGGAGCGGCTCGACGGCCGGGACGTCTCCTCGCTGCGGCGCTGCGTGTCCGCCGGCGAGAACCTCCCGGCCGTCACCTGGACCGCCTGGGAGCGCGCGACCGGGCTGCGGCTGATCAACGGCATCGGCGCCACGGAGATGCTCCACATCTTCCTCTCGGCCGCCGACGAGGCCGCCCGCCCCGGGGTGACGGGCGTGCCCGTACCGGGCTTTCAGGCACAGGTCCAGGGCCCCGACGGCCTGCCGGTGCCGGACGGCGAGCCGGGCCTGCTCGCCGTCCGGGGCCCCGTCGGCTGCCGCTACCTCGCCGACGACCGGCAGCGCGCCTACGTGCGGGCGGGCTGGAACCTCACGGGCGACACCTACGTGCGGGAGCCCGACGGCTCCTACCGGTACGTCGCGCGCGCCGACGACATGATCGTGTCCGCCGGCTACAACATCGCCGGACCGGAGGTCGAGGACGCGCTGCTGCGCCACCCGGACGTCGCCGAGGTGGCCGTCGTCGGGCGGCCCGACGAGCGGCGCGGGCAGATCGCGGTCGCCCACGTCGTCCTGCGCGAGGGGGTCCCGGCGACGGCCGCGACGGCGGAGGGCCTGCGGGCCTTCGCCCGCACGGAGCTGACGCCCTACAAGTGCCCGCGTGCCGTCGTGTTCACCGCCGCCCTCCCCCGCACCCCGACCGGAAAGCTCCAGCGGTACCGGCTGCGCGGGCCCGGCCCCGCCGCGACCGACGGGTAACCCGGGTGCCACGGCCCTTAGAGTGACGGGCGTGGCAGAGCAGCACACACCCGGATCGCTCATCCTCACCTTCTACGGCGCCTACGGCCGCGACCTCGCTCCCGAGGCCCGCGTCCCCGTCGCGGCGCTCATCCGCCTGCTGGCGCCGCTCGACGTGGACGGCCCCGCCGTGCGCTCGGCGGTCTCCCGGCTCAAGCGGCGCGGGCTGCTGACGGTCGCCGACGCCGGGAGCAAGACCGCGGGCTACGCGCCCTCCGCCGCCGCCCGGCAGCTCCTGGAGGACGGCGACCGGCGGATCTACCGACGTCCGCGACCGGACGGGCAGTGGCTCCTCGCCGTCTTCTCGGTGCCGGAGAGCGAGCGCACCAAACGCCATCTGCTGCGCTCCCGGCTGGCCCGGCTCGGCTTCGGCCACGCGGCGCCCGGGGTCTGGATCGCGCCCTCCCACCTGGCGGAGGAGACCCGGCACACCCTGCGGCGGCTGGACCTGGACGGGTACGTCGACCTCTTCCTCGGCACCCACGCGGGCTTCGCCCCCACCGCACGCACCGTCGCCCGCTGGTGGGACCTCGACGCGCTCGCCGCGCTCCACCACGCTTTCCTCGGCGCCCACGAGCCGGTGCTGGACACCTGGTCCCCCCTGGCGGGCCGTCCCTCGCCCGTCGAGGCGTACCGCGACTACCTGGCGGCCCTGGACGCCTGGCGGCAGTTGCCCTACGCCGACCCCGGCCTGCCCCCGTCGCTGCTGCCCGCCGACTGGCCCGGCGAGCGCTCCGCCGCCGTCTTCGCCGGGCTGCACGAACGGCTGCGGGACCGGGGGGCCGAGTTCGTGCGCGAGCAGCTCGCCTGACGTCCGGGCGCGGCCGGGGGCGCCGGGCGTAGCCTGGAGGCATGCCCGACCGCAGGCCCCCGGGCGGCGTCCCCACCGGGACGCAGCCACGACGGGAGCGACGCTACTTCGCGCTGATGGCGGTGTGCCTGGCGCTCTTCGTCAGCGCCTGGGCCTTCGTGCGGCTGTTCTCCGTACCGCTGGCCGTCGGCATGTGCGTGGTGGCCGCGCTCATTCCCCCGGTGGCGGCCGTCGTGGCCAACCGCCGCGAGGAGTCGGACCACTGGTGGGACGAAGGTGCGGACGGTCCCGGGGACGGTCCCGGGAACGGCGACGCGCACGGGGACGGGACCGGAGGCCGGGACGTCTGACCGGCCTCAGAGGGCGAGCCTCGGGCGGGGCGCGTCCGTCCGCCCGGTCGGCGGGATGCGGCTGCCCGCGCGGTAGGGCGCGGGCCAGGGGGCGCCGGGGCCGCTGTAGCCCTGCTCGGCGGCGGCGTGCAGCGTCCAGTGCGGGTCGTACAGGTGCGGACGGGCCAGCGCGCACAGGTCCGCCCGGCCGGCCAGGACGAGGGAGTTCACGTCGTCCCAGGAGGAGAGGGCACCGACGGCGATGACGGGCAGGCCGAGGGTGTTGCGGATGCGGTCCGCGTACGGCGTCTGGTAGGAGCGGCCGTGGTCGGGGCGTTCGTACGGGACGACCTGGCCCGTGGAGACGTCGATGGCGTCGGCGCCGTGGTCGCGGAAGGCGGCGGCGATGCCGAGCGCGTCCTCGGACGTCGTGCCGCCCGGGGCCCAGTCGGTCGCGGAGATCCGTACGGTCAGGGCCCGGGCGGCCGGCCACTGCTCCCGCACGGCGTCGAAGACCTCCAACGGGAACCGCAGCCGGGCCGCGAGGTCGCCGCCGTAGGCGTCGGTGCGGTGGTTGGTGAGCGGGGAGAGGAAGCTGGAGAGCAGGTAGCCGTGCGCGCAGTGCAGCTCCAGGACGTCGAAGCCGGCGCGGGCGGCGCGGCGGGCCGCGCCGGCGAACCGCCCGCGCAGCCGGACCAGGTCCGCGCGCGTCAACTCCCTGGGCCGTTGGCTGACTCCGTCGAGGTAGGGCAGGGCGGAGGGCGCGACGAGCGGCCAGTTGCCCTCCGCGAGCGGCTGGTCGATGCCCTCCCACATCACCCGCGTGGACCCCTTGCGGCCCGCGTGGCCGAGCTGGACGCCGACGGCCGCCGTGGGCGACTGTGCCCGCACGAAGTCGGTGACGCGGCGCCAGCCGTCCTCCTGGGCGTCGTTCCACAGCCCGGCGCAGCCCGGGGTGATGCGCCCCTCGGGGCTGACGCACACCATCTCGGTCATCACCAGGCCGGCGCCGCCGAGCGCCCGGGCGCCGAGGTGGACGAGGTGGAAGTCGCCCGGGACACCGTCGCGTGCCACGTACATGTCCATGGGCGAGACGACCACGCGGTTGCGCAGGCGGACTCCCCCCAGGGTGAACGGGGTGAACATGGGCGGGGTGCCCGGCGGGAACCCGGCCTCCCCGGCGACGGCGTCCGTGAAGGCCGCGTCGCGCAACCGCAGGTTGCCGTGGGTGACGCGACGGCTGCGCGTGAGCAGGTTGAACGCGAACCGCCGCGGCGGCTGGTGCACGTACCCGGCCACATCCTCGAACCACTCCAGGCTGGCGCGGGCGGCCCGCTGCACCGACTGCACGACGGGCCGCCGCTCCGCCTCGTAGGCGGCCAGCGCCTCGGGGACGGAGGGCTGTTCGCGCAGGCAGGCGGCGAGGGCGAGGGCGTCCTCGACGGCGAGTTTGGTGCCCGAGCCGATGGAGAAGTGCGCGGTGTGGGCGGCGTCGCCGAGCAGGACGGTCCGGCCGTGGTACCAGCGCTCGTTGACCACGGTGCGAAAGCGCGTCCACCGCGAGGCGTTGCCGCGCAGGGGCCGGCCGCCGAGCGCGTCGGCGAAGATCCGCGCGCAACGCCGCGCCGAGGCGGCCTCGTCCAGGCCCGCGAACCCGGCGTCCCGCCACACCTCCTCGCGCATCTCGACGATGACGGTGGAGCGGTCGGGTGCGTACGGGTAGCCGTGCAGCTGCATGACGCCGTGGGGCGTCTCGGCGATCTCGAAACGGAAGGCCGTGAAGGCGACGTCGGCCGCGAGCCAGATGTAGCGGCAGCGGTGCGCGGTCAGGTGCGGGCCGAACGCGTCCCGCCCGGCCTCGCGGATGGTGCTGTGCACGCCGTCGGCGGCGACCACCAGGTCGTGTGTGTCGGCGAGTTCGCCCGCGGGCGGGGCCTCGGCGGAGAAGCGCAGGTCGACGCCGAGCTCCCGGCAGCGCGCGTGCAGCACGGAGAGCAGTGCGCGGCGGCCGAGGGCGGCGAACCCGTGCCCACCGGAGGTCAGGGTGCGGCCGCGGTGGACGACGTCGATGGTGTCCCAGCGCACGAAGCGCTCACGCAGGGCGGCGTGGACGACGGGATCGGCCTCCTCGATGCCGCCCAGCGTCTCGTCCGAGAGGACGACGCCGAAGCCGAAGGTGTCCTCGGGCGCGTTGCGTTCGAAGACGGTGACGCGGCGGGCCGGGTCGAGGCGCTTGAGCAGCGCCGCCGCGTAGAGCCCGCCGGGGCCCCCGCCGACGACGGCGACGCGGTGCGCTACCTGCCCTGCCATACGGGGGGCCTCTTCCCGGTGAAGGCGGCGTGGAACTCGGCGTAGTCGGCGCTGTGCATGAGCAGGGCCTGGGTGGCGGCGTCCATCTCGACGGCCGCCGCCAGCGGCAGGTCCAGCTCGGCGGTGAGCAGCGCCTTCGTCTGGGCGTAGGCGAGGGCGGGGCCGTCGGCCAGCCGGCGGGCGAGTGCCCCGGCCGCCGTGTCGGCGTCACCGTCGCGCGTCAACCTGCTGATGAGGCCGATGCGTTCGGCCTCGTCGGCGGGGACGGGGTCACCGAGCATGAGGAGACGGGTGGCGTGCCCCAGGCCGACGACGCGCGGCAGGAGGTAGGCGGCGCCCATGTCCCCGCCGGAGAGGCCGACGCGGGTGAACAGGAACGAGAAGCGGGTGCTGGGGTCGGCGACGCGGAAGTCCGCGGCGAGCGCGAGCACGGCACCCGCCCCGGCGGCGGCGCCGTGCAGGGCCGCGACGACGGGGAAGGGCGCCTCCCGGATCGCCCGCACGACCTGCCCGGTCATGCGGTTGAAGTCGAGGAGCCGGGCGGTGTCGGCGCCGAGGGTGGCGCCGATGATCTCCTCCACGTCACCGCCGGAGCAGAAGCTCCTCCCCCGGCCGCCGAGGACCAGGGCCCGGGCGGAGCGCTCCCGTGTCAGCTCCGCCAGCAGGTCGCGGAGGTCGGCGTAGGCCGCGAACGTGAGGGCGTTGAGCCGGTGGGGACGGTTCAGGGTCACGGTCACGACGCCGTCGTCCCGTTCGACGTCGAGGTGGTGCCACTGGTCGGTGCTGCGAGCGGAACCGGTGAACGGGCTCATGACACGAACGTATCACCGGTTTCTGACTGTCGTCACGAGGGTGCGATAGACGCGGTCGGCCCCGGCGCACCTCGGAGCCGTCAACCGCCGGCCAGCGTGGCGACGAGCACCGCCTTGATCGTGTGCATCCGGTTCTCCGCCTCGTCGAAGACGACGGAGTGCTCGGACTCGAACACCTCGTCCGTCACCTCCAGGGCCGACAGCCCGTGGCGCGCGTGGATCTCACGGCCGACGGCCGTCCCGAGATCGTGGAAGGCGGGCAGGCAGTGCAGGAACCTGACCTGCGGGTTCTCCGTGGCCCGCAGTACCTCCATCGTGACGGCGTAGGGCGACAGCAGGCCGATGCGCTCGTCCCAGACGCCCTTGGGCTCGCCCATCGAGACCCACACGTCCGTCGCCACGAAGTCCGCGCCGTGCACCGCGTCGGCGACCTCCTCGGACAGGGTCACCCGGGCACCCGTGTCCCGCGCCAGCTCCCGGGCCCGCTCGACGACGTCCTGGTGCGGCCACAGCGCGCGGGGAGCGGCGATGCGGACGTCCATACCCAGCAGCGCACCGGTGACCAGGTACGAGTTGCCCATGTTGGAGCGGGCGTCCCCGAGGTAGGCGTAGGCGACCTCGCTCAGGGGCTTGTCGCAGTGCTCGGTCATCGTGAGCACGTCGGCCAGCATCTGGGTGGGGTGCCACGTGTCGGTGAGGCCGTTGTACACCGGGACGCCGGCATGGGCCGCCAACTCCTCGACGACCTCCTGGCCGCTGCCCCGGTACTGGACGGCGTCGAACATCCGGCCCAGGACGCGGGCGGTGTCCTTCACGGACTCCTTGTGGCCGATCTGGGACGCGGAGGGGTCCAGGAACGTCGTCGCCGCACCCTGATCGGCCGCCGCGACCTCGAAGGCACAGCGGGTGCGGGTGGACGTCTTCTCGAAGACGAGCGCGATGTTGCGCCCCCGCAGCCGAGGCGTCTCGGTGCCCAGCTTCTTGGCGGCCTTGAGCTCGGCGGCGAGCCGGATCAGGTGACGGAACTCCTCGGGAGTGAAGTCCAGCTCCTTGAGGAAGTGGCGGCCGGTGAGATCTGTCGCCATGAGGATGGGCTCCTGGGTCGCGTAACCGATACGTACTGAAACTATATACGCGACATCGTATCTCTATGCAGCCGCTCTCCGGGCGGCCCCTCAGCCGACCGGATCGCGGTGCACCGGGCAGCTCATGCACCGCGGCCCGCCGCGCCCCCGGCCGAGCTCGCTCCCGGGGATCTCCAGCACCTCGATGCCCTCCTTGCGCAGGTGCGTGTTGGTCGTGACGTTGCGCTCGTAGGCCACGACGACGCCGGGCTCGACCGCCAGCACGTTGCAGCCGTCGTCCCACTGCTCCCGCTCGGCCGACCGCACGTCCTGCACGGCGGTGAGCACCCGGATCGCGTCCAGACCGAGGGCGGCGGCGATCGCGTGGTGCATGTGCTCCGGCGCGTGGCCGGTCACCTTCAGCTCGTCCCCGTCGGCCGCCGGCTCGATCGTGTAGGACGGCAGCATGCCCAGCCCCGCGTACTGGGTGAAGGTGTCCCCGTCGATCATCGTCATCACGGTGTCCAGGTGCATGAAGGAACGGGCCTTCGGCATGTCGAGCGCCACGATGGTGCGGGCCGAGCCCGACTCGAACAGCACCTTGGCGAGCATCTCGACCGCTTGCGGGGTGGTGCGCTCGCTCATCCCCACCAGGACCGCGCCGTTGCCGATGACGAGGACGTCGCCGCCCTCGATCGTCGAGGGGTGGGTGCTCTCCCCGCGCGACCAGAAGGCGAACTCCGCCCCGGTGAACAGCGGGTGGTGCTGGTAGATCGCCTCGAAGTGCACGGTCTCGCGCTGCCGGGCGGGCCAGCGCATGGCGTTTATGGCCACCCCGTCGTAGATCCAGGCCGAGGTGTCGCGGGTGAACAGGTGGTTGGGCAGCGGGCTGAGCAGGAAGTCGTCCGGGGCCATGATGTGGAAGCGCACGGACATGGGTTCCGCGTGCCGCTCCAGGAACTCCCGTTTGGTCTCACCGCCCACCAGGACGCGGGCCAGCTCCGCCGAGGGCAGCTCGTCGTAGGCCGCCCGCAGGTGGTCGGCGGCCAGCGGGCCGAACTCCTTCTCGTCGAAGACGCGCTCCAGGACCAGCGCACGGGCCGTCGGCAGGTCCAGGCTCTCCGTCAGCAGATCACCGAAGAGGTGCACCTCGACGCCCCGTTCGCGCAGGACGTCGGCGAACATGTCGTGCTCCTGACGCGCCCGGCGCACCCACAGGACGTCGTCGAAGAGGAGGTCGTCCTTGTTGGAGGGGGTGAGCCTTTTGAGCTCCAGCCCGGGGCGGTGCAGGATGACGCGGCGGAGCCGCCCGGCCTCGGAGTCGACGTGGAATCCCATGCGCTCATCCTTCCCGAGGCCGGTGCCCCGTGCCCAGCGAACGACGGACGTTTCCCGCCATGACCCCGCCCCCGCCCCCGCACCAGGCCGCTCGGCGGCCCGATCGACGCCTGCGGTGGTAGGAGACGGTGACGGCGGCCAGCAGCGGGCCCCAGGCCAGCAGGGGCAGATAGCACCATCCCAGCACCGCACGCCCCTCGGCGGAGATGGCGCCGTGCCCCACGCTGTTCCACAGCAACGCCTGACCGGTCAGCACCGACGTCAGCACCAGCGCACCGAGCGCGGCCGGGACGAGGACGGCCCACGGCGGTATGCGACGGCCGCCGACGAACGGCACCCACCCCGGCACCCGCTCGCCCCAGGGGCGGACCAGGCCCAGCGTGAGCAAGGCGAGGACCTCGGCCACGACGCTGATCCCGATGATGGTGACCGACCCCAGGCCCGGCGCGTCGTACTGGGAACGCAGCACCGCGTCGCTGTAGCCGACGGGGACGCCGAGCGCCATCGCGACGCGCCACACCCCGGAGGGCAGGACGGTGAGGGGAACGAGGTGCGCCGCCACCACCGCCCACCGCGGCGCGGGGACCGGGGCGTCGTCCGCCACCGTCGGGCGGGCGACCGTGTGGGCCGGGAAAGTGGTCAGGTGCTGGTCGTCGCGCATGCCTCCATGCTGTCGGTGGTGAACCCGCCCGTCGTCGGACCGGAGAACGGTCCGGCCCTCCCCCGCACGGGGGGACGGGCACCAGCCCCGGGTACCGGTCCGCTACCGCGCGAGGACGGGGGCGAGTCGGGCGATGCGGTCCGGGCCGACCCGGCAGCAGCCGCCGACGAGCCGGGCCCCCGCCGCCCGCCAGTGCACGGCCAGCCGCGGATCGTAGGAGGCCGGTCCCTCCCACCCACCGCGTGCCTGACTCCAGCGCTCCCCGCTGTTGGGGTAGGCGACGACCGGCTTCCCCGTGGCCTCGGCCGCAGCCGCCACCGCGAAGGCCACGTCCGCCGGTGCACAGCAGTTGACCCCGACGGCGGCCACCTGGTCGTTGCCCGACGCCACCGCGAACGCGTCCGGCAGCGGCTGCCCGGCCCGCGTCGCCTCCCCCCGCACGGTGTAGCTCAGCCACACGGGCAGCCCGCAGCCCTCCGCCGCGCGCAGCAGGGCCTCCGCCTCGCGCACGTCGGGCACCGTCTCCAGCGCGAGGACGTCCGGCCCGGCCGCCGCCAGCGCCTCGATCCGCGACCGGTGGAAGCGGACCAGTTCGTGTGTCGTGAGCCCGTACCGGCCCCGGTACTCGCTCCCGTCGGCGAGCACCGCGCCGTACGGCCCGACCGAGGCGGCCACCCACACCGGACGCTCCCCGGCCGCCTCGCGGGCGACGGCCACACTGCGCGCGAAGAGTCGGGCCGCCGCCTCCCCGGTGACGCCCCGCCGGGCGAAGCCCTCGAAGGACGCCTGGTAGCTCCCGGTGATCAGGACCCGCGCGCCCGCCGCGACGTAGGCGGCGTGCGCACGCGCCAGCTCCTGCGGGGCGTCGACCAACAGCCGCGCGGACCACAGCGCGTCGTCGAGGTCGCACCCCTGGTCGGCGAGCTGGTTGGACAGACCGCCGTCCAGGACGAGCGTCTCGCGGGCCAGCGCCTCCGCCAGCGGGCGCACGGGCCGGGTCACGGCAGCTGGGACTGGACCTGGGAGGAGATCAGCTCCAGGTGGTCCAGATCGTCCAGGTCGAGCACCTGGAGGTAGACGCGCGAGGCACCGATCTCGGCATACCGGCCGATCTTGTCCACGACCTCCGCCGGGGAGCCGGCCAGTCCGTTCTCCCGCAGCTCGGGCACCTCCCGCCCGATGGCGGCGGCGCGCCGGGCGACCTCGGCGTCGTCCTTGCCGACACAGGCCACCAGGGCGTTGGAGTACACCAGCTCCTCGGGGCGCCGGCCCTGCTCCGCCGCTGCGGCCCGGACCCGCCCGAACTGCCGGTCGCTGTCCTCGACGGAGGCGAAGGGGACGTTGAACTCGTCGGCGTAGCGCGCCGCGATGCGGGGCGTCCGGGTGGGGCCGAGCCCGCCGACGAGGACCGGGACGCGCTCCTGGGCCGGCTTGGGCAACGCGGGGCACTCCTGGAGCCGGTAGAACCTCCCGTCGAAGTCGAAGGTCCGGCCGGGCGGTGTGTTCCACATGCCGGTGACCACGGCCAGCTGCTCCTCCAGCCGGCCGAGCTTCTCCTGGGGGAACGGAATGCCGTAGGCGGTGTGTTCGGCCTCGAACCAGCCCGCCCCGAGCCCGAACTCCACCCGCCCTCCGGACATGGCGTCCACCTGGGCGACCTGGATCGCGAGCACACCCGGCAGCCGGAAGGTGCCCGCCGTCATCAGGGTGCCCAGGCGGATCCGGCTGGTCTCGCGGGCCAGCCCGGCGAGGGTGATCCAGGCGTCGGTCGGTCCGGGGAGCCCGTCCGCGTCCCCCATGGCCAGGTAGTGGTCCGACCGGAAGAAGGCGTCGAAGCCGAGCTCCTCGGTGGCCCTGGCCACGCGCAGCAGCGTCTCGTAGCTCGCCCCCTGCTGGGGCTCGGTGAAGATGCGAAGATCCATGCCCTCCATACTGCCGCGCCGGGGGAAGGGAGCGCGCGGAACGCACGCCGCGCACCACCCGACCGAAGACCCCACCGAACGTCCGACCCACCCTCCGCGGCGGTGGACGCACCCGGCTCCCGGAGTCGTTCACCCCCCTCGACGCGGCTGCCCGCACCGGGTCAGGCCAGGCACTCCAGGAGCGCGGTCGCGCGATCGGCCACCTCCCCCGCCGCGTCCAGGGCGTCCAGACAGTGCCCGTACAGCGTCTCGTCCTCCGCTCCGGCCGCCACCTCGACCAACGCGGCGCACAACTCCGCCAACAGGCCGCCGAGAGCGCCGAGAGCGCGGCGCGGGTCGCGGACTTCGGTGAGGCGCGCGGCCCGGATCTCGGCGGGGCAACCGGGGAGGCACCGCAGGCGGACCCCCGCCTCGGCGAGGGCACCGGCCGCCGCCCGGGCCTGGGGCGGGCCACTGCCCGCCAGCAGCCGCCCCACGGCCTGAGCGAGCGCCTGGACCTGCCACGCCTCCACCACGATCTGCGCGCCGTCCCCGCACCGGGTGAGCGCCGACCGACTGGCACCGACGAGCCGTACCGCATCCATCTGTCCTCTCCGTGAGCCCTCGCAGCGTCGAGCGTCACCACGTGACGCGTCGCCGGAACCCACCGTGACGGCTGCGCGGCAGGCTCGCCAGGACCCTCGGGAATCTGTGGATTACTGGGCGGTTGTGGACAACTCAGCCACCCGATCAGGGCCTCTCGGGCTCGGGCACGGGGAAGCGCTGCTCGTTCCGCTCGATCTTGGCGTCGAGGGCTTCGAGCGCGTCCACTCCGAGCACCTCGCAGAACTGCAGCAGGTAGGCCAGCACGTCGGCGACCTCATCGCGCACCCGGGCCGCCTGCTCGGGCCGTTCCATCACCGCCGCCGACTGCTCAGGTGTGAGCCACTGGAAGATCTCCACGAGCTCGCCCGCCTCGACGCTGAGTGCGGCGGCCAGGTTCTTCGGGTTGTGGTACCGCCCCCAGTCGCGGGCGGCGGCGAACTCGGCCAGTCGCCGCTGCCGCGCCGCGAGATCGCGGCCGTTCTCGGTGCTCATGCCCCCGGTCTACCACCCGCGCCCCCGCGCCCCTTCGGCCGGCCCGCCCCCGCTCCGCACCCGCCGGTCAGCGGTCGCTGACCTCCGTCCCCAGCGGGGTGACGAGGAAGACGTCCGTGTTGATCCGGTGCATGCCCCCGCCCAGTCCGAAGACCGTTCCGCTGGCGAAGTCCAGTACCCGCCGTGCCACGTCGGGCTCGGCCGCGCTGAGGTCCAGCAGGACGGGGTCCCCCGCGATCACGTACTCGGCCACGTCGCGGGCGTCCGCGAAGATCTGCACACGGAGCACGACGAACTGCCGCGCCGCGTCGACCGGTCCGGCGGGATGGCCGGACTCCGACCCGTTCTCCTCCGCCAGGGCGGGGAGTTGCGGCACGGTCGCCCAGGAACCCCACTCGTAGCCACCACGCAGCGGAACGACCTCGGCCAGGCCCTCCCACTCCTCCTCCGGGGCGTCACTCGGTATCCGCATTCCGCGAGTGTAGGAAAAACCCGCCCGATCCCGCGGAGATCACCTTCGTGTCGCACCCGTGAGCACGGGACGTCCCGTCACGGACCGCACCCGGACTCCGGGTACAACACGCGTTCCACGCGCCGCCGCATCCCCCCGGCGGGGTCCCCGGCGGGCGTGGGCGCCGCCGCGACCAGGGCGTTGGCCACGTCCCTCAGTTTGACGTTGGCGTGCTGCGAGTGACACCGCAGCACCTGGAAGGCGGCGTCCGCGTCGATGCCGTACACGGCCATCAGCATGCCGCGCGCCTGGTCGACCTCTTCCTGACTGGCGCGCGCCGTCGCGATGGATCGTCCGGCCTCCGTCCGCAACTCCTTCTCGACACTCTCGGTGACATCGACGAAGAATCCGCGCAACGCCGTGACCGAGCCGTCCTCCGCGACGTCACCGTCCCCGGTCATCACCACGCGACGGACCACACCGGACGCGTCCACGATGCGGTGGTAACAGCCGAAGGGCTCGCCGTTGACGAGGCAGTGCTTGAGCGACTCGGCGGCGTACGCCCGGTCCTCCTCGTACTTGTGCGCCAGGAGGACGTCCATGGTCGGCGGTACCTCCCCCGGCCCGTAGCCGTGCACGGCGTAGATCTCGTCCGACCACCACCACCGGTCCTCCCGGACGTCGTAGCGGAAAACACCCGCCCGCTCCCCGGGGGCCCCGACCTGAAAAGCCCTCTGCGACGCCACGGACACCATTCCTCTTCACCCACCGCACGGAATCCCCGTCACTCCCGGCCATCCTGCCAGACGCGACGCGCCCCCCTGCCACCTCCATGGCACAGCCGTTCCCACGGCAATGTGCAGCAGGCCCCCTGACACACCGGCCCCCGTCCCCACGGCGTCGGCCCCGCCCGGTCGTGCGCGGAACCTGCGGAACCTGCTGTGCGCACGCTCCGCAGTGACGCAATCACCGTAACCGCAACCACGGACAGCTACCGCCGACTACGGTGGCGCCATGAGCGCCGACCAGATCAGGCCCGACGACGCATGGCCCCTGCCGCCCGCCTGGATGTGGGCCTGCCAGGAGTGCGCGGAACGGTACCGGGCCATGAAGGACACCATGGCGGCGGTGCACGAGAGCCGCCTCACCGGTGAACCCCACGTGGACCACGACCCGTTCGACAGCGTCGTCTCCTCACAGATCGCCCTGGCCGAGCACATGGCCGCCGACCACCCCGAACAGCTCCCCGAGTGGGACGCGGACTGCCCCACCTGCGCGAGCCACCGCAGGGCGGTGGCGAAGGCCGCCGGTGACGAGGACGTGCGGGCCGCCACGACGCTCCGCTTCGCCGGCGAGCACCGCGCCCGGCACGTCGTCGTCCCCCGCTCGATCGTCGAACTGTACTGACCGGCCCGGACACCGTCCGGTCACGCCGTCCGGTCACGCCGTCCCGGGTGCGGGGCGACGCCGGGTGCGCAGGTCGACCAGGGCGACGAGGAGGGCGAGGACGACGAAGCCCACGGAGACGCCGAGGCTGTACCGGAACGCGGCGGCCCAGTCGTCGTCCGTCGCCGCCAGGCGGGCGAAGAACACGGCGCCCGCGACGGCGATGCCCACGGCGGAACCGATGCGCTGACCGGTCTGCAGCACGCCTGCGGCGCTGCCGCCCTGCGCGGGCGGGACGGCGGCCAGGGTGAGCGTCTGGTTGGGGGCGATGACCGCGCCGCCGCCGAGACCGGCCAGCAGCAGCGGACCGGCCACGGCGAGGCCCACGGCGTGCTGCGGGACGGCCGCCACCGCGACGATCACCAGGCACAGGCCGAGGGCCACGACGGTGAGGGCGACGACGACGAGCGTGCGGCCGTAGCGGGCGACCAGGCGTCCGCTGAGCACGGCGGCGAGGGCCGAGCCGAGGGCGAAGGGCGTCACGGAGAGACCGGCCATCAGGGCGCTGTAGCCGAGACCGGCCTGGAGGTAGAGCGTGAAGACGAAGAAGATCGAGGTGAAGCCCGCGAAGTAGGCGAGCATGAGCAGCGAGCCGAGGGTGTAGGACGTGAGCCGGAAGAGGCCCAGGTCGACCAGGGGTTGGGCGCGGCGTGCGTGGCGGCGCTCCCACTGGACGAACAGGGCGAGGAAGACGAACGCCGCAGGCACGAGGAGCCACTTGCCGGGGCCGGTCCACTGCCGCTCCTGCACGAGCGGGACGAGCAGCAGGCCGACGCCCGCGCCGAGCAGGACGACGCCGAAGGGGTCGAGGTCACGGGCGCAGGGCCGGGCGGTGTCCTCGGGGCCCGGCAGGTAGCGGGCCGCGAGCACGACCGCGACCAGGCACACCGGCAGGTTGACGAAGAAGATCCAGCGCCAGCCCTGTTCGGCACCGAACGCGGCGATGATGACGCCGCCCAGGACGGGGCCGACGGCCGTGGACACGCCGATCACCGCGCTGTACATGCCGAAGGCCCGGCCGCGTTCGGCGCCCCGGAAGAGCTGCTGGATGAGCGCGGCGACCTGGGGGGCGAGGATGCCGCCCGCCAGCCCCTGGAGCAGCCGGGCCGCGACCAGCCACGCCGGGTTCGGCGCGACCCCGCACAGGGCGCTGGCCAGGGCGAAGAGCACCAGCCCGGTCATGAACAGCAGCCGCCGGCCCCGGGCGTCACCCACCCGTCCGGCGGGGACGAGGAGCAGCCCGAAGGAGAGGGCGTACCCGGCGACGATCCACTGGACGGCGCCCGCCCCGGCGTCCAGCCCGGTGCGGATCGAGGGCAGGGCGACGGTGACGATGGAGACGTCGAGGAGGGTGATGAACCCGGCCATCAGGCAGACGCCGAGGGCCTTCCAGCGGCGCGGGTCGAGCGGGTCGTCCACGCGGCTGTCGGTGGTGCGGGCGTCCGGATGGCTCACGCTTCCGCAACGTACCCGCATCCCGGGCGTTCAGCGCGTGAAGCTGCGCTGTCGGGCCGCTTAAGAAAACCTCGATGGACGCGGTGGGGCGCCGTCCCGCAGATTGGTGCGCGTTCGTGATCACCCCCACTTCCGGCTGGAGCCGCCCCCATGAAGGCACTCGTCAAGCACCGGGCCGAGCCCGGCCTCTGGCTCATGGACGTCCCGGAGCCCGAGACCGGTCCCGGTGACGTGCTGATCCGGGTCCTGCGCACCGGGATCTGCGGGACGGACCTGCACATCCGCTCCTGGGACGGCTGGGCGCGGCGGGCGGTGGCGACGCCCCGGGTGCTCGGGCACGAGTTCGTCGGCGAGGTCGTCTCGGTCGGGGCGGACGTGCGGGACGTGGCGGTCGGCGACCTCGTCAGCGGCGAGGGGCACCTGGTGTGCGGGACGTGCCGCAACTGCCTGGCGGGACGGCGCCACGTGTGCCGGGCGACGGTCGGGCTCGGCGTCGGCCGGGACGGGGCGTTCGCCGAGTACGTGGCGCTGCCGGCGTCGAACGTGTGGGTGCACCGCACGCGGGTGGACCTCGACGTGGCGGCG
Source organism: Streptomyces sp. GSL17-111 (assembly GCF_037911585.1). NCBI lineage: Bacteria > Bacillati > Actinomycetota > Actinomycetes > Kitasatosporales > Streptomycetaceae > Streptomyces > Streptomyces sp. GSL17-111. The sequence goes on from NZ_JBAJNS010000001.1 coordinate 876,818, forward strand.
ATCTTCGACCCGTTCGGGAACGCCGTGCACACGGCGCTGACGTTCCCGGTGGTCGGTGAGGACGTGCTGATCACGGGCGCGGGGCCGATCGGCGTCATGGCGACGGCGGTCGCCCGGCACGCGGGGGCGCGCAACGTCGTGGTCACCGACGTGAGCGGGCCGCGGCTGGACCTGGCCCGCAAGGCGGGCGCGACCCTCACGGTCAACGTGGCGCACACCGGGATCGGTGAGGCGCAGCGGGAGCTGGGGCTGCGCGAGGGCTTCGACGTCGGGATGGAGATGTCCGGCCGGCCCGAGGCGCTGCGCGACATGGTCGCGAACATGACGCACGGCGGGCGGATCGCGATGCTGGGGCTGCCGGCGGAGGAGTTCGCCGTCGACTGGTCGCGGATCGTCACCTCGATGATCACGATCAAGGGCATCTACGGCCGCGAGATGTTCGAGACCTGGTACGCGATGACCGTGCTCCTGGAAGGCGGGCTCGACCTCAGCCCGGTGATCACCGGCTCGTACTCCTACCGCGACTTCGAGGCGGCCTTCGACGAGGCCGCGACCGCCCGCAGCGGCAAGATCATCCTCGACTGGACCGCCTGACCCTCCCCAAGGAGCCTTTCCCATGTACACGTCCGTCCGCGACGAGCTGCGCGCCACCCTCGACGAGATCCGCGACGCGGGCCTCCACAAGCCCGAGCGCGTCATCGGCACGCCGCAGAGCGCCACGGTCTCCGTGGCCTCGGGCGAGGTCCTGAACTTCTGCGCCAACAACTACCTCGGCCTCGCCGACCACCCGGAGGTCGTCGCGGCGGCGAAGGAGGCGCTGGACCGCTGGGGCTACGGCATGGCGTCCGTGCGCTTCATCTGCGGCACCCAGGAGGTCCACAAGGAGCTGGAGCGGCGGCTGTCGGCGTTCCTCGGCCAGGAGGACACGATTCTGTACTCCTCCTGCTTCGACGCGAACGGCGGTGTCTTCGAGACCCTGCTCGGGCCCGAGGACGCCGTGATCTCCGACGCGCTCAACCACGCGTCGATCATCGACGGCATCCGCCTGTCCAAGGCCCGTCGGCACCGCTACGCCAACCGCGACATGGCCGACCTGGAGAAGCAGCTGGTGCGGACGCAGGACGCGCGGCGGCGGCTCATCGTCACCGACGGCGTCTTCTCGATGGACGGCTACGTGGCGCCGCTGCCCGAGATCTGCGACCTGGCCGACCGGTACGACGCGATGGTCATGGTGGACGACTCGCACGCGGTCGGTTTCGTGGGCGCCAAGGGACGCGGCACGCCGGAGCTGCACGGCGTCATGGACCGGGTGGACCTCATCACCGGCACGCTGGGCAAGGCGCTGGGGGGCGCGTCCGGCGGGTACGTCGCGGCGCGGGCGGAGATCGTCGCGCTGCTGCGGCAGCGTTCGCGCCCCTACCTCTTCTCCAACTCGCTGGCGCCGGTGATCGCGGCCGCGTCGCTGAAGGTGCTGGACCTGCTGGAGTCGGCCGGTGACCTGCGGGAGAAGCTGGCCGCCAACACCGAACTGTTCCGCACCCGCATGACGGAGGAGGGCTTCGAACTGCTGCCCGGCGACCACGCCATCGCGCCGGTGATGATCGGGGACGCGGCGCGGGCGGCGCGAATGGCGGAGCTGCTGCTGGAACGCGGCGTGTACGTGATCGGGTTCTCCTACCCGGTGGTGCCGATGGGCCAGGCCCGCATCCGGGTGCAGCTGTCGGCGGCGCACTCCACCGCGGACGTGGAGCGGGCCGTGGCCGCCTTCACCGACGCCCGGTCCGCGATGGCCGGGTGACGGCCGGGTGACAATGGACCGGTGATCGATCCCCGGCGGCTGCGCATCCTGCGGGCCGCGGCGGACCACCGGACGGTGACCGCCGCGGCGGCGGCGCTGTACCTCACCCCGTCCGCCGTCTCGCAGCAGCTGGCCGCGCTGGAGCAGGAGACCGGGCACACGTTGCTGACCCGCAGCGGCAGGGGCGTGCGGTTGACGGCGGCCGGGGAGATCCTGCTGGAGCACGCGAACGCGATGCTCGCCCAGCTGGAGCGGGCCGAGGCGGAGCTCGCGGCGTACGCGGGCGGCAGCGCGGGCGAGGTGACGGTCGCGGCCTTCGCGACCGGCATCGCCGAGGTGCTGGCCCCGGCGATCGTCACGCTCGGCGTGCGGCGCCCCGGTGTCCGGGTGCGGGTGCGGGACGCCGAGGGTGACGCCTCGCTGCCGATGGTCCTCGACGGGGAGGCGGACGTCGCGCTCGCCGTCGAGTACCGGGGCGCGCCGCGCGAGGGTGACCGGCGGCTGGTCCGCGTGCCGCTGTACGCCGAGCCGTTCGACGCCGTCCTGCACGCCGGGCATCCGCTGGCGGCGGAGCCCGAGGTGGCTCTGCTGTCGCTCGCGGACAGCGACTGGATCGGCCCCTACCCGGGCAATCCGTGTCTGGACATGGTGCTGCTGGCCTGTGAGCTGGCCGGGTTCGACCCGCGGTTGCGGCACTCCTCCGACGACTTCCGGGCCGTGGTGGCCCTCGCGGGGGCGGGCGCGGGCGTGGCCCTGGTGCCCCGCTCGGCGCTGCGCGGCATGGAGGTGCGCGACGTGGTGGTGCGGCCGGTCACCGGTCCGGCCGCGTTCCGCCGCGTGTTCGCGGCCGTCCGCCGGGGCGCGGAGGACCACCCGCTGATCCGCCCGGTGCTGGACGCGCTGGGCGACGCGGCGGCGGGGCTGTCGACGCGCGAGGGCTGAGGCCCGGCGCGGACGGTCGCCCGCTCCTGGGGGGAATCGCCCGTTTCGCAGGTATGGGGACGTCCCGGCGGGGTACCGGGCGGCGATGACGGTCGTCGCCCGTACACGTCGTGGAGGCGGAGCTGAGACATGGCGGAGTTCGCGCACCTGGGACTGATGCTGGTGCTGGTCGTCGGCGGTGTCGCGGGGCTGCGCGTCCTGCACCGGCTGACGGCCGTGCGGGCCGCCGCGCTGGTGACCGGGCCGTTCTCCTGCGGCGGCGCACCGGCGGAGCACGCGTGGTCCCGGTTCCATGCCCGCTGGTACGCGCTGACGCTGGTCTTCCTGGCCTTCGACGTCGAGATGCTGTTCATGTACCCGTGGGCGGTCGTGGTGGCCGAGGTGGGGACGGCGGCCGTGGTGGAGATGTTCGCGTTCCTCGGCCTGCTGATGTGCGGTGTGCTCTACGCCCGCCGAGAAGGTGTCCTCGCGTGGGCGTGAGCGCGCGGAGGGGCCGGGGACCCCTGGCGCGCTGGGCCGCCCGGTGCCCGCACGTCCTCCTCGTCGTGTGTCCCGGCGCGACGGAGCTGCGGCTGGAGACGGAGGCGGCGCTGGCCGCGCTCGGCGGTGTGCGGGCCCTCGGGCCCGCGGACGCGGATGTGCTGCTCGTGGTCGGGGAGCCGTCGGCGGAGTTGCGGAGGGCCGCCGACGTCACGTGGTCGCAGCTGCCCGGGCCCCGCGCGCGCGGCGTCGTGGCCGGGCCGGGACGGGCCGAGGGCGTCCTGCGCCGACTCGTGCCCCTCCTGGGGGCGGCGGAGCAGGAGGACGACGCCGCCGGCCGGGACGACACCTCCGTCCCCGGCCCCGAGGAGGACCTGCCCGGCGGTCTGCCGATGGCCGACCGCGCCGAGGACCGCGACGGGCTGACGCTCGACGTGCTGCGGGTGCCGCTGGGCCCCGTCCTGCCGCACTGGCCCGCCGGGCTCGTCGTGGACGTCCGGCTCCAGGGGGACGTCGTCCGGAGCGCGACCGCCCGGGTGCTGCGGGCGGGGGCGGCGCGGCGGCCGTCCTACTGGGCGCCCGGTGCGGACGCCTCCCCGGACCTCCGGCGCAGGCGCTGCGCCGGCTCGCACCTCGACGCGCTGGCCCGGCTGCTGTCCGTCACCGGCTGGGAGGGCGCCGCGTCCGGGGCGGTCGCGCTGCGGGACCGGCTGCTCGCCGGTGCACCGCACGAGCGCGTCCGGGCGGACTTCGGTCCCTGGCGGCGGCGTGTGGAGGGCTCGCGTCTGCTGCGGTGGAGCACCCGGGACGTGGGGGTGCTCCACCCGGCGGACGCGCGTCGCCTGGGGGTGGGCGGCCCCGCCGCCCGTGCGGCGCCCCCGCACGACGTCTCCGCCCGGCTGCGGCAGTGGCTCGTCGAGACGGACGCCGTGCTGGGCGGCGCGCCCCCGCCCGACGGCGGTCCGCGCGGGGAGCCCGCCGCCGCGCCCTCGGCCGCCCTGCTCCGGGCCGCTGTGGAGCTGCTGCCGGGGCTGGAGCTGGCGGAGGCCCGCACGGTCGTGGCGAGCTTCGACCCGGACCCCGACGAGCCGGCGGCCGATACGCCGGTCCCGGCCTCGGCGGGGGCGTCATGACGGTCGACGCCGCCCCGGTGTGGGCGGCCCTGCCGGTGCTCGCCGCGCTGCTCGCGGTGGCCTCGGCGGGGGCCGTCCTGGACGCCGCGCTGCCCGGTGGCGCGGTCGGCGGCGGGGCGCGGGCGGCGCGGCCGTTCGCGGAGACGGCGCGGCTGCTGCGCCAGCGGCGCCGCACGACGGCCGTCCGCGACGGTCTGCTGTGGCAGGCCGGGGTGGCGGGGCCGGTGGTGGTCGCTGCGCTGATGATCGCCGTGGTGCCTTTCGGTGGGCACGTGGTGGCCGACGTCCCGGTGGGCGTCGTCTGGTTCAACGCGATGGACGTCTGCCTGTGGGCCGTGGTGTGGCTCGCGGGCTGGGGCCCGGACAGTCCGTACCCGCTGGTGGGCGGGTACCGCTATCTCGCCCAGGCCCTGGGGTACGAACTGCCGCTGATGTTCGCGCTGACCGCCCCGGCCGTGGCGGCGGGCAGCCTGGACGTGGGGGCGGTGGTGGAGGCGCAGGACGGGCTGTGGTTCGTGGTCTGGATGCCGGTGGCGTTCGTGGTGCTGCTGCTGGGGGTGGCCGGGTTCAGCCTGTGGGGGCCGTTCGGGGCCCCGGGCGGCGACGACGTCGCGGGGGGTGTGTTCGCCGAGGCGTCGGGCGTCGACCGGCTGCTGCTGCTCGCTGGCCGGTACGCCCTGCTGACGGCCGGGGCCGCCATGGCGGTCGCGCTGTTCCTCGGGGGCGGCGCGGGGCCGTGGCTGCCGGGCTGGCTGTGGTCGCTGCTGAAGACGCTGGCCGTGCTGGGCTGCCTGGTCGTGCTGCGGGGTCGGCTGCCCGGCTTACGGCCGCAGGTGGTGGTGCGGCTGGGCTGGGTGGTGGCCCTGCCCGTCGTGCTGCTCCAGGTGCTGGCCGTGTCGATCGTCGTCGTCGCGAAGGGGTGAGGTCGTGGAGGCGCTGCTGTTCTGGTCGCTTGCCGTGGTCGCGGTGGGCGCGGGGATCGCGGTGTTCCGGGTGGACTCGATGGCCAGGGCCACGTACGCCCTGGCACTGTCCTTCGTCGCCGTGGGGCTGGCGCTGCTCCTGCTGGACCTGGCCTATCTCGGCGTGGTCACCGTGCTGATGATGGTCATGGAGATGGCGATCATGGCCGTGTTCATGATCATGTTCATGATGAACCCGGCGGGTCTGATGCCCATGTCCATGGTGCACAACCGGCGGGGCGCCCTCGCCCTGTCCGTGGGCGTGTTCCTCTCCCTGGCCGCCGTCGCCCTCCTGACCCCCTGGCCCGAGCGGCGCGGCACCGTGCCCGAGGACCCCACCCGGGCCGTCGGCACCGGGGTGATGGAGACGAAGATGCTGGTGATGATCGGCGTCGGCGCCGTCCTGTTCACCACGATCGTGGCCGCTCTGGTCCTCTCCGCCTCCCGCAGCCGCTACGACGTGCGGGGCGGGCGCCGATGACGCCGGACCTCTTCCTCCTGCTGGCCGCCGCCCTCTTCGCGGTCGGCCTGTACGGGGCGCTCAGCCAGCAGTCCGTGGTGATGATCATGATGGGTCTGGAGCTGATGATCAACGGCGTCATCGTGGCGGCCGCGTCCTTCTGGTACTTCGTCGCCCCCGCCCAGCCGGACGGTCAGGTGCTCGTCCTCGTCGTCATCTCCGCGATGACCGTCGAGATGGCGATGGGCTTCGCCGTCGTGACCCTGCTCTTCCGCGCCAAGGACGCCGACACGACCGACATGGCGGCGGAGCTGCGGCGGTGAGCGGCGCCCTGCTGTGGACGCTGGTCCTCCTGCCCGCCGTGCCGGGCGGGGTGCTCGCCCTCGCCGGGGGCGACCGGGACGGGCGGGACCGGGACGGCCGGTGGGGCCGCACGGCCGGGGTGGTCGCCCTCGCCGTCGCGGCGGCCACCGCCGTCCTGGCCCTGCTCGCCGCCGTGCACCGGCCGCGCGCCACGGCGGACTTCCTGCCGGGCGGTCCGCTCGCGCTGGCCGTGGACGGGCTGTCCGCCGTGGTGATCGTCACCGTGTCGGCGGTCGGCCTCCTCGTCCTCCTCTTCGCGACGGCCGACATCGACGCGGGACGCCCCCGGTTCTTCGGCCTGATGCTGCTGTTCCTCGCCGCCGTCCTCCTGACCGCCACGGCCACCACGCTGACCGGGCTGCTGCTGGCCTGGGAGGTGATGGGCGCGACGTCCTACGGCCTGATCGCCTTCCACTGGCGGACGGACGGCCCTCCGGCGGCCGGAACGGTCGCCTTCCTCACCACCCGCACGGGGGACGTCGGCCTCTACCTGGCGGCGGGCGCGGCCCTGGCGGGCGGCGGCACCTTCGCCCTGGACACCCTGCCCGGGCTGGCGGGCGGCTGGCGGCAGCTCGCAGCGGCCGGGGTCCTCGCCGCCGCACTCGGCAAGGCGGCCCAGCTTCCGTTCTCCTTCTGGCTCTCCCGGGCCATGCTCGGCCCCAGCCCGGTCAGCGCGCTGCTCCACTCGGCCGCCATGGTCGCCATGGGCGGCTACCTGCTGCTGCGTCTGCACCCCCTGCTCTCCGCCACCGGGTGGGCGGCCGACGTCGCGGCCTGGACGGGTGCGCTGACGGCCCTGGCCCTGGGAGCCGTGGCGCTCGCCCAGCGCGACCTCAAGCAGCTGCTGGCCGCCTCCACCGCCGCCCAGCTCGGCTTCGTGGTCCTGGCCGCCGGTGCCGGGGCGCTGGCGGGCGGCACGGCCCACCTCGTCGCGCACGCGGCGGTCAAGGCGCTGCTCTTCCTGACCGCCGGGGCGTGGCTGACGACACGGGGGACGCAGCGGCTGCGCGCCCTGCGCGGCGCCGCCCGTCCCGACCGGAGCGTCGGCCTGCCGTTCACCGTCGGCGCGCTCGCCCTGGCGGGCGTCCCCCCGCTGTCGCTGTGGGCGACGAAGGACGAGATCCTCGCCGGCGTCGAACACCCCGCGCTGTACGGCGTCGCCCTGGGGGCCGCCGTGCTCTCGGCGGGTTACGCGGGCAAGGCACTGGGCCTGCTGCTGCGGCCGCCCGAGCGGGCGCGGCGGCGCCTGCGCGCCCCGCGCCCCGCCGAACGCCTCCCGCTGGCCGTCCTCGCTCTCGGCGCGGCCGTCCTGGGCGTCCTGGCCCTGCCCGCCCTGGGCGGCGACAGGCTGAAGGCCGTGCTCGGCGTCCCCGGGGAGCCCGCCGCCGGGGCCGGAACGATGGTGGTCACCGCCGCCCTCGCCGTGGCGGTCACCACGGGCGCGGTCCTTCTCGCGGACCGTCTGCCCGAGCCCGCCCGGGCGCGGAACTGGCTCGGCCTGGAAGCGGCGGCCCGCGCCCTCGTCGTACGACCGGTGCTGGCGGCGGCCGGTGCGCTGGCCCGGTTCGACGACACCGTCGTGGACCGGGCCGTGGCCGCCGCTCCGCGGGCGGTGCGCCGCCTGGCCGGGTGGACCGCCCGCGCCGACCGCGGCGGCGTCGACGGCCTCGTGCGGGGCGTCGCCACCGGGACACGACGCCTGGGCGCGGCCGCGCTGCGACCGCAGACCGGGCAGCTCCACCAGTACTACGCCCAGGCCGTCGCCCTCCTGGCCGCATCCGTCGCCCTGCTCCTGCTGTTGAGGTGAGCGTGCTCTCCCTGACCGTCTTCGCCCCGCTCGTCGCGGCCGCGCTGCTCCTGTCCGCCCGGCGTCTGCCGGACCGCGCCGTGGTCTGGACATGGGTGGTGGTCGCGGCGGCGGAGCTCGCGCTGACGGTCGCGCTGTGGGTGACGTACGACGGCGAGGGCATCGGCCACGAGACCGACCGGCCCTGGATCCCCGGCGCCGGCGCGGGGTACCACGTCGGCGTCGACGGCCTGTCGCTGCCGCTGCTCGCCCTCACCGCCGTCGTCTTCCTCATGTGCGCCGTCCACACGCTGCGCCGGGAGAGGGAGCACGACGTCCGCCGCTTCGCGGTCCTCTTCCTCGCCCTGGAGACGACCTGCCTCGGGCTGTTCGCCGCCCTCGACCTGATCCTCTTCTTCCTCTTCTTCGACCTCTCCATCGTCGGCATGTACCTCGTCATCGCCGGCTGGGGGCACGGGGCGCGGGCCGCGCTCTCGGCGCTGAAGTTCTTCCTCTACACCTTCGTCGGCTCACTCGCGCTGCTGCTCGGGTTCATCGGTCTGTACGCCGCCTCGACCCCGCACACCTTCGACATCGTCGAGCTCACCGGCGACCCGCCGCTGCGGGGTGAGGGCGCCGGGGGTGCGCTCGTGCTGCTGGCGCTCTGTGTCGGGCTCGCCGTCAAGACACCGACGGTCCCCTTCCACACGTGGATGCCGCCCGCCCACACCGACGCCCCCGCCGCCGGTTCCGCCGTCCTCGCCGCCGTCCTGCTGAAGATGGGCACCTACGGGTTCGTCCGCATCGCCATGCCGGTGCTGCCGGACGCCTGGCGGACGTACGCGCTCGTCGTCGTGGTCGTGGGTGTGGTCTCCGTGCTGTACGGCGCCCTGGTCGCCCTCGCGCAGACCGACTTCAAGCGGATGGTGGCCTACACCAGCGTCAACCACATGGGGTACGTCCTGCTGGCGCTCGGCGCCGCCGGGATCGTCGGCGGCGGCGACGCCGGGACGCGGACCGTGGCCGTCACCGGCGCGGTGGTGCAGATGGTCAGCCACGGGCTGATCACCGGGGCGCTGTTCCTCCTCGCCGGGGTGCTCCGGGACCGGGCGGGCACCTACGAGATGGACGCCTACGGCGGCCTCGCCGGCCCCGCGCCGCGCTTCGCGGCCCTCACCGCCCTGGCCGCCTTCGCCTCGCTCGGCCTGCCCGGCTTCAGCGGCTTCGTCGCCGAGTTCCAGATCTTCGCCGGATCGCTCGGCCCGGCCCCCGTCCCCACAGCACTGGCCCTCCTCGGCATCCTCGTGACCGCCGGACTGTTCCTGTGGGCGCTGCACCGGGTGTTCCTGGGCCCCCCGGGGAACGCCACCGCCTCGGTGCACGACCTCCGACCGGCCGAGACGTGGTCCGTGGTGCCGCTCCTGGCGCTCTCGGTGGCCGTCGGCCTCGCACCCCGGTGGCTGCTGGATACGGTCGAACCGGCGGCTCGGCGGGTCGTCGAACTGGTCACCGGGTGATCGGTGTGCACAAGGATCCGCTGGCCCTGGCCCCCGAGCTGCTCCTGCTCCTCGGGGCCGTCCTCACCCTGCTCACCGGCTCCTACCTCCCCCGGGAACGCCAGTGGCCCGCCCGGTTGATCGCGGCCCTCGCGCTCGTCGGCTCCCTCACGGTGGCCGTCGTCCAGGCCGCCGGGGACGACCGCATGGTCTACGCGCACACCTACGCCGTCGACGGGCCGACCCACACCGCGCGCGTCCTGGTGCCGCTGGCCGCACTGGCGGTGCTCGCCCTCTCCGTCGAGCGGACCCGGGGCGACCGGCGGGAGGCCGAGTTCTCCGTGCTCGTGCTGCTCGGGTCGCTCGGCAGCGTTCTTCTCGCGGGCGCCTCCGACCTGCTGGTCCTCGCCGTCGCCTACCTGCTCGCCTCCTTCCCCCTGTACGCGCTGGCGGGATGGGCCCGGGACGCGCGCGGGGCCGAGGCCGCGCTCAAGACGTACCTCCTCGGGGCCCTCCTCGGCATCACCCTGCTGCTCGGCGTCACGCTGCTCTACGGCCTCGCGGGCGCCACCGACTACGCCGGGCTGCGGGACGCCCTGGGCGGCGCGCCGAGGGCCGCGCTCGCGGTGGGCGTCGTCGCCCTGCTGGCCGGGCTGCTGTTCAAGGCGGGCGCGGTGCCGGGCCACTTCTGGGTACCGGACGCCGCTGCGGGGGCGACCCCGCCGGCCGCCGCCTTCCTCACCACGGTGCCGAAGATCGGCGGCCTCATCGCCCTGGCCCGCGTCCTGCTCACCGTCCCCGACTCCGTCGTGGACTGGCGGCTGCTGGTGGCCGCCGTCGCCACGGCCGGGATGACGCTCGGCAATCTCGCCGCCTTCGGCCAGCGGGACCCGCTGCGGCTCCTGGGCTACTCCACGGTCAGCCAGGCCGGGTACGCCCTCATGGCCGTCGCGGTCGCCGGTCGGGAGAACGCCCTGCGCGCCCTGCTGTTCTACCTCGCGGCCTACGCGCTCACCAACGTGGGCGCCTTCGCCGTCGCCGCCGCCCTGCCCGCCCGGACGACACTGGGCGCCTACCGGGGGCTCGGCCGCCACCGGCCGTGGACGACGGCCGCGCTGGCCGTCTGCCTCCTCGGGCTCGTGGGCACCCCGCCGACGGCCGTGTTCGTCGGCAAGCTGACCGTCTTCTCCGCCACCTGGGACGGCGGCATGGCCTGGCTCGTGGTCGTCGCGGCACTCAACACGGTGGCCAGCCTCTTCTACTACCTGCGCTGGCTGGCCCCGGCCCTCACGCCGGCCGCACCGGTGGCCGCACCGGTGGAGGACGTGCGCCCCTGGGCGTCCTCCACGGCCGTGGGGGCGGCGGCCGTGACCGTGGCGCTGGGCGTCGCGGCGGGCCCCGTCCTCGCGGTGCTGCCCGACGGCCTGCTGCGCTGAGGAGCGGCCGACCGGTAGCGGGTCAGGCCCGGCGGGGGCCGGTCTCCTCGGTCTGTCCCGCAGCCGGGCGGTCCTGCTTCTTCTCCTTCAGCCGCGCGGCCTCGGCGCGCACGTCGGCCTGCGTGGCGCGCTCCTTGCGGAGCCATTCCGGGTCCTCCTGCTTCAGCGCCTCGATCTGCTCCGAGGTGAGCGCTTCGGTGACGCCGCCGCGCGCGAGGCCCGAGATGGAGACCCCCAGGCGGGCCGCGACGACGGGCCTCGGGTGCGGACCGTTGCGCCGCAGCTCCCGCAGCCACGCGGGCGGATCGGCCTGGAGCGCGTTCAGTTCGTCCCGGGAGACGACCCCGTCCCGGAACTCCGCAGGGGTGGCGTCGAGGTACACACCCAGCTTCTTGGCCGCCGTCGCGGGCTTCATGGTCTGGGTCTTCCGGTGCGCCGTCATGCGGTCCAGGATATCGAGCGTCCGCGCCCTCCCCGACCACGCCGGTAGCCTGGCCCGGTGACAGGCCAGGAACCACCTCCTCCCCCGCCCGCCTCCGCCGCGTCCCCTCAGGCGTTCCGCCTCGCGTACGTTCCCGGCGTGACGCCCGGCAAGTGGGTGCGGACCTGGGAGGAGCGGCACCCCGGTGTCCCGCTGCGCCTGGTGGACGTCTCCCCCGCCGACGCCTCCGGCGTGCTGCTGCGGGGTGCGGCCGACGCGGCGCTGCTGCGGCTGCCCGTGGACCGGGCGGTGTTCCACGCCATCCCCCTGTACACCGAGACCACCGTCGTCGTGGTGCCGAAGGACCACCTGGTGACGGCGGCGGACGAGGTGGCGCTGGAGGAGCTCGCGGACGAGATCCTCCTCCACCCCCTGGACGACACGCTCGACTGGGAGGCGCCTCCCGGACGGCCCGCGCTGGACCGTCCGGCCACGACCGGGGACGCCGTCGAACTCGTGGCGGCGGGCGTCGGTCTGCTGGTCGTCCCCCAGTCCCTGGCCCGCCTGCACCACCGCAGGGACCTGACCTACCGGACGGTGGCCGACGCGCCGCAGTCCGGCGTCGCGCTGGCCTGGCCGGAGGAGCGGACGACGGACGCCGTGGAGGACTTCATCGGCGTCGTGCGCGGGCGGACCGTCAACAGCACGCGCGGCCGACGCCGGTCGGATGCGCCGGAACAGCCTCGGCAGGAGAAGAAGGGGAAGCAGGGGAAGCGTTCGCGCGCGGCCGGTACGCTCCCGGCGTCCTCCGGCACCGGGTCCGCCGGGAAGAAGCCGCGCGGCGGCACCGGCGCGCGGCGCGGCACCGGCCGCCCGCGCCGCCGTTCGTAGCCCGCCGGCCCCTGCCGGGCGTTCCGCCTCCGCCGCCGCAGCCGTACCGCGTCAGCGTCCTCCACCAGCCACGACTCAGTGAATTTACTAAACCATTACGTAAACTAAACCGTTTACTAGACAAGTAGGTCGTCCACGCGTCAGAGTGTCCGCCCGGGGCGAGGCGCCCGCTGACGAAAGGCTGTGACGTGACCGCTTACGGAGCACTGGACATCGGGGGCACGAAGATCGCCGGCGCCCTCCTGGACCCGGCGGGGACACCGATCACCCGGACCCAGCGGCCCACCCCCGCCCGCCGCCCGGCCGGGGAACTGATGGCCGCCGTGTCCTCGGTGCTCGACGAACTGGCCGCCCATCCCGCCTGGAGCGGCCTGTCCTGCCTCGGCGTGGCGTGTGCCGGGCCGGTCGACACCGGTGCCGGCACCGTCAGCCCGGTCAACATCCCCGCCTGGCGCGGCTTCCCCCTCATCGACCGGATCGCCGCCCATCCCGGGCTGCCCGGCGGCGTCCGGCCGCTGCTCGTCGGCGACGCCGTCGCCATGACGGCGGCCGAGCACTGGCTCGGCGCCGCGCGGGGTGTGGCCAACGCCCTGTGCATGGTCGTGTCGACCGGCGTGGGCGCTGGCCTGGTGCTCAACGGGTCCGTGCACCCGGGCCGCACGGGGAACGCGGGCCACATCGGCCACATGAGCGTCGACATGGACGGGCCCGGGTGCCCGTGCGGCGGTCGGGGCTGCGTGGAGGGCATGGCGAGCGGCACGGCGATCATGGCCCACGCGCAGGCGGCCGGATGGCAGCCGCCGGCGGGTGTCGCGGCGGACGCGGCGGCCGTCGCCGTGGCGGCGCGCGCGGGGGACGAGCGGGCGCTGGCGGCGTACGAACGCGCCGCCCGTGCCCTGGGGGCCGCGATCGCGGCGGCGGCCGCCCTGGTGGAGCTCGAACTCGTCGTTGTCGGCGGTGGCGTGGCCCAGTCCGGCGACGTCCTCTTCACGCCGCTCCGCCAGCACCTGGCGGCGTACGCCGTGCTCGACTTCACCCGCGACCTGCGGGTCGTTCCCGCGCGGCTCGCGCTGGACGCCGGCCTGGTCGGAGCGGCGGCCTCGGCCGCCGCCCGGGCCCACGGCGTCGCGCTACCCCCGGCGGGATGAGGAGAACCGTGTGGACCGCCTCACCAATCCCCTGCGCCCCTACCCCTGGGGCTCGCGCACGGCGCTGCCGGAACTCCTGGGCGTCGAACCCGACGGAACGCCGCAGGCGGAGCTGTGGATGGGTGCCCACCCGGCCGCGCCGTCCCTGATCGAACGCGGGGCCGGGCAGGAGCCCCTGGACCGGGTGATCGCGCGCGATCCGGCCGCCGAGCTGGGCGCACCCGTGCTGCGCCGGTTCGGCCCGCGACTGCCCTTCCTCCTCAAACTGCTCGCCGCCGATGCACCGCTCTCGCTCCAGGTGCACCCCGACGCGGCCCAGGCCGCGCACGGCCACCGGAGCGAGGAGGCGCGCGGGATCCCGCTGGACGCGCCGCAGCGCACCTACCGGGACGACAACCACAAGCCGGAGATGATCGTCGCGCTCGGGCCCTTCGAGGGGCTGTGCGGCTTCCGGCCCCCGGAGGAGTGCGCACAACTGCTGGCCGCACTGCGGCTCGACGCCCTCGACCGGCACTGTGCCGACCTGCGCGCGCGGCCCGAGGAGGAGGCGCTGCGCTCGGTGTTCACCGCGTTCGTGACCGAGGGCTCCGCCCTGGTGGAGGACGTCACGCGGGCCGTGGCACGGGCGGCCCGGACCGAGGGCCGGCACCGTGCGGACTTCGCCGCGTACAGGGCCGTCGCCCGGGCCCACCCGGGCGACCCCGGGCTGCTCGCCGCCCTGACGCTCCGCCACGTCAGGCTGGCGCCCGGCGAGGGCCTGTTCCTCGGCGCCGGGGTGCCGCACGCCTACCTGCGCGGCCTCGGCGTCGAGGTCATGGCGGCCTCGGACAACGTGCTGCGCTGCGGCCTGACCGCCAAGCACGTCGACGTGGCGGAACTGCTGCGGGTGACGCGGTTCTCCGCCGGTCCGGTGCCCACCCTGCGACCGGTGGCCCTGGCGTCCGGCGAGGAGGTCTACCCGGCCCCGGTCGACGACTTCCGGCTGTCCCGGCTGCGCCCGCGCCCCGGTGGCGCGCCGATGCCCCTGGACGGTACGGCCCCGCAGATCCTGGTCTGCACCGAGGGCCGGGCGCGCGTCACCGACTCCGGGGGCGCGAGCACGCTGGTGCCGGGCTCGGCGGTCTTCGTCAGGGCGGGCGAGCAGGCGGCCCTTTCGGGCTCCGGCACGGTGTTCCGGGCGACGGCAGCCGTCGGGCAGCTCTAAACACGCACTAAACTTAACCGGTTTTGCTCTCGCTGTTGTCCTGCCACCTCACCGCCTCTAACCTCTCTTCCAGTTGACCGGGGAACACGTCAACGTCACCCGCTTGTCGCTCTTTTGCCGACCTGCGGAGGGAATTCCCCGGCCACTCCTCCCCGTCGGCCGCCACGAGCCGCAGCACCGCACCGGCGGCCGACGGACACCGCCATCAGGCACCACACGGCAGAGCGGGTCCCCGGCGGTGGCGGACTGTGTCCCGCCACGGCCCGGCCCGGCCCCCACGTTGGGAGCGAGAGATGAGAAGGAAACTGGCCGTCGCCGCGGGAGCGATCCTGGCCATGGCGACCACCGCCCTCGCCGCGCCACCCGCCGCACAGGCGGCGGACGACGCGGCGGCGTCCCCCGGGTTCCACGTCGGCGAAGGCCGCCTCCTGGACGCGAACGGCGAGGACTTCGTCCTCCGAGGCGTCAACCACGCACACACCTGGTACCCCGACAGCACCCCGCAGGCCCTGGCGGACATCAAGGCCCTGGGCGCCAACTCGGCACGTGTGGTGCTGAGTTCAGGGGACCAGTGGACGAGGAACGACGTCTCGGACGTGGCGGCGGTCGTTCGGCAGTGCAAGGACAACCGCCTGATCTGCGTCCTTGAGGTCCACGACACCACCGGCTACGGGGAGGCCGCCGCGGCCGTGCCGCTGTCCCGGGCCGTCGACTACTGGATCGACGTCCAGGACGCCGTCAAGGGGCAGGAAAAGTACGTCATCCTCAACCTCGGCAACGAGCCCTACGGCAACACCGGGTACGAGAACTGGACCGCCGGCACGACGGACGCCCTCCAGCGCATGCGGGCGGCCGGCTTCGAGCACACCCTCATGGCCGACGCCCCCAACTGGGGACAGGACTGGTCGTCCACCATGCTGGAGAACGCGCCGGGTGTCTTCTCCGCCGACCCCGACCGCAACACCGTCTTCTCCATCCACATGTACGGCGTGTACGAGACGGAAAGCGCGGTCCGGGATTACCTGAACCGGTTCGTCTCACGCGGCCTTCCGATCGTCGTCGGGGAATTCGGCGACGCGCATTCGGACGGCAACCCGGACGAGGACGCCATCATGGCCACCGCCCGGGAATTCGGCGTCGGCTACCTGGGCTGGTCCTGGAGCGGCAACGGCGGCGGGGTCGAGTACCTCGACATGGCGTCCGACTTCGACGCGTCCCGGCTCACCGCGTGGGGCCAGCGGTTCTTCCACGGCCCGGACGGGATCGGGGAGACGTCCCGGGAGGCGAGTGTCTACCGCGGTGGCGGTGGGGACACCGAGGCACCCACGGCACCCGGCACCCCCACGGCCGCGGACGTGACGTCGAGCAGTGCCACGCTCAGCTGGCCCGCCGCGACCGACGACACCGGCGTCACGGCCTACGACGTCGTCCGGATCGACGGCGCCCGGGAGACCCGCGTCGCGGGGTCGGCGACGACCACCGCGACGGTCGGCGGCCTGGACCCGGCCACCGACTACGTCTTCGCCGTGTACGCCCGGGACGCGGCGGGCAACCGTTCCGAGCGCTCCGCCGGGCTGGCCGTCAGCACGCCCGAGGGACCGGTGGGCGGGGACTGCCGCGTCAGCTACCGGCTCAGTGACTGGGGCAGCTCGTTCAACGCCGACGTCACCGTCCACAACACGGGGTCCCGGGCGATCGACGGCTGGGAGCTCGCGTTCGCCTTCGGTGGCGACCAGCGCGTCGGCCACGCCTGGAACGCCCGGGTGACGCAGGACGGTTCCGCCGTCCGGGCCGGGCACGAGTCCTGGACCCGGACGATCCCCGCCGGCGGCTCCGTGAGCTTCGGCTTCAACGGCAGTTCCGGCGGGGGGAACGAGGCACCGGAGTCCTTCACCCTCAACGGCTCCCGCTGCACCACCGGCTGACGTTCTGACGCGTGCGCAACGGCGACGTGGCCCTCCGCGGAGGTGCGGAGGGCCACGTCGGCGATGGCGCGTCACGAACGGCGGGGAGCCGCCGCCGTCGAGCCCCGGGGCGTGAGCGTCGGGGTCGGGACCTGGAGCGCCCCGCTGTGCGTCCCCTCGATCACCGCGAACAGCGTCCGGGCGACCACGGCGCCGAAGTGGTGCACGTCGTGGCTCATGGCCGACAGCGTGGGGTGGGTGATCCGGCACAGCTGCGAGTCGTCCCACGCCAGCAGCGAGACGTCGTCCGGCACGACGAACCCCATCTCGGCCGCGACGCCCGCCCCCGCGACGGCCATGATGTCGTTGTCGTAGACGATGGCGGTCGGACGGTCGGCCGCCATCAGCAGGGAGCGCGTGGCCCGGGCCCCCTCCTTGCCGTCGTAGCCGGTCGCCATCTGGCGCCCCTCCTCCAGCCCCAGCTCCCGCATCGTGGCCGAGAAGGCGGCGGCGCGGATGGCGCTGTGCCCGAGCCCGGCCGGGCCGCCCACCCGTGCGATACGCCGGTGCCCGAGCGCCGCCAGGTACCGGACCGCCTCGGCGGCGGCCGAGGCGTCGTCCGTATAGACGGCGGGAAAGGCCCCCGTCAGCGACGGGTGCCCGACGGCGACCGCCGGCAGCCCGATGGCCTGGAGGGGTGCCACCCGGGGGTCGTCCTCGTGGAAGTCGACGAGCACGGCACCGGCGATCGTCTGCGTGCGCCACCAGGAGGTGTACAGCTCGACCTCCTCGGCGGGATCGCGGACCAGGCGCAGCAGCAGCGAGCAGGACCGGTCCGCGAGGACACTCTCGATGCCCGAGATGAAGTCCATGTAGAACGGTTCCAGGCCCAGCAGCCGGGCCGGGCGGCACAGCGCGAGCCCCACGATGTCCACCCGCCTGCTGGACAGGCTGCGGGCGGTCACGCTCGGCGCCCAGCCCAGCTCGCGGGCGGCGCGGAAGATGCGCTCCTTGGTGGCCTGGGACACCCCCGGCTTGTCGTTGAAGGCCAGGGACACGGCCCCCTTGGACACCCCGGCACGGGCGGCGACGTCCTTGATCGTCGCGCGCGGGGAGGCCGTCACCCGGCGTCCACGCAGAACAGCGCCGCCCGGACGGCGTCGGCGTCGGGCGTCCCGGCGCCGGTGACGCGGATGCGGCTCCGCTCACCGGGCAGCAGGGTGTGCAGCCCCCGGTCGGCCTCGGCGGCCGGGCCGAGCCGGTCCGCCTGCAGGAGGAGGTCTCTCACCACCGTGTGCGCGCTCACCACGACGTCGACTGTATCGCTCCGGCCGGGGACGGGCTCCACGGTCACGTCGTAGGCGGCCGACGAGTAGGCGAAGTCCTTGTCGGGCACCGGGACGTGGACGGCGCGCAGCCCCTCCGCGTCGACGACGAGGAACTCCTTGGCCGACTTTGCGGCCGGCAGCAGCTCCGGCCGCACCGGAACCCGTTCCACGGTGCGCGGTCCGACCGTCACCGGCAGGGTGGCGGCGGCGAGCGTGGTGCCGTCGACGGCCGTGCGCCGCATCGTCACCTCGGCGCGCCACTCCCCCGCCGCCTGGTTGATCACGGCCAGCTCCAGGCCGTCCGGGCCCGGCTGCACGGTGAGCAGGCGGTCGGCGTAGACCCGGCGCAGCTCGTGCAGGAGCGGCTTCGCCCTGCCGTCCCCGTCGATCGCCGCCCAGGAGCTCACCGGCCAGCAGTCGTTCAGCTGCCACACGATCGCCCCGGCGCAGACGGGCCAGTGGGAGCGCCAGTGCTCGATCCCCGCCGCGACGGCGCGGGCCTGGACGACCTGGGTGAGGTAGTGCCAGCGGTCGACGTCGCCCTCGGGCAGGCGGAAGTGGCGGGCCACGCCCCGGTCCAGCTTTCCGTTGCCGTCCTCCGCCTTCTGGTGGTGCAGCATGCCCGGGGAGTCCGGTGCGAGCTCCTCACCCGGCAGGGCGCGTCGCAGGGTGGCCATCGTGGGAGGCGCCTGCCAGCCGAACTCGGCGACGAACCGGGGAACGTCGGCGCGGTACTCCGCGTAGTCCAGCCGGTTCCACACCTCCCAGGAGTGGTGCGTGCCGTGGGCGGGGTCGTTCGGGTGGTGGTCCCAGGAGCCCGACCAGGGGCTGCCCGCCGTGTAGGGCCGCGTGGGGTCGAGCTCGGCGACGACGCGGGGCAGCAGGCCCAGGTAGTAGCCCTCCCCCCAGGAGTCGCCGTCGAGCTCCGGCTCCCAGCCCCAGTCGCGGAAGCCCCACAGGTTCTCGTTGTTGCCGTTCCACAGCACGAGGCTGGGGTGCGGCATGAGCCGGACGACGTTCTCCCGCGCCTCGGCGTCGATCTCACCGCGCAGGGGCTGCTCCTCGGGGTAGGCGGCGCAGGCGAAGAGGAAGTCCTGCCAGACCAGGAGGCCGAGTTCGTCGCAGGCGTCGTAGAACGCGGTGTCCTCGTAGATCCCGCCGCCCCAGACGCGGACGAGGTCGACATTGGCGTCCGCCGCCTGGGCGAGCCGGCGGCGGTACCGCTCGGGCGTGACGCGGGCGGGGAACGCGTCGTCGGGGATCCAGTTGACGCCGCGGGCGAAGATCCGCTCCCCGTTGACGACCAGGGTGAAGCCGGTGCCGTGGGCGTCGGCGGAGCGGTCCAGCTCGACGGTGCGGAAGCCGACCCTCCGCCGCCAGGTGTCCAGCGGCCCGGAGGCGTCGGAGAGGGTGACGTCGAGCGCGTACAGGTGCTGCTCGCCGTAGCCGCGCGGCCACCACAGCCGGGCCTGCGCCACCTCCAGACGGACGACGGCCTCCCGGCCCTCGAACGTCACCTCGGCGCTCGCCCCGCCCACGGTGGCGCGGGCGGTGAGCGGGCGGCCCCGGCCCGGGGCCGTGCGCTCGACCTCGATGCGCAGCTCCACGCGTCCGGTCCCGTCCTCGACGGTCACCAGGGGCCGGACGGCGGCGATCCGTGCGGTGGACCAGTGCTCGAGCCGGGCCGGGCGCCAGATCCCGGCGGTGACGAGCGTGGGCCCCCAGTCCCAGCCGAAGTTGCAGGCCATCTTGCGCAGGTACTGCGAGGGTTCGGGATACACGTTCGGCCGCTCGCCGGTCGCCGCCCGGACGGCCGCCGCCTCGTCGTAGGCGGAGGCGAAGCGCACCTCCAGTACGCCGGAGAGCCCGGTGACGTCGAACCGGTGGGCGCGGTGCATGTTGCGCGTGGAGCCGAGGACCCGGTCGTCGAGGCTGATGCGCGCGGCGGTGTCGAGCCCCTCGAAGACCAGGTCGGTGCGCTCGTGGCCGCCGACGGGGGCCAGCTCCCGCTCGTAGGTCCAGGCCTGGCGGCCGACCCAGGCGACCTCGTCCTCGTTGCGCCCGAGGTAGGGGTCCGGGATGACGTCGGCGGCCAGGAGGTCGGTGTGGACGCAGCCGGGGACCCGGGCCGGCAGCAGCGCCCCCCGGTGACGCAGGCTCCAGCCGTCGGTGAGCGGGGTGACGTCCTTCATGGTGTGCGGCTCCAATCGCGCGGGGCGCAGCGGGGGTGATGCGACGCCGGACAACCTAACTCCGCATGGGAGGGCTTGTCCATAAACCGTTCTAGTAACGCATCGCGCATCACGAACGACACAACAGCCGTGGCAGAACGGGCAATATCACCCCCCTGGTAACGATTAGGCATCGCGGAGGAAAGAGGAGCTTTACCGGTTCACTATCGGACTGCCATAGTGCCGACATCCCACCCCCGACCTGAGCCGCCATTTCGAAGGAGTTGGGCACATGGGTACGACGAAGACGCTGACGGGCGCCCTGGTGACCGTCGCGCTGGTGACCGTCGCCGGGTGTTCGGGCGGAGGCACGCCCTCGACGGAGACGGCCACGGCCCCCTCCGACCCGGCGGACGTCTCGGGCACGATCACGGTCCTGACCCACCGCACCGACCTCGTGCAGAACGGCACCATGGACGCGTACGCGGAGGAGTTCGCGAAGACCTACCCCGACGTGAAGGTGGAGTTCGAGGGCCTCACCGACTACGAGGGCGAGGTGCGGATCCGTATGAACACCGACGACTACGGAGACGTCCTCATGATCCCCGGCGCGGTGTCCAAGAACGACTACCCGAAGTTCTTCGCCCCGCTGGGCACCGGGGCCGAACTGTCGGAGAAGTACCGCTTCAGCGACAAGACCGAGGTCGACGGCAAGGTCTACGGGATCGCCCAGTTCGGCACGGCCAACGGGTTCGTCTACCACAGGAAGCTGTGGGAGCAGGCCGGCGTCACCGAGTGGCCGACCACGTCACGGGAGTTCCTCGACGCCCTGGAGGCCGTCAAGGACGAGACGAACGCCGTCCCCTACTACACGAACTTCAAGGACGGCTGGCCGCTCGTCCAGTGGACCACGAACGTGGGCTCGGTCACCTGCGACGCCGGTGCGACGAACGCGCTCGACGGTCCGGTGTCCCCGTGGAAGAAGGGCGGCGAGCTGCACGTGATCGACTCGCTGCTGCACGACATCGTCGAGCGGGACCTGTCCGAGGCGGACGCGAACACGACCAACTGGGAGCAGTCGAAGAGCCTGCTCGCCAGGGGCGAGATCAGCTCGATGATGCTCGGCTCCTGGGCCATCACGCAGATGCGCGACGCGGCGCGGAAGGCCGGGGCCGACCCGGAGGACATCGGGTTCATGCCCTTCCCCGCGACGAAGGACGGGACTTTCTGCGCGACCCTCGTCTCGGACTACCAGCAGGCGGTGAACATCCACTCCGGCCACAAGGAGGCGGCGCGGGCCTGGATCGACTGGTTCACGGAGGAGTCGGGCTACTCCGAGAAGGAGGGCGCCGTCTCCGCCCTGAAGTCGGCCCCCATGCCCGAGACGCTGCGGGACTTCGTGGACAACGACGTCACCTTCGTCGAACGGTCCGAGGAGCGCACCGGCGCGGTCAACGAGATCGACACCGCCGCCGAGATAGGCCTCAACACGCCCGACTACCGCCAGAAGCTGATCGACATCGCCCGCGAGGCCCAGCGGGGGAACCTCGACGACTACTTCGCCGACCTCGACACGAAGTGGAACGAGGCGGCGGAGATCGCCGGTTCCTGACCGACGGCGGGCGGGCCCCGGCCGCACGACACCGGCCGGGGCCCGCGTCCGCCGCGCGAGCGGATGACGAAAGGTCCGACACATGACGAAGACGACCGACCCGGTGGCCGCGGGAGCGCGCGCCGCCGCGCCCCCGCGCACGACGGCGGGCCCACGGCGTCCGCCGCGGGGCGTCGCACGGCCGCGGCGGCTGCTCCGCCTGGTCACCCCCTGGACGTTCCTGGCCGTCCCCCTGGCCCTGCTGGTCGCGTTCACCTACGTGCCCGTGGGCAACATGCTCTACTACAGCTTCACCGACTGGGACGGGATCAGCCCCGAGCGGAACGTCACCGGCGTCGACAACTACGTGCAGATCTTCACCCGGCCCGAACTCTTCCGGGTCTTCTTCGTGAGCTTCTACTACCTCGCGGCCTCCGTGGTGCAGATCGTGATCGCCCTCTACTTCGCGACCGTGCTGAGCTTCAACCTCCGGTTCCGCAACCTGTTCAAGGGCATCCTGTTCTTCCCCTACCTCATCAACGGCGTGGCCATCGGCTTCGTCTTCCTGTACTTCTTCCAGGACGGCGGAACCCTGGACTCGGTGCTCTCCTGGTTCGGCACGGAGCCCGACCACGCGTGGCTGGGCGACCCCACCTCGGCCAACAGCTCGCTGGCCGGCGTCTCCGTGTGGCGCTTCACCGGTCTGAACTTCGTGCTGTTCCTCGGGGCGATCCAGTCCGTGCCCGGGGAGCTGTACGAGGCGGCGCAACTGGACGGGGCGAGCCGGTGGGAGCAGTTCCGCCACATCATCGTCCCCGGCATCAAACCGGTGCTCAGCCTGAGCGTCATCCTGGCGATCTCCGGCTCCCTCTCGGTGTTCGAGATCCCCTACATCATGACCGGCGGCGCGACCGGCACCTCGACCTTCGTCATCCAGACGGTCAAGCTCGCCTTCCAGTTCAACAAGACCGGGCTGGCCTCGGCGGCGGCCGTGGTGCTGCTGCTGATCATCCTGCTGGTCACCTGGATCCAGCGCCGTCTGGTGCCCGACGAGAAAGTGGATCTCGTATGACCGCGCCCCCGCCGACCGTCCGGGACACCGCCGCGTCCCGGCTCCGCGGCCGGATCGGCCCCTCCCTCGTCTACCTGTCCCTCGTCGCCGCCTCGGTGGTGGTGCTGCTTCCCCTCGCCGTGGTGTTCCTGACCTCGCTCAAGACGTCCGAGGAGGTGATGAACGGGGACGCGCTGTCGCTGCCCGGCGACTGGCTGAACCTCTCGAACTACGTCACGGCGTTCTCCGACGGCAGGATGCTCACCGCGTTCGGGAACACGGCGTTCATCCTGCTGTTCTCCATCACCGGTACCGTGCTCATCGGCTCCATGACGGCCTACGCCATCGACCGGTTCGACTTCCGTGCCAGGAAGCTCGTGATGGGCCTCTTCCTCGTCGCCACCCTGGTGCCCGGTGTGACCACGCAGGTCGCCACCTTCCAGGTGGTGGGCGGCATGGGGCTGTTCGACACCCGGTGGGCGCCGATCCTCCTCTACATGGGCACGGACATCGTCTCGATCTACATCTTCCTCCAGTTCATCCGGGGCATCCCGGTCTCCCTGGACGAGGCGGCCCGGCTGGACGGGGCGAACGCCTTCCGGATCTACCGCACGATCATCCTGCCGCTGCTCAAGCCGGCCATCGCCACCGTGGTCATCATCAAGGGGATCACCGTCTACAACGACTTCTACATCCCCTTCCTCTACATGCCCTCCCAGGAGCTCGGGACGATGTCCACCGCCCTGTTCCGGTTCAAGGGCCCGTTCGGGGCGCAGTGGGAGGCCATCTCGGCGGGCGCGATCCTCGTCATCGTGCCCACGCTGATCGTCTTCCTGTCGCTCCAGCGCTACATCTACAACGGCTTCTCGCAGGGTGCCACCAAGTAGGCCCCCGCCGGCCACCGGACGGACCGCCGAGCAACGGCACGCACGCCCTGGGACGTGCGGGGGTTCACGCGCCGCCTCCCCCGCACGTCCTCAGACACACGAGGGGCACAGGCCCCGGTAGGTGACCTCGGCCTCCGACACCGTGAAGCCGAAGCGCTCCGCGACCGGGAGCGCGGCCAGGGGGTCGCCGGACGGGTGGACGTCGCGGATGGTGCCGCAGCCGGAGCACACCAGGTGCTGGTGCGGCCGTGCCGCGTTGGGGTCGTAGCGGCGGGCACGCCCGTCGGTCGCGACCTCCTTGACCTCGCCCAGGGCGACCAGTTCGCTCAGCGTGTTGTAGACGGTCGCCCGGGAGATCTCGGCCAGTCGCCGGGCCGCCCGGGTGTGCACCTCGTCGGCGGTCAGGTGGACGTGGTCACCGTCGAGGACCTCGACGACGACGCGCCGCTGGGACGTCACCCGCCAGCCACGCGCCCGCAGCCGTCCCAGTAGGTCACTCATCTCGCTTCTCCTCTTCAGGTGGGCTGGGAGTACCCGAAGTTCGCCGATGAATGTCCGGGTTCCGACTGACTACGGATCAGGTGAACTTCTTGACCTGGACCCGGTCCATCGTAGGATCGGTTCCGGCGACGGCCAAGGGGGGCCGTGCGGGAGGAGGCCAGGCGTCCGTGGAGGCCACCGTACGCAACTGCCGCGCCCCCGCTCTCCCCGTGTCGGCCGGCACCGGCTTGTCCGCGGCCGCCCCGCGTCCGTCCCGTCCGGTCGTCCCGGCCCGTCCGCCGACGTGGCTCCGACATCCTCCGTCGAAACGCCTCCGGGCCCCTCGACCGTCTGCAATTCTCTGATCACCATGATCCGCTGAGCCCGAGAGGATACCCATGTCCGAGAATCCCGACGCCATCGTCACCGACGCGAAGACGGACGGCGCGGAGGGCTGCCCCGTCGCGCACCGGCGCGCCCCGCACCCCACCCAGGGCGGAGGCAACCGCCAGTGGTGGGCGGAGCGCCTCAACCTGAAGATCCTCGCCAAGAACCCCGCCGTGGCGAACCCGTTCGGCGAGGACTTCGACTACGCCGAGGCGTTCCGGAACCTGGACCTGCCGGCCGTCAAGCGGGACATCGCCGAGGTGCTGACCACCTCGAAGGACTGGTGGCCCGCGGACTTCGGGCACTACGGGCCCTTCATGGTGCGGATGGCATGGCACAGCGCGGGCACCTACCGCATCAGTGACGGCCGAGGCGGCGCCGGTGCCGGACAGCAGCGCTTCGCCCCGCTCAACAGCTGGCCGGACAACGGCAACCTCGACAAGGCGCGCCGCCTGCTGTGGCCGGTCAAGAAGAAGTACGGCCGGGCGCTCTCCTGGGCCGACCTCATGATCCTCACCGGCAACGTCGCCCTGGAGTCGATGGGCCTCGAGACCTTCGGCTTCGCCGGCGGCCGGGAGGACGTGTGGGAGCCCGAGGAGGACGTCTACTGGGGCCCCGAGACCACCTGGCTCGGCGACGAGCGCTACAGCGGTGACCGGGAGCTGGAGAACCCCCTCGGCGCCGTGCAGATGGGCCTCATCTACGTCAACCCCGAGGGCCCGAACGGCACTCCGGACCCGCTCGCCGCCGCCCGGGACATTCGGGAGACGTTCCGCCGCATGGCGATGAACGACGAGGAGACGGTCGCCCTCATCGCGGGCGGTCACACCTTCGGCAAGACCCACGGCGCGGGCCCGGCGGACGCCGTCGGCCCCGACCCGGAGGCCGCCTCGATGGAGGAGCAGGGCTTCGGCTGGCGCAGCACCCACGGCACCGGCAAGGGCGCCGACGCCATCACCAGCGGGCTGGAGGGCATCTGGACGCCGACCCCGACCGCCTGGGACAACACCTTCCTGGAGATCCTCTTCGGCTACGAGTGGGAGCTGTTCAAGAGCCCCGCGGGGGCGCACCAGTGGCGACCGAAGGACGGCGCCGGGGCGGACACCGTCCCCGACGCCCACGACCCTGCCAAGCGCCACGCGCCCACCATGCTGACCACCGACCTCGCGCTGCGCTTCGACCCGGCCTACGAGCAGATCTCCCGCCGCTTCCTGGAGAACCCGGACGCGTTCGCCGACGCCTTCGCCCGCGCCTGGTTCAAGCTGACGCACCGTGACATGGGCCCGGTCGTCCGCTACCTCGGCCCCGAGGTCCCGAGCGAGACCCTCCTGTGGCAGGACCCGCTGCCCGAGCGCACCCACGACCTGATCGACTCCGGGGACGTCGCGGCGTTGAAGGAGCAGGTCCTCGCCTCGGGGCTCACGGTGTCCCAGCTCGTCTCCACCGCCTGGGCCTCCGCTTCGTCCTTCCGGGGCAGCGACAAGCGCGGCGGCGCCAACGGCGCCCGGATCCGGCTGGAGCCCCAGAGCGGGTGGGAGGTCAACGACCCCGACGAGCTGGCGGCCGTCCTGAGCACCCTGGAAGGGGTGCGGCAGTCCTTCAACTCCGCGCAGAGCGGGGGCAAGCAGATCTCGCTGGCCGACCTGATCGTGCTCGCGGGCTGCGCGGGCGTCGAGCGGGCCGCCCGGGAGGCCGGCGTCACCGTGGAGGTGCCCTTCACGCCGGGCCGCGTGGACGCCTCGCAGGAGCAGACCGACGTCGAGTCCTTCGCCGCGCTGGAGCCCACCGCCGACGGCTTCCGCAACTACCTCGGCAAGGGCAACCGGCTGCCGGCCGAGTACCTGCTGATCGACCGCGCGAACCTCCTCACCCTGAGCGCCCCCGAGATGACCGTCCTCGTCGGCGGCCTGCGCGTGCTGGGCGCGAACGCGCAGGGCTCGGCCCACGGCGTGCTCACCGCCACCCCCGGCGTCCTCACGAACGACTTCTTCGTCAACCTGCTGGACCTGGGCACGACGTGGAAGGCGACCTCCGAGGACGCGAGCACCTTCGAGGCCCGTGACGACGCCACCGGGGAGGTCACCTGGACCGGCACCCGCGCCGACCTCGTCTTCGGCTCGAACTCCGAGCTGCGGGCGCTCGCCGAGGTCTACGCCTGTGACGACGCCCGGGAGAAGTTCGTGCGCGACTTCGTCAGCGCCTGGGACAAGGTCATGAACCTCGACCGCTTCGACCTGGTCTGAACCGCCATCCGGGCCGTCCCCCTGCGGGGACGGCCCGGGTGCCGCCGGTTCACGGCGCGGTGCGCCGCCCCGGCGGGGTGAACGTGTAGAGGTCCAGGATCTCCGGCAGCGGCGCGACGCCGGGGCCGCCGTCGCCGATCCAGTCGACGATGTCCTCCGTCGCGGCCGGGTCGTTGACCAGCCCCAGCCAGACCGGCCGGGCCCCCGCCGCCCGCCCCTCGGCGGAGGGCTGCACCACGACGACGTTGGCCTGGTCGCAGACGTCGAGGCAGTCGGAGACGCGTACGGGTGCGGCCGCGCGCAGCCGCTCGGTCTGGGCCGCGTGGTCGACGCCGGTGATCTTCGGGCTGCCGCAGCAGCAGTCCCGGCACACGACGACGCGGCACGGCAGCGGTCCGGTCGCCGCGCCGCCGCCCGGAGCGGCGGCCGTCGTTCGCGTCGGTGGTGCGGACATGCCGCGCCCTCCCTCTCTCCGGGGAGATCCGCCCCGGGGGTTCGTCGAGGAGGCGGCAGCGTGAGTCTCCTGGCTCCCGGGTCGATGCCTGCCCCGGCCTTCCCACCCGTCTTCGGGCAGTGGCCTGTCGGGACCGGCTCGCCGGTCACAGTGGCGGGACCGCGCCGGATTCACACCGGCTTCCTCGTCCGCCGTCGCCTTGTCGTCCGACATCATCCCATCGCCCGGAACGGCGCACCTCGGCGCCTGCGGCGAGGGGCCCGCGTCAGTCGGCCGCGTGGTCGTGCGGGAGGGTCGCGGACGGCTCGGCCGGCCGGTCCCGTCCGCCGTCGTGCCCGGACACCGGCACGACGACCAGCCCGACGAGCACGGCGGCGGCCACGACGCGGCCCAGGGCCCGGGTCGCCCAGGTCGGGGCGAGCGCCCTCGCGCCGGTCCCGGGCGGCGGGCCGAGTCGCTGTGCTCGCCGGGCGGGACGCAGCAGTCGGTACAACAACAAAGCCGCCACGGGAAGTTGCAGGAGCCACAGCACCGTGCGCGGCCACTCCCCGTACCAGACGTTGGTCCCGTACAGCAGTGTGTGCCACACGCTCAGCACGTACACGACGATCACGAACCGGTGCAGGCGCCGCCAGGTGTTCGCCCCGATGCGGTGCCGTACGTAGAACAGCAGCCCCAGGGGGACCGCCAGGTACAGCGCGCCCTGACCGATCGGAATGGCGATCTGCCCGGTCCCGGAGTCGTACCATCCGGGCACGAAGCTGTCGGCGAAGCCCGCCCACAGTCGCTCCGCCCAGGCCAGCGACGTCTCGTAGCGCACCAGTTCGGCGGCGAACATCAGCGCGTGGGCGGCCATCAGCGCCATCGTGGTCAGGCTCGTCGTGCGGTGCCAGCGCTCCAGCGTCTCCCGGCGGACCGGCAGGCGGGCCGGCCGGCGGCCGGAGAGCAGGAGTCCGAACATGACCGTGCCCCAGGCCCACAGGAGCCCGGACCAGCCGAACGCCTGGCTGAGCAGGTACATCCAGTAGGTGCCGGGGTCGTCCATGAAGGGCATGACGGCGACGGTGTCCGAAGTGCCGGAGTCCATGCGCACGTACAGGAAGACGAACACGGCGGCCGTCACGAGCACCGCAGCGGCGGCGTCGGGCAGGGCGGCGCGGAGATCACCGCGCAGAGCCACCCGGTCGGGGGGAGGGGGCGTGCGTCCCGCCGGGGTGGCGGTTCCCGCCTCCTGGGGCCTCACCTCGTCCCGTCTCACCTCGGACGGCATCGCGGACCTCCCGTTTCTCAGAGCACCGCGGAAGAACGGTGCGCCTGGTTCGTGGGCGACCAGTCTGACCGATGTGACGAAGCGTCATAGAGGCGTGTTCAGGACAGAGTGGCCGGGACGATCAGTCAGCGGTACCGGAAGCGGAACGACGTGCGCCGTTTCCTGTGCGCCGGGCCGCTCACGCCCGGGACACCGTGGTGACGCACCCCCTCTTTCCGGCCAACCGCCGATGCGCCACTGTCGGGTCACACGGGAGGTCCCTACGCTGGGCGCGCAGCCGGTTCGGGCCTCCCGTTCGTCCTCCCGGGGCGCACGTGGGGAGCGACGCAAGAGGGAACCCGGTGGGAATCCGGGACTGTCCCGCAGCGGTGAGTGGGAACGAAAGCCGTCAACGACACTGGGCCCGCGTCGGTCCGGGAAGGGACGGCCGGTAGGGGTCCGCCTCTGGGTGGACGTGCCGACGAGTCCGAAGACCTGCCGCTGCGCCCGTGCGGCACGCGCGGGTTGTGCACGGTGACCTCGTGGACTGGGTCGGCGGTACGGACGGTCGCACGTTCCGGCGTGCCGCGTCCCCTCCCCGGCCCCGTGTTCGCGGCCCGGACGGAGGAGGACGTGTGCGTGACACCCGGAGTGCGCCTCCGAGAGCGGTGCCCATGTCAGGCGTCTGCCACGGCACCCTCGGCGAGCTGTACCAGGGCCCGCTGCGGGCCGGACCCGCACCGGAGATCGCGGTGGTCTCCTTCCCCGTGGAGCGTCACAGTTGGGTGTACTTCACCCCGGGGGCGGCCACGGCGGAAGCGAGTCCTTCGGCCCTCGGGGAGAAGTCGGCGACGGCGGCACGGCTCTTCCTGCAGCACTACGGCCTCACCCTGCCGCCGGGCGAGTGGAGTCGGCACTCGGATCTGCCGGTGGGCGTGGGCATGGCCAGTTCCACGGCCGACATCGTGGCGACCCTGCGCTGCCTTTTCCGGTTGTTCTCGCTGGAGTACGACGCGGACGTGATCCTCGGCGTCCTGGCGGCGATCGAGCGCTCCGACAGCGTCTTCCTCGACGAGTTCGCCCTGCACCTGAGCGGTCGGCACCGGGTGGTGCGGCGGCTGGGCACGGGCATTGGGTTCCACACCGCCTTCGTCACCGAGCCCGGCACCGTGGACACGGCCGCCGTGACACCGCGCCTGTTGGACCACTACCGGCGGCGGGGCGAGGAGTACGAGCGGTGCCTGGCCGACCTCCTCAAGGGTTTCGACTCGGCCGACCCCGCCGCCGTGGCCCGGGCCGCGTCGGCCAGCGCGGCCCTCTCCCAGGAGGTACTGCCCAAGACGACGTACGACGGCCTGCTCGCCCACCGCGACGAGTTCGGCGCCGAGGGAGTCTTCGTCGCCCACACGGGCTGCCTGATCGGCTACCTGTTCACCCACCGCCCGGATTCCGCGACCCGGGCCGATCTGTCCGCGTACGTCCGCTCGCTCGGCCATCAGTGCTCATTCGCCCAAGGAGGCTACGGGTGATCCACCCCCACATCACCGACGCCCTGAAGGTTCCCGACCTGGTCCGGCTCACCGACGGCACGGTCCTGCTGCGGTTCGAGTCCATGAAGATCTACTCCGCGCTGGCGGCCGTCCGCCACCTGCTCGACCGGGGCACGGTCCGCCCCGGACAGACCCTCATCGACAGCTCCAGCGGCATCTACGCCCACGCGCTCGCCCTCGCGTGCCACCGGTACGGGATGCGGTGCCACATCGTCGCCTCCACCACCGTGGACGCCACCACGCTCGCGCAGCTGGAGGTCCTCGGCGCCACCGTGGAACAGGTCGAGCCGTCAGAGAACCTGAAACTCGATCAGGAGTTACGGGTGCGGCGCGTCCGGGAGATCCTCGCCGAGCGTCCCGGCCACCACTGGATGCGCCAGTACCACGACGACATCCACTACCTCGGCTACCGCGACGTGGCCGACCGGATCGCGGCGACGGTGCCCGGTGCCGCGCTGACCGTCGTCGGCGGTGTCGGGTCGGGCGCCTCCACCGGCGGCCTCGTCGAACGGCTGCGGAGCAGGGACCCCTCGGTGCGCCTCGTCGGCGTCCAGCCCTTCGGCAGCATCACGTTCGGCAGCCAGAAGCACCACGATCCCGAGGCGATCATCGCGGGCATCGGGTCGTCGATCGTCTTCGACAACGTCCGCCACCACCTCTACGACACCGTGCACTGGCTGGACTTCACCCACGCGATGGCCGGTGCGATCGCCCTGCTGCGCGACCACGCGGTGTTCGCCGGGCTCTCCACCGGCGCCGCGTTCCTGGCCGCGACGTACGAGGCACGCCGCCACCCCGACCGGCTGCACCTGGTGGTCGGCGCCGACACCGGCCACCGCTACGTCGAGCGCGTGTTCGCGCGGCACGCGGAGGCCCTGGACCCGACGGCCCTCAAGCCCGTCGAGGTGGGCGGACCGGAGGACATGACCATGCCCTGGTCCCGCACGACGTGGAAGCGCGCCGCCTGCCCGGATCGCTGGAAGGAGCCCGCCGCATGACCGTGGCCTGCCTGGAGTCCCTGACGTTCGGCCTCGGCCGCCTGGTGGACGCCGCCGGGGCGCTCGGCGAGCGGCTGCTCCTGCTGACGCGCGACCCGTCCTTCTACGCCTACGAACTGGACCGCCTGCCCCCCGGCTCCCTCGACGTCGTCGAGACCGACACCTTCGACGTGGAGCGGCTCACCGGCCACCTCCAGGACACCCCCGGGCTGCGCGGCCTGATCAGCTCCACGGACACCTGGACGCTCACCGGGGCGGAACTCACCGCCCGGCTGGGCCTACCCGGTCTCGACCCCGCCGTGCTGAGGCTGACCCGCGACAAGGCCGCCGTACGCAACCGCCTGCACGGAGCCGGACTCACGCGCGGACAGGCCGTCGAGGTCCCCGCCACGGACCCGGGCGCCCGCGAGCAGCTCCTCAAGGAGGTGGGGCTGCCCGCCGTCCTGAAGGACACGGCGGGGACCGGCAGCCAGAACGTCTGGCTCGTCCGGAACGAGGAGGAGCTCGACCGGGCGCTGGGCCAGAGCGCGGGACGGTCCCTGAAGGGTCGGCTGTTCGCCGAGCCGTACTTCAGCGGGCCCGTGTACAGCGCCGAGACCCTCACCTGGGACCACCGCACCCGACTGCTCGGCGTCTCCAGCCGGCTCATGTCGCCCGAGCCCCGCTTCCGCGAGGAGATCACGGCCTTCCCCGTGGCCTTCCCGGAGCCTCGGCGGGCGTCGCTGGAGCGGTGGCTCGACGCCGTGCTCGACACCGTCGGGTACACCGACCGCTTCGCCCACGTGGAGTTCGTCCTGACCGCCGACGGGCCGGAAGTGGTGGAGATCAACCCACGGATCGGCGGGGCGCTGGTCGGTGAGGGACTGTGCCGGGCGCTCGGGGTCAACGTGTACGAGGCGATGGTCGAGACGGCGCTCGGCCGCCGCCCCGGCCTGGTGGACACCGAGCCGCCCGGCGGACCGGCCGTCGCCTTCGTCCTCGGCTACCCGTCCGAACCCGGCCTGTTCACCGGCGTCGCGGGGCTCGATCGGCTGCCGGGCATGCCGGGAGCGCCCACCTGGTACCCGGTGCGCCGGATCGGCGACCCCGTCGAGCACCTGGACGACAGCCGTGGGTACGCCGGCATCGTCTACGCCGAGGCGGAGACCGCCGAACTGGCCACGCACCGCGCCGTGGCCGCCGCGGGCGCGCTGCGCGTGCTCACCGAGCCGTTCCCCGCACCGGACGGACGGCAGGCCGAGGGTGGCTGAGACCGCCCGGGGGGAGCCGGGGCTGCGGGCTGCGCTCCTCCCGCTCACCGGCCCCCTGCGCTTCCTGCTGCTCAGCTCGTTCCTCATCCCGCTCGGCAGCTTCATGGTGCTGCCGTTCATGTCCGTGTTCCTGCACGAACGGCTCGGCATGGGCCTCGGCACCGTCGGTGTCGTCCTGGCCGCCGCGTCGCTCGTACAGTTCTCCGGCGGCCTCTTCGGCGGAGCCCTCGCGGAGCGTGTCGGGCTGCGCCGCACCATGGTCTGGGCCCTGAGCGTGCGGACGGCCGGCTTCGTCGGGCTGCTGCTCGCGCTGCGCTGGCCGTCCCTGGCCGTCGGCGCCCTCGTCCTCACCTGCTGCGGGGCCGCGCTCTACCTGCCCGCCAACAAGGCGTACCTGGTGCACGGGGTCGACGACGAGCGCCGTCCGGCGTTCCTCTCGGCGGGCAACGCGGCGCTCAACGCGGGCATGGCCGTCGGGCCGCTGATCGCCGGACCGTTCGTCCTGTCGGCGCCCGGCTGGCTGTTCGCGTCCGCCACGGGCCTGTTCCTCGTCGTCACGGCGGGCCACGCGCGGCTGCCCGAGGCGGGCGCCGGGCGGCCGCCGGACGGCGGCGCCCGCTCGGGCGTCCTGGCCGGCCTGGTGGCACTTCCCTTCGCCGCCAACGCGCTCGCCTTCTACCTCTACTTCCACTTCCAGCACTTCCTGGCGGTGTACGCCGTCGAGCGGGCCTCGGGCACGTTCTACAGCCTGGTCCTGCTGCTCTGCTTCACCCTGGTCATCGTCGTGCAGCCGGTGGCGTCCGGACTGATCCGGCGCATGCCCTACGCCTTGGCCCTCACTCTCGGCTTCCTGGGCATGGCGGCCGGACTGGCCGTGCTGGCCGCCGGGACCCGGGCGGCGATGCTGGCGGGCGCGGCGCTGATCACGCTGGGCGACATCGTGCTGTTCCTGAAGAACGACCTGGAGGCCCTGCGCCGCAGCCCCCGCTCCGACGCCGTCGTCTTCGGCCAGCAGCGGCTGGCCGCGGGCCTGGGGGCGTGCGCCAGCGGCGTGCTCGGCGGTCAGCTGTACGGCTTCGGTGAAAGCGCCGGGCACACCGGCTGGTTCTGGCTGCTGGCCGCCGCGCAGTGCCTCCTGCTGCCCCCTGCCCTGCTGGCCCTGCGCCGCCGCGCACCCGGTCGGCCCCACCACGACGACCACGAAGGAGCACTGACGCCGAAATGACCTCCACCGGTGGGTTCCTGGACGACGACTTCTGGACCGAGTTCCACGACTTCCTCTTCTCCGAGCAGCGCTACGCCCAGGCCGAGGAACTGCTGAAGACCTCTCCCCTGCTCTCCTTCTCCCCCGGCACCCGGGTGCTGGACCTGTGTTGCGGGCCGGGGGTGTTCACCGTGCCGCTCGCCCGCCGGGGCCACGAGGTGACCGGGGTGGACCTCAGCCCGGCGATGCTGGAACGCGCCCGCGCACGGACCGCCGACGCCGGTGCGCGCGTCGCCTACGTCCGGGCCGACGCGCGCACGTACGAGCCACCGGAGGCGTTCGACGTCGTGCTCAACCTGTTCACCTCCTTCGGGTACTTCGAGGACCCCGCCGACAACGCCCGCGTCCTGCGCACCCTGCACGACTGTCTGACGCCCGGCGGCACCCTCGTCCTGGACCTGGCGGGCAAGGAGCTGCTGGCCCGTCGGGTCACGCCGCCGAAGGTGGTGCGGCGGGGCGAGGACCTGATGGTGCAGACCGACACCGTGCTGGACGACTGGGCGCGGCTGCGCAGCGACTGGGTTCTGGTGCGGGGTGAGCGGGTGACGCGGGCCACGCTCGTGTGGTTCGTGTACAGCGCCGTGGAGCTGCGGCGCATGGCCGAGGAGGCGGGTTTCGGCCAAGTGGAGGTCTTCGGCGGGTTCGATGGCCGCCCCTACGACGAGCACGCCGAGCGGCTCGTCCTGCGGGGGCGCCGTCCACACTGACCGAAGACAGACCGAAGGCAGACCGACTGGACGGTATGCACGAGGAGGCTTCTCCCCTATGCTCCTGACCGCGTCCCGCCCTCCCGCGTGTGCGGCCGAGAGGCCGCCGCCGGGCCGATCCCCTGTGGAGCAGCCATGGCCGTCGACCCCGAAGGTGCCGAGCTCGCCCGGTTCGTTGCGGAGGATCCGGGCCGGCCCCTCGTGATGCTCAACCTGCTGCGCTTCGCGCCCGGCGGGCGGACCCTGTACGGGGAGTACACCCGGCGGACGGCCGCCTTTCTGGCGCGCTACGGAGGCGAACTGCTCTACTCCGGCGACGGCGAGACGCCCCTCGTCGCCGAGCGGGGGCAGGCGTGGGACGCGGTCCTGCTCGTGCGGTACCCCGACCGGCAGGCGTTCAGCCGCATGGTGGCCGACCCCGAGTACCAGGAGATCACCGGCCTGCGGACCCGCGCCCTCAGCGAAGCCGTACTCCAGCCGACCACGCCATGGGGCACGCAGCGGAGGGCGTGACCGCACGCGGAACGGCCGGACGCGGGGGCCGCACGGAGCCGCGCACGGGTGCCGCGCGCGACTGGAGTGCGCCGTGGTGCCGATGTTTCAGGTGGTGTTCACCGAACAGGTGTACCAACCCCAAATCTCCGGCACGAATTTCACACATCCTCTCTTCATATCAACTGCCAATGGTCTAGATTGACCGTGCTTCAGCCGTTCGGGCGTGGGGCGAACCGTAATGATCTTTAGGTCCGGGACCCACGGACGGCGAGCAGTCGCGTCCCCGGTGCCGGGCTTGGGGGTGGTCGATTCCCGGAGCCCGGGAGGAAGCCTCCGGTGCGGGGAGCACCTGGGGTTTCGCGTTCCCGTGGCCCTCGGGCGACAGGCAGGGCACACGGATCCGCTGCGGCCGCATGCGGTCGTGGAACGTGGCGCCGGCCCGGCCAGGACGTGCACGGAGGCGGGAAGCCGCCTGCCGTGGGGAGGGACAGCGGGGCGGTGAGACGGGGGCCGCCCACCAGGAGGGTCAGTGTGGGGCGAGCACGTCGAACCTGGGGGGTTCTGTGCGGCAAGCGGGATTAGTCAGCCCGTCTCCGTCGGCGCACGGGCGTCTGACGAGCGGGACGATCAGCAGGCCCACGATCGACTGGGAGCAGCGGTACCGGCGCTACGTCATCGGCGCCGACACGGTGGCCGCCGCCTGCGTGGTGGCGGCGATCGGCAACTTCTTCGGGGCCCGGGACGCGGCCGACTGGCACGAGAAGTGGGGCATTCTCGCCTTCGCCACCGAACTGCTGGTCCTGGGAACGCTCGCCGTGAGCCGGGCATGGGCTCCGGCGGTACTCGGACAGGGCGCCGAGGAATTCCGCCGGCTCGGACGCGCGCTGTTCACGGCGACCGTCGTGCTCGCGCTCGCCGGAATCGCCCTGACCTCGCGCAATATCAAACTCTGGATCTTCGTCGCGATTCCCGCGATCGCGCTCGTCACCATGACGGTGCGCTATCTGTTGCGCCTGTGGCTGCACAAGCAGCGCAACGAGGGCCGGTGCCTGCGTCCGGTGCTCGCGGCCGGGAGCCCGGCCACCGTGCACGACCTCATCACCCGCACCCGTAAGTTCCCCCACCTGGGCTGGCGGGTGGACGCTGTGTGCACACCGGACGGCCTCGGGCCCGGCGGTGACCACCTGGACGAGGTGCCGGTCGTGGGCCGGCTGTCGGAGGTGGCGAACCACGTCCGCCGCGACGGCTACCGGGTCGTCGCGATCACCCCGGACCCGCACTGGTCCCCGGACCGGCTGCAACGGCTGGCGTGGAACCTCGAAGGCAGCGACGCCGAGATGATCGTGGCCCCCGTCCTGATGGAGGTGGCCGGGCCGCGGCTGCACGTCGACGCGGTGCTCGGGATCCCGCTCCTGCGGGTCAGCATGCCGACGTTCACCGGCGGGCGCCGGGCCGTCAAGGGGGTCGTCGACCGGGTGGGCGCGGCGGTCCTGCTGCTGCTGTTCGCCCCGCTGATGCTGGGCGTCGCCCTGCTGGTGCTGGCGGACAGCCGGGGTGGGGCGTTCTACCGCCAGCGCAGGGTCGGCAAGGACGGCCGCGAGTTCACCATGCTCAAGTTCCGCACCATGGTGGCCGGAGCGGACCGGGCCCGGGCCGCGCTGGCCGACCGCAACGAGGGCGCCGGCCTGCTCTTCAAGCTCCGCCGGGATCCGCGGGTGACGCGGGTCGGGAGCGTGCTGCGCCGGTACTCGATCGACGAGCTCCCCCAGCTCCTCAACGTGCTCACCGGATCGATGTCACTCGTCGGTCCGCGGCCCCCGCTGCCGGAGGAGTCCGCCGCGTACAACCCGGACATCCGGCGGCGGTTGCTGGTCAAGCCGGGACTCACCGGCCTGTGGCAGATCAGCGGCCGCAGCGACCTCTCGTGGGAGGAGACGGTCCGGCTGGACCTGCGGTACGTGGAGGACTGGTCGCTCGCCCTGGACACGGTGATCTTGTGGAAGACGCTCCGGGCGGTCCTCCACGGGCAGGGGGCCTACTGATGCGCGGCCGTCGTCGTCCGGCCCGTGCGCCGATCGCAGGCCGAGAGGGCCTGCCTGTGGGGAGGAACAGGTCATGAGGGTCAGCGTCTTCGGGCTCGGTTACGTGGGCTGCGTGTCGGCCGTGTGCCTGGCCCGGATGGGCCACCAGGTCATCGGGGTGGACGTGAACCGGGTCAAGGTGGACCTGGTCAACCAGGGCCGGGCCCCGGTGGTCGAGGAGCGCATCGGCGAGCTCACCGCCGAGGTCGTGCTCAGCGGGGCGTTACGCGCCACCGGTGACGTCGGCGAGGCGGTCCGGGCGAGCGAGGTGTCGCTGGTCTGTGTGGGGACGCCGTCCGAGCCCAACGGAAGCCTGTGCACGACGTACCTGGAGCGGGTCACCGAGCAGATCGGCGCCGCACTGGCCGAGCGGGGCGGGCGGCACACCGTCGTCTTCCGCAGCACGATGCTCCCGGGCACCTGCCTGAACCTGCTGGTACCGATCCTGGAGAAGTCCGTCGGCGGTACGGCCGGCGTGGACGTCGGGGTCGCGGTCAACCCGGAGTTCCTGCGCGAGGGCACGAGCGTGCGGGACTTCTACGACCCGCCCAAGACGGTCATCGGCGAACTCGACCCGGCCAGCGGCGAGGTGGTGCGGGCGCTGTACGAGGGCCTGCCCGGCGAGGTGTTCCGGGTGCCGATCCCGACGGCCGAGGCCATCAAGTACGCGGACAACGCCTTCCACGGCCTCAAGATCGGCTTCGCGAACGAACTGGGCGCGGTGTTCCAGGCGCTCGGGGTGGACTCCCACCAGGTCATGGACGTGTTCCTGGCCGACCGCAAGCTCAACATCAGCCCCGCCTACCTGCGGCCCGGCTTCGCCTTCGGCGGCTCCTGCCTGCCCAAGGACCTGCGCAGCCTCGTCCACGCGGCTCGGCGGGCCGACGTCTCCGTGCCCATCCTCGCCCACGTGCTGCCCTCCAACGAGGACCATCTGCAGCGCGCAGTGGAGCTGGTCGAGCGCACCGGCAAACGCCGGGCCGGCCTGTTCGGGCTGTCCTTCAAACCGGGCACCGACGACCTCCGCGAGAGCCCGCTCGTCGAGCTGGCGGAGCGGCTCTTCGGCAAGGGGTACGACCTGCGGATCTACGACGCCAACGTGAGCCTCTCCCGGCTGCTCGGCGCGAACCGCGAATACATCGAGACCCGCCTGCCGCACCTCGCGCAACTGCTCGCCGGTTCCGTCGAGGAGGTGCTCGACCACGCCGACGTGTGCGTGGTCGGTACCCGGGATCCGGCCGTACTGGCGGCGCTGCCGCACGGCGACGGCCGGGCGATCGTCGACCTCGTCCACCTTCCCGACGCCGAGACGCGTCAGACAGAACCGGGGTACATGGGCCTTGCTTGGTAACGCAACCAGCGGTGACCGGCGCGGCCGGCGCGCGCTGGTCCTGGTGGAGAACCTGTCGGTGCCGTTCGACCGGCGGGTGTGGCAGGAGTGCACGACGCTGCGCGACGCGGGCTGGACGGTGCACGTCATCTGTCCGCAGGGGAGCAGACGGGACACCGAACCGGAGGCGGAGATCGACGGGGTGCGGATCCACCGCTACCCGTTGCGCGCGGCCACCGGGGGCCCCGCCGGATATCTGCGCGAGTACGGAACGGCGCTGTGGCACACGCTGCGGCTGGCCCGGAAGGTCGGCCCCGTCGACGTGGTCCACGCCTGCAACCCGCCCGACCTGCTGTTCCTGCCCGCGCTGTGGCTCAAGCGACGCGGAGCGCGGTTCGTCTTCGACCAGCACGACCTGGTACCGGAGCTGTACCTGTCCCGGTTCGGCCGGGGCCAGGACGTGCTCTACCGTGCCGTGTGCGCGCTGGAACGGCTGACGTACCGGGCCGCGGACGTGGTGCTCGCCACGAACGAGAGCTACCGGGACGTCGCGGTGCGGCGGGGCGGACGTCGGGCGGAGGACGTCTTCGTGGTGCGCAGCGCACCCGACGTCGACCGGTTCCACCCCGTACCGCCGGAGCCCGCGTTGAAGCGCGGCAAGCCTCACCTGCTGTGCTACCTCGGCGTCATGGGCCCGCAGGACGGGGTCGACTACGCCCTGCGGTCCCTCGCGAAGCTGCGGGACGAGCTCGGGCGGACCGACTGGCACGCGGTGTTCGTCGGCGCGGGCGACACCTTCGACGCGATGGTCGAGCTCTCCCGGCACCTCGGGCTGGCGGAGCACGTGCGGTTCACCGGACGCGTACCGGACGCGGACCTGGTGCGCTACCTGTCCACCGCGGACGTGTGTCTCTCCCCCGATCCGCACAACCCGCTCAACGACGTGTCGACCATGAACAAAGTGCTGGAGTACATGGTGATGGGCCGGCCGGTCGTCTCGTTCGACCTCCGGGAGGCGCGGGTCTCCGCCGGTGACGCCGCCGTCTACGCGCCCGCCAACGACGAGACCGCGTTCGCCGGGCTGATCGCACGGCTGATGGACGATCCGGAACTGCGGGCGCGGATGGGCACGATCGGCCAGGAGCGGATCAACGGGCCGCTCTCCTGGCGTCATTCGCAGGCTGCGTTGCTCGCCGCCTACGCCGCCGCCTGCCGGGACCGCTCCACGGTGCCGACCGGCGCCCCGGGACGGGCCGGGAAGAGGCCGCGTCGTTGAGCGAGGACACGATACGCCTGGCCACGATCGGGCGGTTGCTCCACCGGCGTCGACGCCTGCTCGCCCTCCTCACCCTGGTGGGCGCGCTCGTCGGCTACGGCGCCTCCGTGCTGTTCCCGCCGCGCTACACGACCTCCGCGTCGGTGGTCCTGCCGGGCGCGTGGCAGGAGCGGGAGCTGCTGACCCAGGCGGCGATCGCCGACAGTTCGGTGGTCGTCGACCGCGTGGCCGCCACACTCGACTGGCCGGGAGTGGGCGGCAGGGAGCTGCGGGAGGACGTGAGCGCCGGGGCCGCCGACGGCAACATCATCGAGATCACCGGAACGGCCGACACACCGGAGCGCGCCCAGCAGCTCTCCGACCAGATGGCCGAGCAGTACGTCGCCTTCGCCGCGGGGCTGGCGGGCGAGGGCACCGCCGAGGCGGAGGAGCCCGAGTCGCTGCGCCAGCTGGTGGTGCGCACCAGCCGGCGCATCACCGAACTGGCGGAGGCGACCGATCCCGGGCAGACCGTCGAGAGCGTGCAGACGCGCACCGAGCTCACGAAGCTGCGCACCGCGCTGCAGGAGGCCGGCGACCGGCTGGAGGAGGCCGACCCCGTGGCGGACCGGGCCGCCCTGGTCGTCATGGGCCCGGCCACCCGGCCGGACGGCGAGGCACCGCCGACGCGGGCGCAACTCGTCGGCGGTGGGGCCCTGCTGTTCCTTCTGCTCACGGTCGTCGGCCATCTCGCCTCGGCCCGCATGAGCCGTCGGCCGCGCACCGAACCGGAGATCGCCACCGCCCTGGGCGCGACGTCGCTGGGCACGGTCGACGTCCCCGAGGACCCGCGCGACCCGCGAGGTGCGCAGGCGCCCCGGGACGGGGACGCGCACCGGACGGCTGTCCCCGGACCGCGCGCCCGGCTCCGGCGGCTGCTGGGCCTGGACGTCCGGTGGGACGTGCCGGCGCCGCGGACCTCGGGCGACGAGGCCGGCCGGCAGGCGCGCTACCGGCGGGTGCACGCCCGCCTCCGGGCCCGGC
The DNA here is from genome assembly GCF_037911585.1 of Streptomyces sp. GSL17-111. Classification (NCBI taxonomy): domain Bacteria; kingdom Bacillati; phylum Actinomycetota; class Actinomycetes; order Kitasatosporales; family Streptomycetaceae; genus Streptomyces; species Streptomyces sp. GSL17-111. Next base: position 917,057 of record NZ_JBAJNS010000001.1, read on the forward strand.
TGCCGGGCCGCCGACGGCTCCTGGTCGTCGTCCCGGAGGGCGACGCGGTCGCCCGCGGCGCCGCCGGACGGCTCGCCGCCGAGGCGGGCAGCGGTCCCTCCCCCGGAGCACCGGGCACCGGGCACCCCGCGCTGCGCGTGGTGGAGGTCTCGGTGGCGCGGCCGTGGGTGCCGGACCGCGACGAGGAGTCCGGTGCCGTGGTCGTGCTCAGCGCGGGCAGCCGGACCAGCGAGGAGCTGGCCGGTGTCGCCGAGGCGTGCGCGGACGCCGGGCACGAGGTCGTCGGGGTCGTCCTCGCCGGACCGGTCCGCTCCCGTCCGGCGCGCTCCGCCGGCCGTTCTCGGGACGGCGGCCGTCCCCGGGACGCCGCCCCGGTCGCGCCTCCGGCGGCCGAGGACGTGCGGGGGGCCGCGACGTGACGACGGGTACGACGCCGGAGCCCGCCCCCACCGCTCCGCTGCTGGACCTCCAGTCGCTGGTCGTGGCGGTGCGGAGACGACGCCGTCTGTGGTGCTCCCTGGCGCTGCTCGGGCTGCTCGCGGGCGCGGCGGCGGCGGTCCTGCTGCCACCGCCGCCGACGGCGGTGACCAAGGTGCTGGTCGCGCACGAGGCGGACCAGCCGAACGACCCCGGCACGCTGATCCGCACCGACGTGGCGCTGCTGCACACCACGCGGATCGCCGACGAGGCCCTGCGGTCCCTCGGTTCCCCGGACAAGCCGGAGGACTTCATGGAGGACTACGAGGGGCTCGGCCTGACGAACAACCTCCTGCAGATCACCGTGAGCGGCGACACCGAGGCGCAGGCGGAGGCCCGCGCCCAGGCGCTGGCCGACGCGTTCGTCGCGGACCACGTCCGGCGGATCCGGGAGGCCGCGGACGCCGAGGCCGAGGCCCTGCTCGCCCAGCGCGACCGGCTGCGGGAGGAACTGACCGAGCTCAACGAGGAGATCGAGGACGGCACGGCGGAGAGCGGAGCCGCCGCACCGGCGGACCTGGAGTCCCTCTTCGCCCGCCGGGCGGAGCTCACCTCGGAGATCGGCGCGTTCGGCCGGCGCGCCACGGAGGCGCGCATCGGCACGGCCGAGCTCGTCTCCGGCACGCAGATCGTCGACGCCCCGCGCGCCCTGCGGCACTCCGTGCCCAAGGCGGCGGCCACCAACGGCGCGATCGGTCTCGTCCTCGGGATCGTCCTCGGGCTCTCGGTCGCCGCCGTCGGCACGGTGGTCGGGGACCGTCCGGTGCTGCGCCGGGACATCGCGACGCACCTCGGCGCGTCGGTCATCGCGGAGCTGCCCGGCGGGTCGTCCCGGCTGTGGCGGCGCCGGCGGGTGCGGTCGGCACGGTCGCGGCTCACCGCGACGCTGGCCCGTGCGCTGCGCGGCTCGGCGGAACCGGTCTCGCTGCTGGAGCTGGGGTGTGCGCGCGGGGCGAGCGTGCTCGCCCTGGACCTCGCCCGTGCTCTGGCGGAGGAGGAGCCGGTGGTCGTCGTCGACGGACTGCCCGGCCGGCAGCTCGCCGAGCGCCGGACGGGACCGGAGGACCCGGCCGTCGTCAGCGGCGGGAGCGGCGCGGACGCCCCGCCCCACGGGCGCCGGATCGGCGTCGGCTCGGTGGCGCCCGGAACGGCGTGGACCGACGTGCGCCACCTCGGCACCCGGACCGTACTCGTCGTCCGGGCCGGGCACGGCAGCACCGCCTGGCTGCACACCGTGGCACGGCAGCTCGCGGACCAGAACGTCCCGGTGCTCGGCGTGGTGCTGGTCGACCCCGACCCGCGCGACCGGACCGACGGCACGTTGTGGGACGGGGCGCCCACGGCGCCGCGCGGGCGGGACGAGCGGACCGCCCGGCCGAACGGGAGAGCGCGGCGGCCGGAGCGGCTGCCGGTGGGCGCGGCACGCGTTCCGGACAGCGACGAGGAGGTGCGGTAGGACATGTGTGGCATCGCAGGCACGTACCGGTGGCCGGACGGGAAGGCCGTCACCGACCGGCTGACCGACACCCTGGCCCACCGGGGCCCGGACGGGGCGGGCCGGTACGGCCACGCCCTCGGCGACGGCGAGGTGCACCTCGGACACCGCCGACTGGCCGTCATCGACCTTTCCGGGACCGGCGCGCAGCCGATGGTCTCCGGCGGCCTCGCCCTCACCTACAACGGCGAGCTGTACAACGCACCCGAGCTGCGCGCCGAGTTGACGTCCGCCGGGGTGCGCTTCCGGGGCACCTCGGACACCGAGGTGCTGCTGGAGGCCTGGCGGCGCTGGGGCACGGACTGCCTGCCCCGGCTGCGCGGCATGTTCGCGTTCGGGATCTTCGACGAGCGCACCGGTGAGCTGGTCCTCGCCCGCGACCAGCTCGGCATCAAGCCGCTCTTCCTCCTCCGGCGCGGCACGGGGCTGGCGTTCGCCTCCGAGCTCAAGGCGCTCGCCGCCGGGACCGGCCGGCCGCTGGAGGTGGACCACGGGGCGCTGGTCGCCTCCCTGCTGTACTACTGGGTGCCGGACTCCCGGTGCGCGTTCCGGGAGGCGGAGAAGCTGCCGCCCGGCAGCTGGCTGCGGTGCCGGCCCGACGGACGGGTGCAGCGCGGCCGGTTCTGGAACCTGCGGGACGTGGCCGCCGAGGGCCGGGAGCGGGCCCGCAGCGGGGAGCGGCCGGACATCGCCGCCGTCGTCGAGGAGTCCACCCGGCGGCACCTGCTCTCCGACGTCCCGGTGGCGACGTTCCTCTCCGGCGGCCTGGACTCCAGTTACCTGACCGCCCTGGCGGCCCGCGACCGCCCCGGGATCTCGGCGTACACGATCGGGTTCCGCGCCGAGGACGCCAGGTTCGAGGCGATGCCGGACGACCTGCGCCACGCGCGCCGGGTGGCCGAACGGTTCGGCGTCGACCTGCGTGAGATCGAGATCGCTCCGGACGTCCTGGAGCTGCTGCCGCGGATGACGTACCACCTGGACGAGCCCATCGGCGACCCCGCCGCGATCAACACGTTCCTGATCTGCTCGGCCGCCCGGGAGGCCGGGGTCAAGGTGATGCTCTCGGGCATGGGGGCCGACGAGCTGTTCGCCGGGTACCGCAAGCACCTCGCCAACCTGCTCGCGCTGCGCTACCAGCGCGTCCCCGCCCCCCTGCGGCGCGGCCTGTCGGCGGCCGTGGACCGGCTGCCGGTCGCCTCGTCCCGGCGGGGGTACCGGTCCGTGCGGTTCGCCAAGCGGTTCCTCTCCTTCGCGGACCTGCCGGAGGAGACCGCCTTCCGGCGCAGCTACACCATGTACGACCGCGAGGAACTGCTCGCCCTGGTCGACCCGGACCTGGCCGGGACGGTCGAGGACGTGCTGACCGAGCACGCGGACGTCTACGAGGACAACGACCTGGACGACTTCGTCAATCGCATGTGTCTCGGCGACGCCCGCATGTTCCTGCCGGGCCTGAACCTCGCGTACACGGACCGGTCGAGCATGGCCGCGTCCACCGAGGTGCGGGTGCCGTACGTGGACGTGGAGGTGGTCAGGGCGGCGTTCGCCGTGCCCGGCGACCGCAAGATCGCCGGCCGGCAGGGCAAGGCCGTCCTGAAGGAGGCGGCCTGCTCGATCCTCCCCAAGGAGATCGTGTACCGGCCCAAGGGCCTCTTCAGCGCCCCGCTGCGGGCCTGGATGAGCCGGGACCTGGCCCCGCTGGTGCGCGAGGTGATCGACGACGGCCTGCTGGTGCGCTCCGGGCTGCTGCGCCGGGACGCGCTGGCGCGGCTGGTCGCCGAGGACGCCGCAGGCCACCGCGACTTCTCCAAGCATCTGTGGCATGTGCTGACCCTCGAGTACTGGTACCGCGGCGCGACCTCCGGGTCCGGCCAGCTCCCCTGACGACGTAGAGACAAGAGGACTTCGTGAAACAGGTTGTGCAGAACTACAAGAGCGGCGAGCTGGCGCTGCTCGACGTGCCCGCACCGGGGTGCCGGCCGGGCGGTGTGCTGGTCCGGAGCGCCTACTCGCTGATCTCCACCGGGACCGAGCTCATGAAGGTGTCCGAGGCCGGCATGTCGATGCTGGGCAAGGCCCGCTCCCGGCCGGACCAGGTGGCCAAGGTCGCGCAGAGCGTGGCGACCAACGGGATGTCCGCCACCTACCGCAAGGTGATGAACCGGCTGGACTCCTACACACCGCTGGGCTACTCGCTGTGCGGGGTGGTCGAGGAGGTCGGCGCCGGGATCGACGAGGTGGCGGTCGGTGACCTCGTGTCCTGCGCGGGCAACGAGCACGCGTTGCACGCCGAGCTGAACTGGGTGCCGAAGAACCTCTACGCCCCGGTGCCGGACGGTCTCGCGCCCCGGCACGCGGCCTTCGGCACCGTCGGGGCGATCGCCCTGCAGGGCGTCCGCCAGGGCGAACCGCAGCTGGGCGAGGTGGCGCTGGTCGTCGGCCTCGGGCTGATCGGGCAGCTCGTCGCGCAGTTGCTGACCGCCTCGGGCGCCCGCGTCGTCGGCGTCGACCCCGACCCGGTGCGCTGCGAACTCGCCGTGGGCCTGGGCGCGGCGGCGTGCGGCGCGCCCGGCTCGCCGACGGTGGAGAACGCCGTCGCCGAACTCACCGGCGGCCACGGCGTCGACCAGGTGTACCTGGCCGCCGGGGGCGGCAGCAACGAGCCCGTCGAGCTGGCCGCCCGGCTGAGCCGGGACCGCGGCCGGGTCGTCGACATCGGCAAGTGCCGGCTGGACCTGCCGTGGAACGCGTACTACGAGAAGGAGCTCGACGTCCGGTTCTCCCGCAGTTACGGCCCCGGGCGCTACGACCCGGAGTACGAGCTCCAGGGCCGCGACTACCCGATCGGCTACGTGCGCTGGACCGAGCGCCGCAACCTGGCGTGCTTCCTCGACCTCGTCGCCCGGGGCCGCGTCGACGTGGAGCCGCTCGTCTCCCACACGGCCGACTTCGCGGACGCGGTCGAGACCTACCGCAGCATGAACGACGGCGGTCTGAAGGCCGTGGCCGTGCTGTTCCGCTACCCCGGTCGCCCGGAGGAGGCGCCGGACCGGCGGCCCGCGCCCCCGCAGGTGGCCGTGCCGCCGGTACCGCGCGGCGCGGCCCCCGCCCCGGCGCGGCGTGTCGCCGGGGCCCCCGTGCGGCTGGCGTTCGCCGGCGCGGGGAACTACGCGACGTCGATGCTGCTGCCGCACCTTTCCGGGCGGGACGGTGTCGAGCTGTCCACGGTCGTCACCACGACGGCGCTGTCGGCGGCCAACGCGCGGCGGAAGTTCGGATTCGCCCACGCGACCACCGATCTGGACGCGGTGCTCGGCGACCCGGCCGTCGACGCGGTGTTCGTCGTCACCCGCCACAGTTCGCACGCCGAGCTGACACGGAAGGCGCTGCTGGCGGGCAAGGCGGTGTTCGTGGAGAAGCCGCTGGCCCTCACCGAGGAGGAGCTGACGGAGGTGCTCGCGGCGGTCGAGGAGTCCGGCAACGACCGGCTCCAGGTGGGCTTCAACCGCCGGTTCGCGCCGCTGCTGAGGGAGGCCGCGCAGCGGTTCGGCCCGCTGACCGGATCCGCGAACCTGCGCTACCTGGTCAACGCGGGCCGGCTGGAGCACGGCAGCTGGTACCTGCGGCACGGCACCGAGGGGTCGCGGTTCGCCGGGGAGGGCGGGCACTTCATCGACACGGCGAGCCATCTGCTCGGCGCCGATCCGGTCTCGGTGTACGCGGTCACCACGCCCGGTACCGGTGACCTCCAGGTCGTGCTGCGCTACCCGGGCGGGTCCACCGCCACCCTCAGCTACCTGACGACCGGCCCCTCGGCGTTCCCGAAGGAGACGCTGGACCTGGTCGCGGACGGCCGCGCGCTGCGGCTCGACGACTTCGTCCGCGCCTCGGTGTACGGCCGTAAGCGGTGGGTCAGTTCCCGGCTGCCCAAGGCAAGGGACAAGGGCCAGCGCGCCGAACTCGACGCGTTCCTGCGGGCCGTGCGGACCGGTGGGCCCATGCCGGTGTCGCTGGAGTCGCTGGTCGCCACCACGACGGCCACCCTCGCCGTGCCGACCGCCCTGGCCACCGGGGCGCCGGTGACGCTGGCGGAGGCGCGATGAGCATGAGCGCGGCCTGGTACCTGCGGCGGCTGTCCCGGATGGGGCCCCGGGAGGTCGGCGGCAGGGTGGCGGACACGGTGCGCAGACGGCGCTGGCGCACGGCGCCGCCCGGCTGCCCGGACGTCACCGGCGCCCGCTTCACCGCCACCCTGCCCCCGCGGGTCACGGCCTCGGTGCCACCGGACGCCGCGAAGCGCCTCCTCGCCCACGCGGACCGGCTGATGGAGGGGCACGCGGTGTTCTTCGGGGTGGCCCGCGACGACATGACCGACCCGGACTGGTTCCACGACCCGAAGACGGGGCGCCGGGCTCCGGGGGGCTACGCGTTCGACGTGCCGTACCGGGACGAGGACGCGATCGGGGACGTCAAGCAGATCTGGGAGCCGTCCCGGCACCAGTACCTCACCGTCCTCGCCGCCGCCTACGCGGTGAGCGGGGAGGAGCGGTACGCCGAGCGGGTGGCCGCGCACCTGCGCTCGTGGTGGGCGGCCAACGCGCCGCTGCGCGGCGTGCACTGGACCAGCGGCATCGAGCTGGGCATCCGGCTGCTGTCCTGGGTGTGGGTCCGCCGGCTGCTGGACGGCTGGCCGGGCGCGGCCGCGCTGTTCGAACGCAACCCGGTGGCGCTCCGGCAGATCTGGCACCACCAGCGTTGGCTGGCCGCCTTCCCCAGCCGGGGCTCCTCGGCGAACAACCACGTCATCGCCGAGGCCGCCGGGCAGCTGGCGGCAGGCTGCGCGTTCGACTGGTTCCCCTCCTCGGCGCGCTGGCGGGCCGAGGCGCTGCGGACGCTGGAGCGGCAGCTGCGCGGCAACACCTTCCCCTCCGGCCTCAACCGCGAACTGGCCACCGAGTACCACGGCCTGGTCCTGGAGCTCGGCCTCGCGGCGGTGGCGGAGGCGGACGCCGCCGAGGTGCCGGTCCCCGCGTCGGTGCGGCTGGTGCTGCTGCGGATGACGGACGCCCTCGCGGCCGTCGTCGACGACCGGTTACGGCCGCCGCGCCAGGGGGACGCCGACGACGGGCACGGCCTGGTGCTGGACGGCGAGGGCACCGACCGGTGGGCCTCCCTGCTGGCCACCGGGGACGCCGTCTTCGGCCGCCTCCCCTGGTGGCCGACGGTGACCGGCACCGACGTCCGCACCCCGTTGCTCGCCGCGCTCCTGCGGCCCACCGCACCGGCCGCCTCCCGCCCGCCGAGCCGGCCGGCCCACTTCGCCGACGCGGGGTTGACGGTCCTGCGGGGGCCGGAGGGTATCTGGTGCCGCTGCGACGGCGGTCCGCACGGCTTCCTGTCCATCGCCGCGCACGCCCACGCCGACGCGCTCTCCGTGGAGGTCCGGCACGACGGCGTCGACGTGCTCGCCGACCCGGGGACGTTCTGCTACCACGGGCAGCCCGAGTGGCGGCGGTACTTCCGCTCGACCCTGGGCCACAACACCCTCGAGGTGGAGGGGGCCGACCAGTCCGTCCCGGGCGGCCCGTTCCTGTGGACCCGGCACGCGCGCAGCCGCGTCCTGGTCGCGGACCCCGCGGACCCCGCGGGCCCGGAGGGCTCGCGCTGGTGCGCCGAGCACGACGGCTACCGGGGCTCCGTGCACCGCCGCAGCGTGGAGCTGACGGCCGCGACACGCGAGCTGCGGGTGGTCGACGAGCTGCGCGGCCCGCGCCGGGCCGTGCGCCTGGCCTTCCACCTCGGCCCGGCCGTCGCCGCCGAGCTGGTGGGGAACCGGGCGCACCTCAGCTGGACCCGGGACGGTGCCGACCGCTCAGCGACCCTCCAGCTGCCCGGGCAGCTGACCTGGCGGGCCCATCGCGGCGAGAGCGACCCGCCGCTGGGCTGGTACTCCGCCGGCTTCGGGCGCAAGGAGCCCGCCACCACGCTGGTGGGCTCCGGGTTCGCCGACGGCTCGGCGGAGTTGACCACCGTGCTCGGATTCCACGGCTAGGGGCGCAGGTGGTGGAAACGAGGGGAGGACGGAGCGCGGCCCGGCGCGCGCTGCCGTCGTCGACGAGACGCCCGGACGGCACGTCGCGGCGCTGGGCGGCACCGCTGACGCTGGCCCTGCTGGCGGCGAGCGGCTGCGAGAGCGCGCCGGACGCCGCGCCGGGGCCGACAGCCGGGCCCGTCACGTCCGTCGCCCGGGTGTGCGCCGAGCCGTTGGCGGGCCCGGCGACGGCTCCGTCGGGCGCCGTGCCGGTCGACCCCGCCGTCCCCGGTGACCTGGCGGCGAAGACCCGCGAGAACCCGCCGCGCACCACGTTCTGGCTCCGGCCGGGGCGGCACACGCTCCCTGCGGACCGGTACGCCCAGGTCGTCCCCAAGGAGGGCAACCGCTACCTCGGCGCGCCCGGCGCGGTGCTCGACGGCCGGGAGACCAACCAGTACGCGTTCGGCGGCACCGCCCCCGACGTCACCCTGCGCCATCTGACCGTGCAGGGCTTCGTCGCGCCGCACGACGAGGGCGTGGTCAACCACGACTCGGCCGACGGGTGGGTGATCGAGCACACGACGATCCAGCACAACTCCGGGGCCGGGCTGATGGCCGGGGCCCGCCAGCAGGTGCGGGCCAGCTGTCTGCGCGGCAACGGCCAGTACGGCATGAACGCCTACAAGGGCGACGGCCCGCTCGGCGGGCTGGTCGTCGAGGGCAACGAGATCGTGGGCAACAACACCGACGACTGGGAGCGGCGACGGCCGGGCTGCGGCTGCACCGGGGGCGTCAAGTTCTGGGCGGTCGACGGCGCCGACGTCCGGGGCAACTGGGTGCACGACAACCGGGGGCCCGGGCTGTGGGCGGACACCAACAACAACGACTTCCGCATCGAGGACAACCTGCTGGAGGACAACGACGGTGCCGCGCTGATCTACGAGACCAGCTACAACGCCGTCATCCGCGCGAACATGATCCGGCGGAACAACTGGGTCGAGGGCCGGCGGCACGCCGAACGCGGGGACACCTTCCCGTTCGCGACGCTCTACGTGTCGGAGTCCGGCGGCGAACCGCGCGTACCGGCCCGCACCGACAAGATCGAGATCCACCGCAACGTGCTGGAGGACAACTGGTCCGGCATCACCCTGTGGGAGAACGCCGACCGGTTCTGCAACAGCCCGGCCAACACCTCCTCCGGTGACTGCACCCTGCTCGTGGACGACACCGAGCGGTGCGCACAGCCGGAGATCGCCACCGCCCCGCTCCACTCCGACTGCCGGTGGAAGACCCAGCGCGTGGACATCCACCACAACCGCTTCGTGCTGGACCCGTCCGTCGTCGACTGCACGGTGCGGTGCGACCGCATGGCGGTGCTGGCCAACTACGGGACCTACCCGGACTGGTCGCCCTACCACGGCGAGCGGGTGGCCGAAGCGATCACCCTGGAGCAGCACAACCGCTGGCACGACAACGTGTACGTCGGACCGTGGACGTTCGTCGCCCACGACCCGAGCCGGACGCTGGACGTCGGGCAGTGGCGGGGCGCCCCGTACCGGCAGGACGAGGGCAGCACCTTCCGCCCCGGGGACGGTGGTTGAGGTGCAGGCGGACCGCACGCCGAGGATCGTCGGCGTCGCCTGGGGACTGCTGGTCCTCAACACCCTCGGCTCCGCCGGGGCGGAGACCATCGTTCCGCTACCGCGCTCCCTCATCCAGATGGTCACCATGGGCTCGCTGGCCGCCGCGTTCGTGCTGGCGCTGGCCGTCAACCGCCGGGTGCGGATCCGGCCCAGCGCCTACCTGTTCCTGCTGACGCTGCTGCTGGTGCCGAGCGTGATCGCCAGCGCGAACCTGGAGTCCGGCTTCGGGGCGCTGTTCCGCTGTGGGAGGCTGGCGCTGTTCGTCAGCACGCTGTGGCTGCTCAGCTGCTGGTGGGACGGCGGCCCCACCTTCGTCCGATACCACATCCGGGCGTACGTCGCGGTCCTGGCCTCGGTGGCCGCCGGCGCGATCGCCTCACCGGGCGCCGCCCTGCCCGAGCTCTACGGCGGGCGGCTGGTCGGCGCGCTGTGGCCGCTCACCCCGCCGCAGATCGGGCAGTACGCGGCCGTGATCACCGGGCTCACCGCGCTGCTCGCCCTCGGCCGCCGGACCGACCGGCGCAGCGCGGCCCTCGTCATCGTGCCGGCCCTCGTCCTGCTCGCGCTGACCCACACCCGGACGGCCACGCTCGGCATGTTCGTCGGGCTGGCGCTGGCGATCGGCTCCCTCGTGCTGACCAGCGCCGCCGCCCGACGGTTCTTCAGCTGGACGGTGCTGTGCGCCACCGTGGCCGCGGTGGGCTTCGGCCCCCTGCTGCAGGCCTGGTTCCTGCGCGGGCAGAGCGAGGAGAACTTCACCAGCCTCACGGGCCGGGCCAAGGTCTGGGACGCCCTCCTGGCCGCGCCCCGGACGACCTCGGAGTACCTGTTCGGCGCGGGCCTGGGCGACAAGTCCTTCGGCGGACTGCCGATCGACAACAGCTGGCTCGCCGTCTACCACGAGCAGGGGGTGACGGGCGTGACGCTGGTGGCGGCGTTCGTCGTCGTGCTGGGCGGTGTCGCGCTGCTGCGGCCCCCGTCGCTGTCGCGGGCCTGCGCGCTCTTCCTCATCAGCTACTGCGCCATCGCGTCGTACACCGAGGCCGGGCTGGGCGACGCCTCGCCGTACCTGCTGCACCTGGCCGTGGCCGCCTCACTCCTGGTCGTGCCCACCACGGCCACGCACCCCCCGGCGCCCGACGTCCCCGGACGGCGCGTCCCGCGCTGGGCCCGCAGATCGGAGGTGGTCTGACCATGCACGTCCTCGTGGTGCACAATCGCTACGCCTCGGCGCAGCCCAGCGGCGAGAACAAGGTCGTCGACCAGGAGGTGGCCCTGCTGCGCGGGGCCGGCCACCGGGTCGATGTGTTCGAGCGGCGCAGCGACGACATCGCCGCCCGGTCCCTGGCGGGCAAGGCGGCGCTGCCGCTGCTGGTGCCGTGGAACCCGGCGGTCCGATCGGAGCTCGCCGCCCGGCTGCGGGCGGAGCGGCCGGACGTCGTGCACGTCCACAACGTCTTCCCGCTCCTGTCGCCGTCGGTGCTGGCCGCCTGCGCCGACGCCGGCGTGCCCGCCGTCGCCACCCTGCACAACTACAACCAGTTCTGCGCGCCCGGCACGCTGCAGCGGGACGGCCGCCCGTGCACCGAGTGCGTCGGCGCCGCACCGCTGCCCGCCGTCCGGCACGGCTGCTACCGGGGCTCCCGGCTGGCGACGGTGCCGCTCGCGGTGAGCCTGTCGGTCAACCGGCGCCGGTGGTGGTCCGGCGTGGCGCGGTTCTTCTGCATCTCGGCGGCGCAGCGCGACGTCCTGGTGGGCGCCGGGATGCCGCCCGAGCGGCTGGCGGTCAAGCACAACTTCGTGCCCGATCCGGGCGCCCGCCGCACGGGCGGCGGGGAGCACCTGCTCTTCCTCGGCCGGCTCGCCGAGGCCAAGGGCCTGCGGGTGCTCATGGCCGCCTGGGACGCGCTCGCCGCCGACGGCGGCGTGGGGGTGCCGCTCGTCATCGCCGGGGCGGGGCCGTTGGAGCGCGAGGTGGCCGCCTGGGCGGCGGACCGGGACGACGTGCGCTACGTCGGCCTGTACGACACGGCGGAGTGCCGGCGGGCCGTCGCGCGATCGGTCGCGGTGGTGGCCCCCTCCACGTGGCTGGAGACGTTCGGCCTGGTCGTCGTGGAGGCCATGGCGGCCGGGGTGCCGGCCGTCGCCGCCGCGCACGGCGCCTTCGTCGAACTCGTCGAGGACGGGGTGACGGGGCTGCTGCACCGGCCGGGCGAGCCGGGCGCACTCGCGTCCTGCCTGCGCCGGATCACGGCCGAGGCGGCCCGCAACCGCGCGATGGGCCGGGCGGCACGGCGCCGCTACGAGCGGGACTTCAGCCCGGCCGTCGGGCTGGAGCGCCTGGTGGACGGATACCGCACCGCCATCGCGGTGCGGTCCGGCGACGGGGACGTCCCGCCGCCGGTCGGGGACGACAGCACTGGCTCGCGGCGGGGCTCCTCGCCCGAGCGGGATGGGGACGTGAGATGACACGATGCCGACTCTGCGGCTCGGCGGCGCTGGAGAGCGTCGTCGACCTGGGGGCGACCCCGCCGTGTGAGAGCTTTCTCGCGGCGGACCAACTGGACCGGCCGGAGCCGACGTACCCGCTGCACCTGCGGGTCTGCACCGACTGCTGGCTGGCGCAGATCCCTCCGCTGATCACGCCGGAGGAGACCTTCACGCAGTACGCGTACTTCTCCTCCTACTCGACCTTCTGGGTGGAGCACGCGCGCACGTTCGTCGACGAAGCCGTCGGGCTCCTCGGTCTCGGCCCCGAGGAACGTGAGGCCTTCGTCGTCGAGGTGGCGAGCAACGACGGGTATCTGCTGCGGCACGTGCAGGACCGGGGAATCCGCTGCCTGGGCATCGAGCCGTCGGTGAACGTCGGCGCCGCCGCCCGGGAGGCGGGCGTGCCCACGGTCACGGAGTTCCTGGACCCCGACACCGGGGCCCGGGTCCGCGCCGAGCACGGCCCGGCGGACCTCGTCGTGGCCAACAACGTGTACGCGCACATCCCCGACGTCGTCGGGTTCACCCGGGGCCTGCGGGCCCTGGTCGCCGACGACGGCTGGGTCTCCGTCGAGGTGCAGCACCTGCTGACGCTGATCGAGGAGAACCAGTACGACACGATCTACCACGAGCACTTCCAGTACTACACCGTCGCCTCGGCGGCCCGGGCACTGGCCAGCGGCGGCCTCACGCTCGTGGACGTCGAGCTGCTGCCCACGCACGGCGGCTCGATCCGGCTGTGGGCCCGGCCCGCCGAGGTGGCCGGAGAGCCGAGCCGCCGGGTGGCCGACGTCCTGGACCGGGAGAAGGCCGCCGGGCTGCGGGAGCTGTCCGGGTACACCCAGTTCTCCGCCCGGGTCGCGAAGGTGCGCCGGGACCTGCTGCGGTTCCTCGTCGAGGCGGCCGAACGTGGCGAGACGGTCGTCGGCTACGGCGCCCCGGGCAAGGGCAACACCCTGCTCAACCACTGCGGTGTGCGACCCGACCTGCTGCCGTACACGGTCGACCGCAACCCCTACAAGCACGGCAGGTTCACCCCGGGCACCCGCATCCCCGTCCTGCCGCCCGAGCGGATCGCCGAGGACCGGCCGGACTACGTCCTCGTCCTCCCGTGGAACCTGCGCGCCGAGCTGACCGAGCAGCTGTCCTTCGTGCACGCCTGGGGCGGTCGGCTGGTCTTTCCCATTCCGGAACTGAGCATTGTCGAGGTCAAGCCATGAAGGTCGTACTGTTCTGCGGCGGCTACGGGATGCGGATGCGCAACGGAGCCGCCGACGACGTCCCCAAACCGATGGCGATGGTCGGCCCACGGCCGCTGATCTGGCACGTCATGCGCTACTACGCGCACTTCGGCCACACGGAGTTCATCCTCTGCCTGGGCTACGGGGCCCACCACATCAAGGACTTCTTCCTCCACTACGAGGAGACGACGTCCAACGACTTCGTCCTGCGCGACGGACGGCCCGAGCTGCTGTCCGCCGACATCTCCTCCTGGACGATCACCTTCGTGCAGACCGGCATCGAGTCGCCGATCGGGGAGCGGCTGCGCCGCGTGCGGCACCACCTGGGCGGGGACGAGATGTTCCTCGCCAACTACGCGGACGTGCTCACCGACGCCCCGCTGCCGGAGATGATCGACCGGTTCGCCCGGCGCGACGCCGGCGCCTCGATGATGGTCGTGCCGCCGCAGTCCTCCTTCCACTGCGTGGACCTGGGCGACGACGGCCTGGTGGGGGGCATCACCCCGGTGAGCGAACTGCCGCTGTGGGAGAACGGCGGCTACTTCGTGCTGCGCCAGGAGGTCTTCGACCACATCCCCGAGAACGGTGACCTGGTGGCCGACGGCTGCGCCCAGCTGGCCAAGCGCGGACGGCTGGTGGCGTACCAGCACCGGGGCTTCTGGAAGCCGACGGACACGGTGAAGGAGCGGGCCGCGCTCGACGACGCCTACGCCCGGGGCCACCGCCCGTGGGCCCTGTGGGAACGGGACCGCGCGGTCGCGTCCGGCGGCGGGCCCGGCCCGGGAGCGCGGCGGTGATCCGGCTCGGGGCCGGGCGTGTGGAGCGCGTCGTCGCGGTCGGCGCGCACTGTGACGACATCGCCATCGGCGCGGGCGGCACCCTGCTGACGCTGTGCCGCGCACGGCCGGGTCTGCGCGTCGACGCCCTGGTGCTCTCCGGCGGGGGCGGCGAGCGCGAGCGGGAGGAGCGGGCCGCGCTCGAAGCCTTCTGCCCGGACGCCGACCTGCGGCTGACCGTGCTCAAACTGCCGGACGGCCGGCTGCCCGCGTACTGGGACGAGGCCAAGGCCGCCGTCGAGGAACTGGGCGCGCGGACGCGGCCGGACCTCGTGCTGGCCCCGCGCACCGAGGACGCGCACCAGGACCACCGGGGCCTGGCCCGGCTGATGCCCACCGTGTTCCGCGACCACCTCGTCCTGGGCTACGAGATCGTCAAGTGGGACGGCGATCTGGGGCGTCCGGTGGCCTACCAGCCGCTGGCACCGGAGGTCGCCGACCGGAAGGTGCGCCTCCTCCAGGAGCACTACCCCTCCCAGGGGCACCGGCCCTGGTTCGACCGGGAGGCCTTCCTCGGGCTGGCCCGGATCCGCGGCATCGAATGCCACGCGCGCTACGCCGAGGCGTTCGCCGTCACCAAACTCACTCTCGATCTGGGGGAATGACCGTGCGTGTACTGCTGACCGGGCACCAGGGCTACCTGGGCACCGTGATGGCGCCCGTCCTCGCGGACGCCGGGCACGAGGTCGTCGGGCTGGACGCCGGCCTGTTCGCCGACTGCGTGCTGGGCCCGCCGCCCGCCGACCCGCCGGGTTCCCGGGTGGACCTGCGCGACGTCACGGCCGAGCACCTCGCCGGGGTGGACGCGGTGATCCACCTGGCCGCCCTGTCCAACGACCCGCTGGGCGCGCTGGCGCCCGAGCTGACCTACGCCATCAACCACCACGCGTCCGTCCGGCTGGCCCGGCTGGCCCGCGAGGCCGGGGTGCGGCGCTTCCTGTACGCCTCGACCTGCTCCGTCTACGGCGCCACCGGCGGGGACGACCTGGTGACCGAGGACGCCCCGCTGCGCCCCGTGACGCCGTACGCGGAGTCCAAGGTGCGGGTGGAGGACGACCTCCACGCGCTCGCCGACGGCGACTTCAGCCCGGTGTACCTGCGCAACGCCACCGCCTTCGGCCACTCCCCCCGGCTGCGCGCCGACATCGTCCTGAACAACCTGGTGGGCCACGCCCTGCTCTCCGGCGAGGTGCGGGTGCTCTCCGACGGCACCCCCTGGCGTCCGCTGGTGCACGCGGCGGACATCGCGCGGGCCTTCGCCGCCGCGCTGGTCGCGCCGCGCGAGGCGGTGCACGACCGGGCGTTCAACATCGGCAGCGAGACGAACAACGTGACGGTCGCCGAGATCGCCGAACAGGTCGCCGAGGCGGTGCCCGGCTCGCGGGTGGTGATCACCGGGGAGACGGGCGCCGATCCGCGCTCCTACCGGGTGGACTTCTCCCGGTTCCGCGCCGCGCTGCCCGGCTTCGACTGCGCCTGGACGGTGAAGCGCGGCGCACTCGAACTCGCCGACGCCTACCGGGAGCACGGGCTGACCCGGGAGGGCTTCGAGCGGCGCTTCACCCGGCTCGCCGTGCTGCGCGCGGCGTCCGAGGCCGGCTCCGTCGACGACACGCTGCGGTGGCGCCGGTGAGCCCGGGCGAGGAGATGTACGCGCTGGTGGAGCGGTTGTACCCGCTGTGCCGGAGCATCACCGGCGACGGGGTGCGCGCCACCCTGGACATCGTCGGCGCGTACCTGCCGCTGGAGGTGCAGGAGGTGCCCACCGGCACGCGGGTGCTCGACTGGACGGTGCCGCAGGAGTGGAACATCCGGGACGCGTACATCGCGGACGCGGGCGGGCGGCGCGTCGTCGACTTCGCCGCGTCCAGCCTGCACGTCCTCGGCTACAGCGTGCCCGTCTCGGCGACGATGCCGCTGTCCGAGCTGCGCCCTCACCTGCACACCCTGCCGGAGCACCCGTCCTGGGTGCCCTACCGCACCAGCTACTACCGCCCCGACTGGGGCTTCTGCCTGGCCCAGGAGACGCTGGACGCGCTGCCGGAGGGCCCCTACGAGGTGCGGATCGACTCCACCCTCGCCGACGGCCACCTCACCTACGCCGAGCACGTCGTGCCCGGGCAGGTCGCCGACGAGGTGATCGTCTCCGCCCACGTCTGCCACCCGTCGCTGGCCAACGACAACCTGGCCGGCATCGCGGTGGCGACGTTCCTCGCCCGGGAACTGGCGCGTCAAACGCCCTACTACACCTACCGGTTCCTGTTCGCGCCCGGCACCATCGGGGCGATCACCTGGCTGGCCCGCAACGCGGAGCGGGTGCACCGGGGAGACGTCCGGCACGGGCTGGTGCTGGCCTGTGCGGGCGACCGGGGGCGGCTGACGTACAAGCGGAGCCGGCGCGGCGACGCCGGGATCGACCGGGTCATGCGGCACGTGCTGGGCGCCTCCGAGCGTCCGCACCACATCGCCGAGTTCACTCCCTACGGCTACGACGAGCGGCAGTTCTGCTCGCCCGGCTTCGACCTCGGCGTCGGCTCGCTCAGCCGGACCCCGTACGCGGGGTACCCCGAGTACCACACCTCGGCGGACGACCTGGACTTCGTCACCCCCGAGGCGATGGCGGACACGCTCGCGGTCTGCCGAGAGGCGTTCTCCGTGCTGGACCGCGACCGGCGCTACGTCAACCTCAGCCCCTACGGCGAACCGCAGCTGGGCCGCCGGGGGTTGTACGACGCCCTGGGCGGCCGCAGCGACGCCAAGCAGGCGCAGCTGGCCCTGCTGTGGGTGCTCAACCTCTCGGACGGCGAGCACGGGCTGCTGGACATCGCCGAACGCTCCGGGCTGCCGTTCGACACCGTCGCCGCCGCGGCCGACGCCCTGTGCGGCGCCGGACTGATCAAGGAGTGACGCCGATGACCACCGGGAAGGGGACGGAGCCGGCGACGGCGGGCCCGGCCGGACGCGCCCGGCGGACCGCCCGACGGGCCCTCGTCGGGCGGCTGTCCTGGGGCCTGGCCGACCAGGCGGCCTCCAGCATGACCAACTTCGCGGTGGGGATCTTCGTGGCCCGCTCGCTCGGGCTGGCCGCCTTCGGCGTGTTCAGCCTGGCCTGGGTGACGTACGGGGTCGTCCTCAGCGTCTCGCGCGGCCTGGCCACCGACCCGCTCGTGGTGCGCTTCAGCGGCGTGCCCACGGCGTCCTGGCGCGGGGCGGTGGCCCGGTCCTCGGGGACCGCGCTCGGCGTGGGGGCGGTCATCGGCGCGCTGTGCCTGGTGGCCGGGCTGGGCCTGGGCGGCACCCTGGGGTCGGCGTTCGCCTGCCTCGGCGTCATGCTGCCGGGGCTGTTGCTCCAGGACGCCTGGCGGTACGCGTTCTTCGCGGCCGGCACCGGGCGGAAGGCGTTCGTCAACGACGTCGTGTGGGGCGTCGTGCTGATCCCGGCCATGGTCGTCGCCGCCCGCGTGGGGACCGTCGCCGCCTTCGTCCTCGCCTGGGGTGCCTCGGCCGCGGTAGCCGCCGTCTACGGCTGCTTCCAGACCGGGCTCCGGCCCGCCCTGACCACCGTGCGCGCCTGGGTCACCGAACACCGCGACCTCGGCTACCGGTACCTCGTCGAGAACACCAGCGTCAGCGGCGCGAGTCAGCTGCGGGCCTACGGCCTCGGGGCGATCGTCGGGGTGGACGCGGTGGGGGTGATCCGGGGCGCCGAGCTGCTCCTCGGCCCCTTCCTGGCCGTGCTGATGGGGCTCTCCCTGGTCACCGTCGCGGAGGCGGCCCGGGTGCTGCGGCGGGCCCCGCACCGGCTGGGCCCCTTCTGCCTGGCGCTGGGCGGCGCCCAGGCCGCCGCCGCACTGCTGTGGGGCGCGGCGCTGCTGCTGGTGCCGGACCGGTTCGGCGAGCTCGTGCTCGGCGGCGTCTGGCACGCCGCGTCGGAGCTCATCGTCCCGGCCACGCTCGGCGTCGCGGGCGCCGGGCTCGGAACCGGCGCGGCGGCCGGGCTGCGCGCGCTCGGCGCGGCCCGGCGCAGCCTGCGCTGCCAACTGTTCGCCTCCGCCTGCTACGTCGGCGGCGGCCTCGGCGGAGCGGCCGTGGCCGGCACGGTCGGCTCCGCCTGGGGCGTCGCCGCCGCGACCGTCTGCGGCTCGGCCGTGTGGTGGCTGCACCTGCGGTCCGCCCTGCGCGAGCACCACCCGAACCACCTTCGCGAAGTGAGGACACCATGACCGCCCAGCCCCGGCTGAGCATCGGCCTGCCCGTCTACAACGGCGAGGAGTACCTCGCCGAATCGCTCGACGCGCTGCTCGGCCAGACCTACGAGGACTTCGAGCTCGTCATCTCCGACAACGCCTCGACCGACGGGACCGCGGACATCTGCCGCCGGTACGCCGCACGGGACCCGCGCGTGCGCTACCTGCGGCTGCCCCGGAACATCGGTGCCGCGCCGAACCACACCCACGTCTTCACCCGGTGCCGGGGCGAGCTGTTCAAGTGGGCCTCGCACGACGACCTGTACGCCAGGACCCTGCTGGAGCGGTGCGTCCAGGCGCTGGACGAGCGGCCGGAGATGATCCTCGCGCACAGCGGACAGGCCGTCATCGACGGCGACGGCCGGGTGAAGGTCCCCTACGCCTACGGCCTCGCCACCGACTCCCCGCACGCGCCGGAGCGCTTCCGCAGCCTGCTGTTCGAGCCCGGCGGCGACGACTTCTACGGAGTGATGCGGGCCGACGTCCTGCGCCGGGTGAAGCCGCACGACAGCTACCACCACGCGGACCGCACGTTCGTCGCCGAGCTCACGCTGCACGGGCCCTTCCACCAGGTGCCGGAGCTGCTGTACTTCCGCCGCGACCACCCCACCCGCGCCGAGCGGGCCAACCCGGGCAAGCGCGCCCGGTGCGTCAACCTCGACCCGCGCCGGGCGGGCCCGCTGCACCCGACGCCCCGGCTGCTCGCCGAGTACGTCTGGGGCTTCGTCGCGGCGGTGCGGCGGGCGCCGCTGTCCCCGGCGGACCGGCGCGCCTGCTACCGCCACCTGGCCGCCTGGCTGACCAGCCGGGCCCGGCCGGGCGCCGGTGAACGGGTCGAGGACCGCGCCCCGGTCGACCCGGAGCGGCTCGACGTCTCCGTCGACGCCCTCGTGGCGGGCCGGGAGGGACGCTCATGACGCGCGCCCGCACGTCCCCGGTACGCGTCGGGGTGTTCGGGCTGCTCGGCTCCGGCAACCTCGGCAACGACGGGTCGCTGGAGGCCGTCCTCGGCCACCTCGGGGAACGGCACCCGGAGGCGGTCGTGGACGCCCTGTGCGGCGGGCCCGAGACCGTCGCGGCCCGGTACGGGATCCGCGCGACCCGGCTGCACTGGTACCGCGGCGAGTACCGGACCGCGTCACGTGCCACGGCGATCGCGGCGAAGGGTCTGGGCAAACTCGTCGACGCCGTCCGCACCGCCGCGTGGGTCCGTCGGCACGACGTGGTGATCGTGCCGGGGATGGGCGTCCTGGAGGCCACGCTGCCGCTGCGGCCGTGGGGCTTCCCGTACGCGCTGTTCCTGCTCTGCGCGAGCGGCCGGTTGTTCGGTACCCGCGTCGCCCTGGTGAGCGTCGGAGCGGGACCGATCGGCAGCCCGGCGACCCGCACCCTGATCCGCTGGTCGGCCCGGCTGGCCGCCTACCGGTCCTACCGGGACCCGCAGTCCCGCCACGCCCTGCGGGCGATGGGCGTGGACACCGCGCGCGACGAGGTCTACCCGGACCTCGCCTTCGCCCTGCCGACGCCGCCCCCGGGCGCGTCCCCGAGGCGGCCGGGCACGGTCTGCCTGGGCGTCATGGACTTCCACGGCAGCGACGACGAGCGCGACCGGGCCGAGGAGATCCACCGCCGCTACGTGGACGGGGCCACCCGCTTCGTGCGCGCCCTGGTCGCGGAGGGCAGGCCGGTCCGGCTGCTCACCGGGGACGGAGCCGACGCGGCCGTGGTCGCGGCGATCCTCGGCGCGGTGGACTCCCCCCTGGTGACGGCGGCCGAAGCGGACTCGCTGGCCGACCTGATGCGGGAGACCGCAGCCGCCGATGTCGTCGTGGCGACCCGCTACCACAACCTGGTCTGCGCACTGAAGGTCGGCACCCCCACGCTCGCCCTCAGCTACGCGGCCAAGAGTGACGCGCTCATGGCCCGGATGGGCCTGGACGCGTACTGCCACCCGGCCCGCGCGGTCGACGCCGACCGGCTGCTCGGGCAGTTCCGGGCGCTGGAGGCGGCATCGGCGGATGTGCGGCGGACCCTCACCGAGCGCAACCGAACCGCCGTCCGACAGCTGGAGCACCAGTTCACCGTCCTCGGCACCACCCTCTTTCCGACGACCGACCACGCCCGAGCCCTGCGGGAGACCCGATGAACGCGCCCGGAATGACAGCGACCGAGGTCCCGGCCATCGCCGGGGCCCACCTGTTCGAGCCGACCCCGCACGCCGACGAACGCGGCTTCTTCTGCCGCACCTTCGACGCCGACGTGGTCCGCTCCGTGGGCCTCGACCCGGACGCCTTCGTCCAGGACAGCCTGTCCCGCTCGGTCCGCGGCGTGCTGCGCGGCCTCCACCTGCGCTCCGGCGCGGGCGAGGCGAAGCTGGTGCGGTGCTCGTACGGGAGGGTCTTCGACGTCGTCGTGGACCTGCGACCGAACTCGCCGACCTACCGCAACCGGGCCTTCTTCGAGCTGTCCGACCAGACGCAGGCGACCCTGTACGTCCCGGCCGGATGCGCGCACGGCTTCCAGGCCCTCACCGGGACGGCCGACGTCTCCTACCGCATCGACCGCCCGCACGACCCGGCCGAGGACGTGACGATCGCCTTCGACGACCCGGAGCTCGCCATCCCCTGGCCGCTCCCCGTCACCGCCATGTCCCGCCGGGACCGCGAGGCGCCACCGCTCGCCGAGGCCCTGCGACCGCAGGGGAGTTGAGAGGCCGCCATGCACAACGACGCCACCGAACCCACCGTGTCCACCGTGCCCGGCGTGCCCGCCGAGGAGCCGTCCCTCCCCCGGTCGCGGACCGCGAACGAGCGGCTGCACGCCCTGATCCCCGGAGGCGCGCACACCTACGCCAAGGGCGACGACCAGTACCCCGAACACCTGGCCCCCGTCATCAGCCACGGCGACGGGGCCCACGTGTGGGACGTCGACGGCAACCGCTACGTCGAGTACGGCGCCGGGCTGCGCTCCGTCAGCCTCGGCCACGCCCACCCCCGGGTGATCGAGGCGGTACGGCGCGAACTCGACCGCGGCAGCAACTTCGTCCGGCCGTCCATCGTGGAACTCGAGGCCGCCGAACGCTTCCTGGCCACGGTGCCCACGGCCGAGATGGTGAAGTTCGCCAAGAACGGCTCCGACGCCACCACCGCCGCCGTACGGCTCGCCCGCGCCGCCACCGGACGTCCCCGGGTGGCCCTCTGCGCCGACCATCCGTTCTTCTCCGTCGACGACTGGTTCATCGGCACCACGCCGATGTCCGCCGGCGTTCCGGCGGCGACCGACGAGCTCACCGTGACCTTCCCCTACGGGGACCTGAGCGCGACGGAGGAGCTGCTCACCCGGCACCGGGGCGAGGTGGCCTGCCTGATCCTGGAGCCCGCCACCCACACCGAGCCCCCGCCCGGATACCTCGCCGGACTGCGCGCGCTGGCCGACCGGCACGGCTGCGTGCTGGTCTTCGACGAGATGATCACCGGCCTGCGCTGGTCGGAGGCCGGTGCCCAGGGCCTGTACGGGGTCGTCCCCGACCTCTCCACGTTCGGCAAGGCGCTCGGCAACGGGTTCGCCGTCTCCGCACTCGCCGGACGCCGCGCGCTGATGGAGCTCGGCGGACTGCGCCACTCCGGCGACCGGGTGTTCCTGCTGTCCACCACCCACGGCGCCGAGACGCACGCCCTGGCGGCCGCGATGGCCGTGCTGACCACCTACGTCGACGAGGGCGTCACCGCGCGGCTGCACGCCCTCGGCGACCGGCTCGCCGCCGGGGTCCGCGACGCGGCGGCGGCCATGGGCGTCGGCGACCACCTCCTCGTCCGGGGCCGGGCCAGCAACCTGGTCTTCGCCACCCTCGACGAGCACGGGCGGCCGTCCCAGGAGTACCGCACCCTGTTCCTGCGGCGGCTCCTCGCGGGCGGGGTGCTGGCCCCGTCGTTCGTCGTGAGCAGCGCCCTCACCGACGCCGACATCGAGCACACCGTCGACGTGGTGGCCCAGGCGTGCGCGGTGTACCGCAAGGCCCTCGACGGTGGGGACCCCACCCCCTGGCTGGGCGGACGCCCGGTGCGGCCGGTGTTCCGCCGCCGCGCCTGACCGCCCGTCACCGAGACGCCCTGCGCGGGGCGTCGGCCACCCGGTCGACCAGCCACGCGGCCGCCGGGACCACCGCCAGCGCTACGCACCAGCCGCCGAGCGCGTCCGTCGGGTAGTGCGCCCCCAGCGCCACCTGCGCCCAGCCCATGGCGGCCCCGGCGGCCAGCGCCGCCCCGAACACGAGCGCGGTTCCGGCCGCCCGGCCCAGACCGAGCCGGCCGGTCGCGAGCAGCGCCACCACGAGGGCGAGGGCGGTCAGGAAGGCGGTGTGCCCGCTCGGGAAGGCCAGGTGCCCGTCGTGAATGGTCCGCCCGACCACCGGCTTGAGCAGCTTCGTCGCCCCGACGCTCAGGCCGGCGCCGACGACCGCGAGCACCGCCGCGCGCGGAGCCCGCAGCAGCAGGCAGCCCGCCACGGTGACCACGACGAGCGCCGCCGCTCCCACCGGCTCCCCCAGGAAGTCCGTGGCCAGCGCGACACCCCGCCACGGGGGGCCCGGCTCGTGCACCGCCGCCCAGACCGCCGCGTCCACCCCGCTGGCCTCCCCCGTACCGGCGTACCGCATCCCCAGCACACCGACCACCACCGCCGCGAGGACCGCCACCACCCCCCACACCCCCCGCAACACCACCAGCGCCTCCGGCAGAGCCCGGCTCACAGCCGTCCGCCGCCGAACACGAGGCCGCTCGTCGACTTGGGCGCCTTCGTTCGGGTTCACTACGTCTCCCCGGCATTCGCGCTCGCCCCCGCCCTTTCGGCAGAGCCGTACGGCGACGGGTCCAGAATCCCCCTCACGGGCAGGCCACGCGGACCCGCACGCGCGTCGCGCGATGCCCGTCAGCGTAGTTGAGGATGCCCGGAACGCTCAGGGGCGTGACACGTTCCAAGGGGGCGCACGGATTGTGTGCTCACGACTGCGCATTGTCGGCGTCCTCTGGTAAGACTTCCCGCTCCATTCCGAGCGCCAGTTGACCATCTACCTCGATGAGATGGTCAACCTGGGGCTGCTCATCCGGCTTCCCGGGGAAGAGCGTGCCTACGCGATGCGCAGTCCCAACGTGGTGAACATGCTGGGCACGCAGGCGGAGCTGGAGATGGGCGAGGCAGACCGTGCGGCCGGGGACGTGGACGCCGCGGCAGCCGACGGGATCGGTGGCCGGGTCAGCGCCGTGCGCGCAGTGCGGCCAAGACGGCACCGATGGCTGTGCCGGAAGCGTGCTCATGGTGTGCGGCTCCAGAAGGAAGAAAAGGTGCAGGGGCCGCAGGACGGACAGGCCGCGGCAATGAACAGGTTGTACCGGGGCGACCCGGTACAACAACGCGTACGGGGTCAGCGGCGGGCGTCGCCCGGCGCGAGGGGACTGGTCAGCTCAGCAGTCGTCTCCGGGGAGTGCTGAAGTACCGGCGCACGTTGTCAGCCTTCCCGTCACCCGGTGAGACGGCGTTGGAGGCCATGTCTGGGACGATCTCCAATGTCGGGGCGACGTGCAGGATTGGCCGGAGTCCCCAAGGTCAGCGAGCCGCCGCCCAGGCTTCAGCACGCCACCCTGGCAGTTCCTTGTCCAGCCACTCCTCGACGGTCCTCCGCCAAGGATTCGAGGGGTCGTCGCCGGCGACATCGGCCCAGGCGTCCTCTGCGATGTCGGTGTCGACGAACAGGCTGTCGAGATAGGCGTCGAAGTTGTCGGCGACCTTTGTGAAGACATGGTTGCCCAGATACCCCGGCCAGGCGATGGCATGGACGAGCGCGTGCAGTTGACCATGCGTGGCCGGGTTCAGGTCCAGGAAGAGGGTGTCGCCTCCACCGTTGCGGGCGATGGGCAGCAGGCCGGCCAGGGGCACGTTCTCGGCGAGCCACCCGTCGCGACTGCGCCGATACTCGCCCAGGAGAGTTCCCCAGCCGTACTCGCCCGTGGCGTCACGGCCCAACTGGTAGAGGTCGTCGAAGCCCTGGATCGGCTCTGGTTCACAGCCGGGGAGGCGGACCGAGTAGTCCAGCTTGTCCCCGCCGGCGGCTTCCAGGAACAAGCGGTACGCGGATGGCAGGGGCAGCCCGATCTCCCGTTCCAGCTCGGCACACTCGTCTGGGTCGAACGGCCTGAAAGCACCGCCTACCAGGCGACCCCTGTACCAACGCGCGAGCTCCTCGGACACGGACGGATTGTCGCACCCCGCTACGCCACCGCCGAGGGCTACGCACCCCTCATCAACAGCCTTCCTTGCCAACAAGACTGTAGGCGGGCCCGGCCGTCGCCCCTCCGTCAGCGGTCCACCAGGGCCGACGCCGGCTAAGCGCACGATCTGACACGGATGTTCCTCAACCCCCGACCGCGTCCACGGCCGGTCGGGGGGATGGCCGCGTCGTGCGGGAGAGGCCACTCCTCCCCGGCATCCGGGGGTGGGCGACGGCCGCGAAGCCGTCAGGCACCGGGGTGGTTGCTGAGCACATCGGCTCCGTCGCCCAACAGACGTCGGGCTCGTGGGAACTCGTGCAGTTGCTCCCCGAGCGAGTCCAGGACCGGCACAAGCGAGAGCGCGGGGACGCGGCGGGCCGTGAGGATATCCGCCGACCAAGCCAGGAAGCGGGTGAAGACGTCGGAGTCGTCGACGTAGAGGCCCGTCGCCAGGAAGTCGACGATGTGCGCCAGGGTCTCGGCGGTGCGTTCACGCTGCTCGTCGTCGTAGCGACGTACGGCGGGAAGTCGGTCGGACAGGTCGGCGAGGGTCTGTTTGATCAGCCGGGGCCGCGCCCGGACGACGAGGGTGTACTCCTGGTCGGCCAGGTGCGGCAGATCGTCCACGGGGTGCCGGGTCGCGGTGGACGAGGGGGTCTCCACGCCGGCCGCGAGGACGTCGGCGGCTTCCCGGGCACCGGGCGCCCAGGCGTCCGCACCGAGCCGCCCGGCATAGCGGCCGTCCGGGCCGAAGGCGGCGCCACCGGCCAGCACGGGGGTTCCGACGGCATGGCAGGCGCTGATCGCGGCGTGCGCCGCCGGCAACCGCGTGGGGAGCGAGGAGGAGAGCAGCACGGTGTCGGCGGTGGTCCGGTGCAGGTGGTTGATGAGGTGTCGGGTGGAGGTCTGGGCGCCGAGGAAGTCCACACGCCAGCCGCGCAGCCGCAGCACTCCGGTGACCAGTCGGGCCGGCAGGGCGTGCCACTCGCCCTCCACACAGGCCACCACCACCCGACCGCGTGGCGGTGGAGGCGCCACGCCCGCGTCGGGCATGCTGAGCAGGGTGACGATCCGGTCGTTGATCGCGGTCGCGGCGTGCTCCCGCGCCACGGACAGCCGGTCCTCGGCCCAGGCCTCGCCGATCCGCCCCTGGATGTCGGCCACGACGGCCAGCAGCAGCGTCTCGGCGTCAGCGACCGACCCTCGGGCCTGCCGGACCAACTCCAGGGCCGTGGCCCCGTCACCGTCGGCCACCGCGTGCCACAGGCCGTCACGCAGCCCGTCGAGCGCCGACCCGCTCACGGTCCGTCCCCGGACGGTGCGGTCGGTTCGCCGTGGGCGCGGGGCGCTCCGACGGCGACGATGGCGATGTCGTCGTGCCGACCTCCGCCGACCCACTCGCCGACGACCATCTGAACGCGCTCCACCACGGCGTGGGGCAGCATGCCTCCACACTCGACGAGGACCTTGGCCAGGCGTGCCTCGCCGAAGAACTCGTCTCCGAAGGGGCCGCCGCGTGCCTCGGTGACGCCGTCCGTGTACAGCAGGCAGGCTTCACCGGGTGCGAGCACCGCCTCGACCGTGCGCGAGGACACCTCGTCCACCACGCCGACCGCCGTCCCCTGGGTCGGCACCTCCTCCACCGAGCCGTTCAGCCTGACGACCAGCGGCGGCGGGTGCCCGGCGCTGGTCATCCGCAGGGTCACACCCTCCGGGCCGCGGCGCACGGAGGCGAGAACCAGGGTGGCGAAGCGGTGGTGCCGGGAGAGGAGCACCGACTGGTTGAGCAGGTCCAGAACCCGTCCGTGGTCCCCGGTGAAGGGCAGCAGCGCCAGCAGCGTGCTGCGAATGCGTCCGGTGAGCACGGCGGCCTCCAAGCCCTTGCCGGCCACGTCGCCCAGGACCACGAGTGTCTCGTCCCCGTCGCCGGCGCGCGGGTGGACGTCGTAGAAGTCACCGCCGACCTGATCGGCGTCCTGTGCCGCCCGGTAGGCACCGGCGTACTCGACCCCGTCGAGGGGACCGAGGGTCGGTGGCAGCAGATCACGCGTGAGCACGGAGGAGATCTCCGCCTGCTCGGCGAAGGTGCGGGCGGAGGACAGTGCCGCCCCCGCCCGCACGGCGAAGGAACGGACGAAGACCTCCTCAGCGGGGTCGAACGCCGCCCGAGCGGCGCTACGCAGCAGGACCAGCGCCCCGGAGGACTCGCCGTGTCCGGGCAGTGGGACGACACTGACGGACCGCACGGGCGTGTGCGGTCCGGCCGGCAGGGCCCAGTCCGGTAGATCGCCCGGGACGATCCAGCGCGCGGTGGCGGGTGGGAAGCCCGCGAGGGCCTCCGTCAGGCCGGGCAGTCGAGCGGGGTCGAGCGCCTGCTGGTCGAACGTGACCGGGCCGCCCCGCCGGGCCAGCGCGAGAGGGTACCGGCGGCCCTTGGCCGAGGCGATGACCACGACGGCCTCGGCCAGATGGTCGGCCGCGGTGCGTGCTATCAACTCCAGACAGCGGTCCACGTTCAGAGCGGACAGCAGGGCGGTGGAGACCTCCGCGAGCACCGTGGCGCGCTCCCGCTCCTGCTGAAGCTCGCGATCGGCCCGCACCCGGTCGGTGACGTCCAGGAGCCACCACACCACGGTGCCGTCGCGTTCCGGCATGGGGCGCGCTTCAAGCCGACGGTCGCCGACCGGCCCCGCGTAACCGTCACCCTCCCCGTCGGCGGAACTCAGACCACGGTGCGCCTCGGCGAGCCACCCGGGCACCGTGACCGGCCCGGTGTCCACGGCGAGCAGGCGCGCTGCCCGGGTGTTGAGACCGACGGGGGCGCCGTCCGGACCGAGTCTCAGCACGGCGTAGGGCGTCCGGTCCAGGTCGCTGACCAGATTCCGGACGATGTCACGCGAGGGGGGAGAGGGAGAATCCATTGCTTCGGGAGTCCCGGCGGCTCCCAGCCTCCTGCCTGTCGCCGTCACTGCAACGCAGCAACTGTTTCCCACCGTACAGGTTGGCCGGCCGGGCGTCTCCGTCGCCGATGCACCGTTCACGAGCACGTCACCCACCCGATCCGAGCCGACCCCAGAGCGGGCACGGCGCGCTCCGTGAAGTGGGCATAAAAATGTGTTCCACCTGGACGCAGGCGTCAAGAAGCCAGCAGAGCGGATTACTCAACTTAGTCAAAGGCCGTCGGGCACACGAAGCGTCAAATGAGCGTCACAGATCGAGGTCGGTTCGGCACCGGAACTCTGGCACGTCGTGCCTCCCCGTAGAACGCGACGCTTCCACCGGTACGGAGCCTCATACCGATGGAGTCGCGTCGGTGCGCCCAGTGCATGGCAGAGACCCACGCCGAATGGGCAGCGTAGTCGAGTTTTACCGACGAGGCTTGCAGCGCTCTGTCACCGGAGATGGAAACGGGAAACAGCTTCGATCGCCTTGTCAGTCCGGGAGTTGGTGCAGCACTCTTCCGTGCAGTACCGCCTCAGCCCGGACGACCGGGTTCGGGAGGGTCCCGTGCCACATCCGTCCACATCGTTCGGCGAGGAACTGAGGAAGCGACGTCTAGAGGCCGGGCTGAGCCTTACGGGCCTGTCCGGTCTCGTGCACTACAGCAAGGCGCAGCTCAGCAAGGTCGAGCGGGGCATCAAAGCACCCAGCCGTGATCTCGCACGGCTATGTGACGCCACGCTCGGTGCCGACGGGGGGCTGATCGCCCTGAGCACCCCAACCGCTGTCGATTCACCTGTCGTATCGGCGCCAGGCCGGGTCGAGGAGGAGAACTGGATGATGCAGCTGTCACCGTACGGCCCGAGCTCGTTCGGGCCCGTGGGCCGACGTGATGTGGTGAATGCCGGTGTCGCATCGCTGATGACCTGGAGGTCCGACGGATCGAATCCGGCTTCTCCGGCCGCCGGCGCGGGCATGCTGGAAGCCTCACGCTCACTCTTCACGCACTACCGCAGGCTCGGCCAGGCCGTGGAACCCGGCCTGCTCCTGCCCGTTCTGATCACGCAGACACACACGCTGCGAGAGCTGTCGGCTCAGAGCGACAGCGGCACCAGGCGTCGCCTGCTGGCGCTCGGTTCCCGGTACGCCGAGTACGTGGGCTGGCTGGTGCAGGAGACCGGGAACGAGCGTGCGGCGCTGTGGTGGACGCAGCGTGCAGTCGACCTGGCCGCCGCCGGCGGTGATCAAGCACTGGCCGGCTATGCGCTGGTCCGCAGGGCGTTAGTCACGCTGTACCGGGAAGACGCCGAGCAGACAATCGCGCTGGCCCGTCGAGCGCAGAGTGGCGTGCTTCCGTCACGGATCCGCGGTCTTGCCGCTCAGCGCGAAGCGCAGGGTCACGCCCTCGCCGGCGACAGCAGCGCCTGCCTCCGTTCCCTGGACCGGGCCCGTGCTCTGCTCACCCGCCCGAACGACGGTGCCGACGACCCGGTCATCGGCTCTATGCATCTGCCCGATCCGGTCGGCATGGTCACCGGCTGGTGCCTCGTCGATCCCGGACGACCGCGCGAGGCGGGTGAGGAGCTGGATCGGCAGCTCGCACAGGTCGGCCCCGACGCGGTGCGCACTCAGGTGCGATACGGCGTACGCCGCGCCCTCGCCTATGCCTCCGCCGGCGAGGTTGACCACGCGTGCGAACTCACGGAGCCACTGCTCGACGGCATGACGGCTGTGCGCTCGGCGACCGTCACGACCGATCTCCGACGACTTGTCCGGGTGTTGGCTCGCTACCCGGACCACCCACTGGTGCGTCGGCTGGCACCGCGGCTCGGCACCTTGTCACGTCCGAATACCTCTCTCGAGGAGTCACCGTCATGAACGAGATCTTCATCAACTACCGCACCGGAGACGGGGAGAAGACCGCGGCACTGCTCCGCCAAGGGCTGTCGCACCGCTTCGGCCCGGGACACGCGTTCCACGCGTCACAGTCCATCATCCCCGGCGAAAGCTGGCCCGAACGGCTACTGGTCGCGGTACGGCGCAGCTCCGTGCTCCTGGCCGTCATCGGACCGGACTGGATGAGCTTCCGCACCTGCCTGGAGAATCCGGAGGACTGGGTGCGCAAGGAGATCGAGGAGGCCTTCACGTGTGAGGTTCCGGTTGTCCCCGTTCTGGACGGGCGCAAGACCAGTCGACTGAGCAAGGCCGATCTTCCGCCCACGTTGCGAAGGCTCGCCGATCTCCAGTCCATCGCGTTCGAATCCGGTGACACCGACGCCTGTGTCGCGCGCATCAGTGAACTGATGGCCGATCTGGTTCCCAGCCTCAACCGGCACGCGACCGAAACGGGTGCGTCCGTGCCGGGCGGCGTGACCAATTCCATCAAGGCCGTGCACGGTACAGCCGTACAGAGCCGTGCCTTCACCGGTGACGTCGGCACGGTCATCAAGGGCGCCCAAGGTCCCGTCCACACCGGGAACGGCAACATCTACTCGCACTCACGTCATGTCTCCGGCGACCGTCACTTCTCCGGCGACGGGATGACGTACTTCGAGGGTGACCACCACGGCGCCATCCAGCACCGGTTCACTGAACGGGACGCTCAAGAGGACAAGAGCCGGTGAACCACACCTGCACATGGGTCCAGGACTCGGGCATCACGGTCGCAGGCCCAGGCCCCGTCTACATCGGCGCAGGGCTTCAGGACTCAGACAAACCGGCCTTCCGCCGGATCGCCGAGGACCAACTCCGCAGACTGCGCTACGTGCTGGTGGCACCGCCGTGTATGGGTGAGGCTCGTGCCCAACTTGCAGACTCCGGCACCGTCATCCTGGACGGTGTCCCCGGCAGCGGTCGGTCAGCAGCGGCCCGCGTACTGCTGCACGAACACCACCGGGACAGTGGTGCCTTCCACGAACTCCTGCCTGGTGAGGAGGGCGAGCTTTCCCTCCACGACCCCGCTCTGGTCGGGTCCGGTGATCAGTTGCTGCTCGACCTGTCCGCCGCGGACGACAGCCGCTGGGCAGCGGCCCAGGCCGACCTCCCGGCTCTGCGTAGGACTGTGCACGAGCAGCGGGCTCATCTCGTCGTGATCATGCCGCCTTACGGCGTTCTCGACCCGGAGCTGCAGTACTGCCGTGTGATGCTCGAACGGCCTCCCGGCATTGGCGTCTTCCGGCGGCATCTGCGTCTACACGGTGTGCCGCCTGAGCAATACCTCCGTCCGGACGAAACCGTCACCGGGTTCCTGACGGCCAAAAGGCCCATGCGGGAGATCGCGGAATTCGCCGACCTGGTGCGCCGAGCACGCGAGGCCGGTCAGCCGGGGGATGGATTCGGTCAGTGGTGCGAGGCGGCCTGGCAGGCTCGAAACGACGGCCGGCGGGAAGCCGCCGCGCTCGTCTCCAAGATACGGGAAGCCTCGCAGCGAGCCCTGCTGATCGCAGTGTCCATGCTGCACGGGGCACATGCCGATGTCGTTCACCGCGCGACGCAGCAACTGCTAAGCCTCCTCGGGCTCCCGCCGGAGGGCGACTCTCCGTTGCAGCACCGGGACCTGGCCGAGCGACTCCTCGAGATCTCGGCCACGGTTGCCCCCAACGGGCAGGTGAGGTTCGAGAAGCTGGACTTCGACTCGGCCGTGCGTGCCCACTTCTGGGACCACATGCCGGATCTCCGCCCCCATCTCGGTACCTGGGCCGGGAGTGTGGTGGAGCTGAACGACCCACACGTCGTGACCGTTGTACGCGACGGACTGGTGGAACGAGTGGCCGGTGAGTATCTGCGGACCGGACGTGCGGACCGACTGGGGAACCTCGTTGAAGCCTGGAGCACCGGTGTGACGAGCCGCCCTCGCCTGGAAGCGGCCGTTCATGCGCTCACCCGAGGGCTGGCAGACCCGGCGCACGCCAGGAACATCCGCGAACAGATCTACCAATGGTGCGCCAAACGGCGCCTCAAGGGGGAGCTCGCGCAGGTGCTGGTGCGCGTTTGTGCTGACGTCCTCGCGACCAGCCATCCCGATCAAGCCCTGGTCAGGCTCTATCACCTGGCCCGGCGTGAACGCGGCACGACGCGTGCCCGGCAGGCGCTGTATGAGCTGGTGACGCGCAGCCGCCGACTGCACCGCGTGCTACTCAACCGTCTCGCTCATTCCGACTTCTCACCCGCCAATCTCGGGATATTCCTCCAGGTCAGCGACCCCGAACTGTTGACGCTCCGTCCCGGCAACTCGCACGCCTTGGTCGAGGAGCAGAGCGCGCAGCGCTCCCTGACAGCCTGCTGGCACGCGGTACTGACCGAACTGCCGCCTCCACAGTGGCAGAGCGAAGCACGACGTTGGCTCCACTGCGCGGCCGCAGACACCGGGCCGCTCGGTGGGCTCCTGCTCGACCTGCTTGTCGGCGCGGCGCAGCGGTGCACGGAGAAGCGGGGCACGACCTTCGCTCTGCTGTACGCGTGCGCCCGCGACGCCGAGCGCACCGGTCCGGAAGATGCTGCACGGGCAGCCGAGACCACAGGTGTACTGCTCCACAAGATCAGCGTGGCTCAAGGCATCGCACCGGCCACACCGACGACCTCACCCAGGGGAACTCGACCATGACAACCACGCGGAAAACCGCAACCGTCTTCCTCACCGTTCTAAGCGGTCTCCTACTGAGCATCGTTGGTTTGACGCAGCGGTGGCCCGCGTGGGCATGGCCACTGGTGGCAGCAACGCTGCTCGTCGTCCCCGCGGTCGTCTTCCGGATCAGCGCGACGCGCCGCGGACCAGTACCGGTGGCTTTCGAGGAGCAACTCACGGCCGCCCCCACGGAACGCACGCACCATCGCGTCAGCCAGGTAGTCCTACCCAGCAAGTGGCCCGACTACGACTTCGTCTTCTCGGCGACGGTGCGCTGGTATCTCGTCGACGCTCCCGCGTGTGCTCCCGTGCTCAACCCGGCGGGCCTCGCCGTCGACGCGATCCTGAAGCGGGCCCGCGCCATCACCGAGCAACGAGAACCCATCCGTGTCTCACTCGTCGAGCAGGAACTGTCCGGCGCCCTCAGCCCGATGGCACCCGAGTCAACCGGACACCTCCAGGCAATGGCGCAGGACATCCAGGTTGTCCTGGCTCAGCAGGACCAAGAGCGCCTCGACAAGCTCGCCAACGTACGCAAGGACGAAGCGGTGTGGGTGCACCAGCGCAAGTACGAGCAGAGCAAACGCCGGTACTTGGGCGAGGACGTCCTCAAGGACACCGGCAGCGCCGTGGTCTGGTGGCTCACCAAGAACGACGAACACGTGGAACGTACGGTGAACGACCTGGGCCTGCTGGCTCAGCTCACCTCGGCAGCCAATGACGCCGACATTCCCGAAAGACTGCGAGATCTGATCTCCCAGCAGAACGGCGAGCCGACGGCATCGGACTTCTGCGGAATGGAGCCTTCCTCAGCTCCTCAGGGGAAGGAAACGGCCACCACGCGTCTCTCCGACTTCCTTGACAGCGTCGGTTTCACTGACGGAGATGTACGCCGCCCGATGCTCGCGGCACAGATCGCGGGTCTCATCAAGGAGCAGAACCGCCACGAGACCGCCGAAGAGATCCAGCACCACTTCGATCCGCCGACATCCCTGGCAGCTGATGACGACGAGGCGCCTGCCTCCGGCGCCCCTTTCGTCTAGGAGAAGACACGTGAACAGCGAACTGGCCGTACTAGCAGCGTCCGGCGCCACCACACTGGTCTCGCTCATGGTCACCGATTCCTGGACTCATGCCCGGGAACTCGTCGGGCGGTACCTGAACCGCACAGGCGCGGCCCCCGACACGTTCGAGGACCTGCAGGACGCGAGGACCCGGCTCCTCGTCACCGACGCCACGGAACGTGAACGAATCGCCTGCGAGATCAGCCGTCGATACGGTGACCGTCTGCGCCGACTGGCGGAAGCCGACGCCGGAAGCGACGAAGCCCTTCGCGCATTGTTGACCTCTTTGCAGGAACTCTCGGCGGCCACGGCAGACACCTGGCGCACGGTGGACAACCACATCAGTGGGGGAGTCCAGCACGGTCCCGTAGTCCAGTCAGGCACCGTTGCGGGACTGACCTTCCACACGCATCACGTCCGTCGCACGGATCGCCAGTAGCGCCAGCGCAGGGAGGGTGTCGTGCGCTCCGGTCCTCGGTCAACCCGTTCCTGTCGCGGCTCGGATGGTACGGGCGTCGCCGCCGTCGATGCGGCGTTCACGCGCACGTCACCCACCCGATCCGGGTCGACCGCAGAGCGGGCGCGGCGCGCGCAGTGGAACAGGCCGGGGGTACGTACGGCTGCCGCCGGGTTCCTGGACGGCGACGCAGCCGAAGTGGTGGGTCATCGGGTCACAGCCGGGCGGCTTCCGCGTCAGATCGGAAGGTCGTCGGGCAGGACCCGGAACGCCTTGAACCGGCCCAGTGGGCGCACCGCTCGAA
The DNA here is from genome assembly GCF_037911585.1 of Streptomyces sp. GSL17-111. Classification (NCBI taxonomy): domain Bacteria; kingdom Bacillati; phylum Actinomycetota; class Actinomycetes; order Kitasatosporales; family Streptomycetaceae; genus Streptomyces; species Streptomyces sp. GSL17-111. Next base: position 951,175 of record NZ_JBAJNS010000001.1, read on the forward strand.
AGTCGCGACGGTCGAGCGTGAGTACGGCATCGGTGTCGTACTCGGCGGCGAGGGCCACGTTCACCGCGTCCGCGAGATCCAGATCAAGGTCGCGATACCGGGACCGCACCGACTGGGCGACACCCAGATGATCCTCCGTGATCTCCGGCAGAGCGATACGGCCCCGCCGCATCCAGTGCCGGATGTCGTCGACCGCGCTGAGCGCCGCTTCACGGCCGAGCTCGCGCGTGGCGACGTGGTCGATCTCCGCGAGCAGCAGCGGGGACATCACCAGGAGCCCGGCCGACATGATCGCCTCGTTCGACGCGTGGTGCTCCGGGTGGGCGGAGTCGAGCGCCGCGAGGAGCCCGGAGGTGTCCGCGATGACGATGATCACCCGGCGGTACCCGACTCCGTCTCGCGGCCCACGGCGTCGGCGACAGCGTCACGCACCTCGCTCTTGCCGGGAGTACGACCCGGCCCGCGGAAGGTGCGGGAGAAGAGAGGCTCGTCCCAGACACGGTTGGCCATGGCCGCGAGATGGATGCCCTGGCGGATGATCTCGGCCTCGCTGACGCCGCGCCGCTTGGCGGCTTCCTTGATGATCGCGAGATCTTCCGGATCGGCGTAGACGTTGGTTCGCTTCATAGACATGTACCACGAATAGCACATGTACCGCAGCGGCGTACGCGGCGAGACCGCGGTTCAGGCGCCCTTCGCTGCGGGTTCAAGGATGGCGAGGCACTCGAAGTGGTGGGTCATCGGGAAGAGGTCGAAGGCGCGGAGGAAGCGGACGCGGTAGCCGGACTCGGCGAAGTAGCCGAGGTCGCGGGCCAGGGCGGCGGGGTCGCAGGCGACGTAGGCCATGCGGCGCGGGTTCAGGGCGGTGAGGAGCTTCACCGTGTCGCGGCCCGCGCCGGAGCGCGGCGGGTCGAGGACGACGACGTCGGCCTCGGTGATGCCGGTGGCGGGCAGGACGCGGTCGACGCGGCCGTGCTCGACGCGGACGCGGTCGAAGTCGGCGAGGTTGTGGCGGGCGTCCTCGACGGCGCGCTTGCCGGACTCGATCCCGAGGACGGCGCCCTCGGGGCCGATGCGGTCGGCCAGGGCGCCCGCGAAGAGGCCGACGCCGCAGTAGAGGTCGAGCGCCGTCTCGCCCTTGCGGGGGGTAAGGCCGCGCATGACGGCGTCCACCAGGAGGTCGGCGGCGGCGGTGTGGACCTGCCAGAAGCCGCCCGCGCCGACGCGCCAGGTGCGGCCGTCGGCCCGCTCGCGGACGAAGGGTCGGCCGTGCACGCGGTGGACGGCGCGGCTGCCGCTGCGCCCCCGGGGTTCCTCGGCCCGCAGGACGGAGACGGGCCGGTCGAGCTCGACGAGCGGTAGCCGGCCGCCGGGCTCGGGGGTGAGGATGACCTGCCGGTCGGTGGAGCCGCTGGCGGCGATCGCGTCGATGGAGGCGATCTGCGGCCAGGTGCGCCGCTCGATGCCCAGTTCGCTGATTTCCTCGGCCGCGATGAGGCAGTGGTCGACGGGCTCGACCTCGTGGGATCGGTGCCGGCGGAACCCGGCGTGCCCGTCGGCGTCGACGGCGTACTGGACGCGGGTGCGCCAGGCGGGGACCTCTCCGGCGGGCAGCTTGTCGCCGGGGACGGGTTCGACGGTGCCGTCCCAGGAGACGTCCTCGGGCGTGAGGCCGGCGAGGCGCGCCAGCTGCTCGGTGAGGACGTCGGCCTTGAGCCGCCGCTGGGCGCCGGGCTTGGCGTGCTGCCAGTCGCAGCCACCGCAGCGGCCGGGGCCGGAGAAGGGGCAGGGCGCCTCGACGCGGTCCTTGGACGCCTCGATGATCTCCACGGCGTCGGCGCGCAGGAAGCGGGAGTCCTCGTGGCCCTCGGTGACGCGGGCGACGACGCGCTCGCCGGGGAGGGCGTGCCGCACGAACAGCACCCGGCCCTCCTCGGTACGGGCGACGCAGTGGCCGCCGTGCGCGACCGGTCCGACCTCGACCTCGTACGCGTGGCCGGTCAGCGGTGCGGGGCTCGTCCCCCGGGAGTCTTCGGTGGGCATGGCGGTGAGAGCTCCAGGGGGCGGGGGTGGAAAGCGACGGCAGCCGTTCAGTCTAGTGCCCCGTGGGGGTCGGTGTTGCATGCGCGGGGGCGGCGGTCGAGCATGGGGCGCGTGAACGACGAACCGCAGCGGGTGCTGGTGACGGGAGCGAGCGGCTACGTGGGGGGCCGGCTCGTGCCGGAGCTGCTGGCCGCCGGGTACCGGGTGCGGTGCCTGGCGCGGAGCCCGAAGAAGCTCCGCGACCACCCGTGGGCCGGTGACGTCGAGGTGGTGCGCGGGGACGTGACGGACGAGGAGTCCGTACGGGCCGCCCTGTCGGACATGGACGTGGCGTACTACCTGGTGCACGCCCTCGGGAGTGGCCGGGACTTCGAGCGGACGGACGGCCTGGCCGCGCGGATCTTCGGGCGGGCGTGCCGGGACGCGGGGGTGCGGCGCCTGGTGTACCTGGGTGGGCTGACGCCCTCCGGCGTCCCCGAGGAGGAGCTGTCGCCGCATCTGCGCTCGCGGGCCGAGGTGGGGCGCATCCTGCTGGACTCCGGGGTGCCGACGGCGGTGCTGCGCGCGGCGGTGGTGATCGGCTCCGGTTCGGCGTCGTTCGAGATGCTGCGGTACCTCACCGAGCGGCTGCCGGTGATGGTGACGCCGAGCTGGGTGGGCACGCGGGTGCAGCCGATCGCCGTGGGAGACGTCCTGCGCTACCTCGTCGGCAGTGCGGCCCTGCCGGAGGACGTCAGCCGGACGTTCGACATCGGTGGGCCGGACGTGCTGACGTACCGGGAGATGATGCAGCGGTACGCGGCCATCGCCGGGCTGCCGCGTCGGTTCATCGTCCCGGTGCCGGTTCTGACACCCCGGCTGTCGAGCCACTGGATCGGGCTGGTCACGCCGGTGCCGGCCTCGATCGCGAAGCCGCTGGCGGAGTCGCTGAAACACGAGGTGGTGTGCGCGGAGTCGGACATCCAGCGGTACGTGCCGCCGCCTGCGGAGGGGCTGCTCGGGCTGGACGCGGCGCTGCGGCTGGCCCTGCAGCGGATCAGGGACGCGCGGGTGGACACCCGCTGGTCGTCGGCCGCCGTGCCGGGGGCGCCCAGTGATCCGCTGCCGACCGACCCGGGGTGGGCGGGCGGCAGCCTCTACACCGACCGGCGGGAGCGGACGGTGCACGCGCCCGCCGAGGTGCTGTGGCACGTCGTGGAGGGCATCGGCGGCGAGAACGGTTGGTACTCCTTCCCACTGGCGTGGGCGCTGCGGGGCTGGCTGGACCGGCTCGTGGGGGGCGTCGGGCTGCGGCGTGGGCGGCGGGACGCGGAGCGGCTCCGGGCGGGTGACTCGCTGGACTTCTGGCGGGTGGAGGAGGTGGAGCGTGGACGGCTGCTGCGGCTGCGCGCCGAGATGCGGCTGCCGGGGCTGGCCTGGCTGGAACTGGAGGTGCGGGAGGACGGACAGGGGCGCGCGCGCTACGCCCAGCGCGCCATCTTCCACCCCCACGGGCTGGCCGGTCATCTCTACTGGTGGTCGGTGAGCCCCTTCCACGCCCTGGTGTTCGGCGGGATGGCCCGCAACATCGCCCGGGCGGCCGAGCGCGCGGCGGTCACGGCGCACCTGGGTGGCGGAGAATCGCCTCACAGCGGGTAGCGTTACGGTGTTTACCGAGGTGATCGCAGCAGGGGAAGGTGCGGGGTAGCGGCCTCATGCACATCGTCATCATGGGGTGCGGCCGAGTGGGCGCCGCACTCTCCAGAACCCTGGAGAACCAGGGCCACACCGTCGCCATCATCGACCGCGACCCCACGGCGTTCCGCAGGCTCGGCTCCGGTTTCGGCGGTCGGCGGGTGACGGGTGTCGGCTTCGACCAGGACACCCTGCGTGACGCGGGCATCGAGGACGCGGGCGCGTTCGCGGCCGTGAGCAGCGGTGACAACTCCAACATCATCGCCGCCCGGGTGGCGCGCGAGATGTTCGGCGTGCAGAACGTCGCCGCCCGCATCTACGACCCGCGCCGCGCCGAGGTCTACCAGCGGCTGGGCATTCCGACGGTCGCCACCGTGCGGTGGACGGCCGACCAGATGCTGCGGCGGCTGCTGCCCGCCGGCGCCGAGCCGCTCTGGCTCGACCCCACGGGCGGGGTGCAGCTCGCCGAGGTGCACGTCTCGCCGGAGTGGTTCGGCCACGCCGCGGCCCGGTTGGAGGCCGAGGCGGGCGTGCGGATCGCGTTCATCACCCGGCTGGGCGAGGCCATACTGCCCGACCCGCAGGCCGTGTTGCAGGAGGGCGACCTGGTGCACGTGATGATGCGCAGCCAGCAGGTCGGCGAGGTGGAGGCCGTCTTCGACCGGGGGCCGGACGAGGCAGGGGAGCACCAGCGGTGAGAGTCGCGATTGCCGGAGCGGGCGCGGTGGGCCGGTCGATCGCCGGTGAGCTGCTGGAGAACGGGCACGAGGTCCTGCTCATCGACAAGGCGCCGAGCGCCATCGCCGTGGAGCGGGTGCCGCTGGCGGAGTGGCTGCTGGCGGACGCCTGCGAGATCTCCGCTCTGGACGAGGCCGCCCTCCAGCGCTGCAACGTCGTGATCGCCGCGACGGGTGACGACAAGGTCAACCTCGTGGTCTCCCTGCTCAGCAAGACGGAGTACGGCGTGCCGCGCGTGGTCGCGCGCGTCAACAACCCCAAGAACGAGTGGCTCTTCAACGAGGCGTGGGGGGTGGACGTCGCCGTCTCCACGCCGCGCCTGATGTCGGCGCTGGTCGAGGAGGCCGTCAGCGTCGGCGACCTGGTCCGGCTGCTCCGCTTCAGCCAGGGTGACGCCAACCTCGTCGAGTTGACGCTCGCCCCCGAGGCGGCTCTGGCGGGCACGCGGGTGGGCGACGTCGGATGGCCCGAGGACACGGCGCTGGTGACGATCATCCGGGGCTCGCGGGTCCTGACGCCCCGCCCGGAGGACGTGCTGGAGGCGGGCGACGAACTGCTCTTCGTGGCCGCCCCGGCCCGTGAACAGGAGCTGGAGGAGCTGCTGTCCGTGCGCCGGGAGCACGGTGACGCCGACGCCCCGCAGTGACCTCCGGGCCGCCGCTCCACCGGGCTCCCGGGTGAGGACGCGGGGTCGGCGGAACGGGCCCGGCCCGCGTGCTCAGCGGGCCGAGTCGCCCTCGGCGGCGGCCGCAGCGGCGCGCTCGCGTTCCTCCTCCGCCTCCATCTCGGCGAAGACGTCGATGGGCGCCGGGGCCTTGGCGAGGAAGATCCAGGTCAGGTACACGCACAGCAGGAACGGCGGAATGCCGAGCGCGACGCGCAGCCAGCCGAGCTGGGTGGCGTCCCCCCAGAGGTAGATGGGGAAGGTGATGGCCGACTTCCCCAGCAGGACCAGACCCCAGGCGTAGCTGGCCTTGGTGTAGGCCTTCTTGCGGCCCGGGTTGCGGGTGCGCCACGACATGTTCTCCCGGAACAGCGGGCCGAGGACGATCCCCAGGAGGGGCACGCCCGCCGCGGCGGTGACCAGGTACGCGACGGCCAGCCCCAGGGTGTAGAGCATGCCGGGCAGGTAGAAGTTCTTGGCGTCGCCGGACATCATCGCGAAGACGGCGCCGAACGCGACGCCGAAGACGCCGCCGAAGGCGTGCTTGAGCGTGCCCTTGCTCAGCAGCCGCAGCACGGCCATGAGCGCGGACAGGCTCAGGGCGGCGATGGCGGAGACGTGGATGTCCCGGTTGATCGTGTAGCTCAGGACGAAGACGAGCCCGGGCACGGTCGTCTCGACCATGCCGCGTGCGCCGCCGAAGGCGTCGAGCATGGCGGCCTTCGTGACGTCGTGGCTGCCGGTGTCGTGACCGCCGGTGCCGGAGGCCTCGGTTCCGGCGGCTTCGGTTCCGGCGGCTTCGGTTCCGGCGGCCGGGGAGTTCCCGTCGCCGGGGCCGTCACCGGGCCTGTCGCCGGGCCCGGCTCCGTCGGCCGGTGGCACGGCGCCGGTTCCCGCGTCGTGCGCCGCCGGTTTGTCGAGTGAGGTCACCCGTTACTCCTGTCCCAGGGTCGGAGCTCGTACTTCGGGTTGAACAGCACCCGGCGTCCGCGGTTCATGGCGATGCGGCCGGAGGCGATCAACGTACGGCCCGGCTCGATGCCCGCGATGGCCTGGCGACCCAGCCACACGACGTCCAGCGAGTCGGAACCGTCGAAGAGCTCGGCCTCCAGCGCGGGCATACCGGCCCGGGGCCGGAGTGTAACGGTACGCAGCGTCCCGGTCACCTTGACGATCTGCCGGTCGCCGCAGTCGCAGATCTTGGTGCAGCCCCGCAGCGCCTCCTCGGCGGCCTGCTCGTCCTGCTGCCGTGACGCTCCGTCACCGGGGGCGAACCGGTCGAGGAAGCGCCGTATACGGCCGGTGCTGCGCTTCTCGGAGTCGTGGACACCGCTCATACGGGTCAGCGTACCCGTGGTCGCGGGCCGCTCCTAAGGCCCGGTGAGGAGCGTCACCGGGGCTCACGGGAGCACGCCGGGCCGCCCGTCCCGGGGGGTGTGCGCCGGTCACCGGGCGTCACCGTTCGAAGCGGTACCCCATGCCGGGTTCGGTGATCAGGTGGCGGGGGTGCGAGGGATCGGCTTCGAGCTTGCGGCGCAGTTGGGCCATGTAGACGCGGAGGTAGTTCGTCTCCTTCTCGTACGCCGGGCCCCAGACCTCCTGGAGGAGTTCCCGCTGGCCCACGAGGCGACCGGGGTTGCGGACGAGGACCTCCAGCAGGTGCCACTCGGTGGGGGTGAGCCGCACGTCGCGGTCGCTGCGGTGCACCTTCTTCGCGACGAGGTCGATGGTGAACGTCGCGGTCTCCACGAGCCCGACGTCGCCACCGGCGGGCTCGGCCCGGCGCACGGCGGCCCGCAGCCGGGCGAGGAGCTCGTCCATGCCGAAGGGTTTGGTGACGTAGTCGTCGGCGCCGGCGTCCAGGACGGCCACCTTCTCGTCTGAGGTGTGCCGGGCGGAGAGCACGAGGATCGGCATGCGGCTCCAGCCCCGGATGCCCCTGATGACCTCCACGCCGTCCATGTCGGGCAGGCCGAGGTCGAGGATGACGGCGTCGGGGTGCCACTCGGCCGCCAGCCGCAGCGCGCTCTCCCCGTCCGGCGCGGCCTCGGCCTCGTACCGGCGCGCCCTGAGGTTGATCAGCAGGGCGCGGACGAGGGGCGGCTCGTCGTCGACCACGAGCACACGGTGCATGAGCGGTTCCTTTCCGTTCCCGGCCACGGCGGGCGGGGTCACGTCGTGACGTGCGCGGGCAGGTCCGCCCGCGGGTGGGGGGCGGCCTCCCCCGCGCGCAGGGTGAGCACCATGGTCATCCCGCCTCCCGGGGTGTCCTCGGCGTGCAGCGTGCCGCCCATGGCCTCGGCGAAGCCGCGGGCGACGGCGAGGCCGAGCCCGACACCCGCGCCGCGCGGGGCGTCACCGTGGCGCTGGAACGGCTCGAAGATGCGGTCCTTCGCACTGTCGGGTACGCCCGGTCCGCGGTCGGTGACGCGCACCTCGACACGTTCCCGCAGGGCGCTGGCGGCGACCAGCACGCGCGTGCCCGCCGGGCTGTACTTGACGGCGTTCTCGACGACGTTGGCCACGGCGCGCTCCAGCAGCCCGGGGTCGGCCGCGACTACGGGCAGCGTCTCGGGGACGTCGAGGTCGACACTGCTCTCCGGGACGCCGCCGAGGGCGCGGGGCACGACCTCGTCCAGGTCGATGGAGCGGATCAGCGGGGTGAGCGTGCCGGTCTGCAGGCGGGACATGTCCAGAAGGTTGCCGACCAGGTGGTCCAGCCGGTCGGCGCCCTGCTCGATGGCCTCCAGCAGGTCGGCCTCGTCCTCCTCGGACCAGGCGACGTCGTCGGAGCGCAGGGAGGTGACGGCGGCCTTGATCGCCGCGAGCGGGGTGCGCAGGTCGTGGCTGACCGCCGCCAGCAGGGCGGTGCGGATGCGGTTGCCCTCGGCCAGTTCGCGGGCCTGCTCGGCCTGCCCGACGAGCCGCTGCCGGTCCAGGACGCCCACCGCCTGGGCGGCGAACGCGGCGAGGACGCGGCGGTCCTCGGCGGGCAGCGCCCGGCCGGAGAGGACGAGCATGCGCCGGTCCCCCACCGGCATGTCGACCTCGCCGTCCTCGGGACGCAGCAGCGCACCGCCGCCGCGCGGGGCGCCGACGGCCGCCGCGCAGGCCCACGGGCCGTGGTCCTCCTGCCGCTCCAGCAGCGCGGCGGCCTCCATGGAGAACGTCTCCCGCACCCGGTCGAGCATGCCTTCGAGGGAGTCGTCCCCCCGTAGCACGCTGCCGGCGAGGACGGAGAGTATCTCGGACTCGGCCCGCAGCCGGGCGGCCTGCTGGGTGCGCCGGGCCGCGAGATCGACGACGGAGGCCACGGAGACGGCGACCAGCAGGTAGACCGCGATGGAGACGACGTTGTGGGGGTCGGTGACGCTCCAGGTGTGCCGGGGGTCGGTGAAGAAGTAGTTCAGAAGCGCCGAGCTGACGGTGGCCGAGACCAGGGCGGGCAGCAGTCCGCCGGCCAGTGCGGCGGTGACGGTGAACGCCAGGAACAGCAGCACGGTGTTCGTGAAGCCGACGTCGAGCGGTGTTTCGGAGAGCACGAAGGTGAGCAGCAGGGGCGCCGGGAGGGCGACGAGCCAACCGGTGACGGTGCGCAGCCGACCGAGCCGGGCGCCCCGCCCCACCGGCAGTCCGCGCCCGGTGGCGACCTCGTCGTGCGTGACGATGTGCACGTCCAGGTCCGGCCCGGAGTCACGGGCGACGGTGGCGCCCACCCCGGGGCCGAAGACGTAGTGCCAGCTCTTGCGGCGGCTGGAGCCGAGGACGATCTGGGAGGCGTTCACGCCGCGCGCGAAGTCCAGGAGGGCGGCGGGGACGTCGTCGCCGATGACGTGGTGGTACGTCCCCCCGAGGTCCTCGACGAGGCCGCGCTGAGCGGCCAGCTCGGCGTGCGAGGCGGCGGCCAGGCCGTCGGGGCGGGCGATGTGGACGGCGAGGATCTCGCTCCCCGAGCCCTTCGCCGCGACCCGGGCGGCCCGGCGGACGAGGGTCCGTCCCTCCGGGCCGCCGGTGAGACCGACGACGATGCGCTCCCTGGCCCGCCAGGTGGAGCTGATGGAGTGCTCCGCCCGGTAGCGCTGGAGGTACTCGTCGACGCGGTCGGCCGTCCACAGGAGGGCGAGTTCGCGCAGGGCGGTGAGGTTGCCGGGGCGGAAGTAGTTGGACAGCGCGGCGTCGACCTTGTCGGGGCGGTAGATGTTGCCGTGCGCCATGCGGCGGCGAAGGGCCTGCGGCGACATGTCGACGAGCTCGATCTGGTCGGCCCGGCGGACGACCTCGTCGGGCACCGTCTCGCGCTGCCGGAGTCCGGTGATGGACTCCACCACGTCCCCGAGCGACTCCAGGTGCTGGATGTTGACGGTCGAGATGACGTCGATCCCGGCCTCCAGCAGACGGTCGACGTCCTGCCAGCGCTTCCCGTTGCGGGAGCCGGGCGCGTTGGTGTGCGCCAGCTCGTCCACGACGGCGACGCGGGGCGCGCGGGCGAGGACGGCGTCGGTGTCCATCTCCCCGCCGCGTCGCGGGACCAGCTCCAGGCCGTGCAGCAGCGCCTCGGTGCGGGGCCTGCCGTAGTGCTCGACGTGCCCGACGACGACGTCGGTACCGCGCTCCTGCCGCCGGTGGGCCTCGGAGAGCATGGCGTAGGTCTTGCCCACGCCGGGAGCCGCCCCGAGGTAGATCCGCAGCGTTCCGCGTGGTGCCTGTGCCATGGCCCCATTGTCACCACCCGAACGAGTGGTCCACACGGCGTGCGCGCACCCCGGCGTCAAGGTTGCGTACGGATCCGTCGGACGCCCGTCGCGCCGGGGCGCACGCACCCCGGCGCGGACGCGACTCAGCGGATCTCGGTGATCTCCGGGCCGCGGGCCAGCTTGTCGATGCCGCCGGCGAAGCGGGAGCCCTGCTCCGCGTTGTCCTGCTGGACGCCGTCGGGCACCATCTCCGCGTCCTGCGGCAGCTTGAGGACGATCGGGTCGCGCGGGGCCATCGGGGCGTCACCCCGGACGACGACGGTGTCCCGGAAGATCTGCTCCAGCAGGCCCGCCGCCTGCGGCTGGACGGCACCCTGGCCGGAGATGACGCCGCGCAGGAACCAGCGGGGCCCGTCGATGCCGACGAACCGCACGACCTGCACGCCGCCCTTGCCGTCCGGAAGCTGGACGGGCACCTGGGCCCGCAGCTCCCAGCCGAGCGACCCCTCGGTCTCGTCGATGACGCCGCCCTGCTTGGTGATGCCGGCGGCGATCTCCTCGCGGATCTCGTCCCAGATGCCCTCCCGCTTGGGCGCGGCGAAGGCCTGGAGCTGGACGGCGCTGTCCCGCAGGACGACGGTGGCGGCGACGATCGCGTCACCGGCGACCTCGACGCGCAGCTCCATGCCCTCCACGCCGGGGACGAACATGCCGCCGAGGTCGACCCGGCCCTTGCCCGGTTCGCTGACCTCGGAGACGTCCCAGGGGCCGTCCGGGCGGGGCGCGGGCGGCAGCTTCACGCGGGCGGCGTTCCCCGCGTCGTCGTTCCCCGCGCCTTCCGCGTCATCGGCTGCCGCCTCGTCGGCGGCTGATTCGATGTCGGCCGAGAGCTTCTCCTGCTTCTCGGCGCGCTTGCGACGACCGAACACGTCACTGTCCCTTCAGGTCGGCGGCCTCGGTGCCGTCGACCGCAACGTAGGTGTTGAATCCGCCCGTGGAGCCGAAGCCCGCTGCGGACCGCACCGACCCCGGCAGCTCCTCCACCTCGTGGAAGCGCACCTTCTCGACCTGCTGGACGACGAGTTGGGCGATGCGGTCGAACCGTTCGAAGCGCACGGTCCCGCGCGGGTCCAGGTTGACCACGATCACCTTGATCTCTCCACGGTACCCGGCGTCGACCGTTCCGGGGGAGTTCACCAGGGCGACGCCCAGGCGTGCGGCCAGCCCGGAACGCGGGTGGACGAAGGCGGCGTAGCCGTCGGGCAGCGCGATGGCCACTCCGGTCGGCAGCACGGCGCGTTCCCCGGGGGCCAGCTCGCACGCCTCGGTCGTGGCCAGATCCGTGCCCGCGTCGCCGGGGTGGGCGTAGGAGGGCAGCGGCACCTCGGGGTCCAGTCGGCGGACGAGGACGTCCACCGGTGGCCGGGGCGCGCTCACGGGTTCACCTCGAAGGCGCGGGCCCGGCGGAGCTGGTCCGGGTCGTTCATGGCCGCCTGGATCTCCTCGTCGCGGCCGTTGCTGATGAAGTGCTCCACCTTGACCTCGATGAAGAGGCCGTCGGCCCGGACGGCGACGGGACCCTCGGGGCCGCCGATCCGGCCGGTGGCGGTGCAGTAGATCTTCCGGCCGTGCACGGCCGTGACCCTGGCCTCCAGGTGCAGAACCGATCCGACGGGGACGGGTTGTCGGAAGTCCGTCTCCAGCCGACCGGTGACCGAGATGGTGTGCATGAGCCAGTTCAGCGAGCCCAGCGTCTCGTCGAGCGCGGTGGTGAGGACGCCGCCGTGGGCGAGGCCCGGAGCGCCCTGGTGCTCGGGCTTGACGGTGAACTCGGCCGTGACGTCCACGCCCTCGCCGGCGCGTGCGTCCAGGTGCAGGCCGTGCGGCTGGCCGGTCCCGCAGCCGAAGCACTGGTCGTAGTGGGAGCCGAGGGGCTCTCCGGGCGCGGGCGCGTCCGGGTGCCGGACGGGCGCGCGCGCGCCCTCCGGCGGTGTGAGCGAGGTTCTCTGAGCAGTCACGTCAGCAGACCCTACCGCCGCCCGCCACCGGCCCCCGCAGCCGCTGTACCGAGCGCCGTGCGGGCGTGCCAAGCTGAGGGGCATGCAGGCGTACGACGAACGACTGACCGCCCCCCGGTCGTGGTGGCTGACCGTCCCCGCGCTCTCCGGCCTCACGCTGGGGCTGGTGGTGCTGCCGCTGGGGCCGGTGCCGATGCTGGCGGCGCTGGTGGCGGGGGCGGCGCTGGCCGCGGCCGGGCTGAGCGCGTACGGCGCCGTCCGGGTACGCGTGGTGGCCGGCTCGCTGGTCGCCGGGAGCGCCCGCATCCCGCTGAGCGCCCTGGGAGAGGCGAGAGTGCTGGACGCGGAGGAGGCGCGGGCGTGGCGCTCGCACCGGGCCGATCCTCGGGCGTTCATGGTGCTGCGTGCCTACATCCCGACGGCGGTGCGCGTCGAGGTCGTCGATCCGCAGGACCCGACGCCGTACGTGTACCTGTCCACGCGACGACCTCAACGGCTCGTGTCGGTGCTGGGCGCCGCCGGGGGCTCCAGGGACTGAGCAGCGTCCGGGAGGGCGTCCCAGGGCACCTGCCGCTCGCGCAGGTCCGCGCGGACGCGCTCGGCGAGCTTCCTGGTGTCGCGCCGGTTCATCGCCGCGCCCACCACAGCGCCGATCATGAACGGCGTGAGGTTGGGGAGGTTGCGCAGGGAGCGCTTGAGCAGGTGCTGGCGCAGCTCGCGGCGCAGCTGACCGCCGAGGGCCGCGTTGACGGTGGCGGGACTGAGGGGGTCGATGCCCCGCTGGTGGACCCAGGAGCTGAGGTAGGCGGAGCCGCGTCGGGCGGGACCGCCGGGCGGGCGGAGCCCGTAGACCTCGTGCAGTTCGGCGAGGAGCTTGATCTCCACGGAGGCCACACCCACGATCTCGGTGGCCAGCTCGGTCGGCATCGCGGGCGGCACCGGCAGCATGGCGGCCGCGCCCACGCCCGCCCCGACGGTGGCCGACCCGCGCAGGGCACCCGCGATCAGCGCGTCGGCGATCTCCTCGGGCCCCTTGCCGGGGAACTGCGCCCGCAGGGTGGCGAGCCCGCGCACGGGGACGCGGGGCGCGGTCTCGATGAGCTTGTCGGCGACGGCCCCCGCGAAGGCACGGAGCCTGCCGCGGTCCGTGCGCCGTGGTGGGCGCTCGGTGGCCGCGGCGGTGTCCGTCGTGTCGGCCGTGCCGGTCGGGCCGGCCGTGTCCGTGCGCCTTCTCCGCAGCGGACCGTGGCGACGGGCCGGTTCGGGCAGGGCGTCGCGGGGTGCGAGCGAGGCTTCGCCTTGCGGGCCGCCTCGCTCGGCATCACGTGCGTCGTCACCGGTCACGAACGCGGAGCTCCCGTCAGGCCGCGCAGTCGCGGCAGATGGGGTGACCGTTCTTCTCCGCCGCGAGCTGCGAGCGGTGGTGGACGAGGAAGCAGCTCATGCAGGTGAACTCGTCCTGCTGCTTGGGCATGACCCGGACGGCCAGCTCCTCGTTGGAGAGGTCCGCTCCGGGCAGTTCCAGCCCCTCGGCCTGCTCGAACTCGTCGACGTCGACGTTCGACGCCGACTTGTCGTTCCGCCGGGCCTTCAGTTCCTCGATGCTGTCCTCGTTGAGGTCGTCATCGGTCTTGCGTGGAGTGTCGTAGTCCGTAGCCATGTCGTTCTCTCCCCCTCTGGGTTCTGTGACGTCTCAGCGCACGTAACGCGTGAGGGGCCGGTCTTGTGCCCGACCCGAGGCGGAGATTTTGCCTCACATCAAGGTCTGTTACTCGATCGACACCCGACCGGGCCCCTGAAGAGGTGACCAGGCCGGACGCCGGAGAAGGGTACTGCGGCGGAAGCGTGCTCCGTCACGCAGGCCGTTTCCGGTATTTCCCGCAGCCAGGAGCTGCGGAAACCTCTGATTTATCGTGTTTTCCGCCGAGTCGTCGAAGACGCAGCGTACCGAACCAAATCTGCCCGTGTGTGTTCGGTCACAAAGGGCTCCGCGACCGGACGCAACGCCACGAAGGGGTCGATATTCGCGGTATTGCGCTCACAGCGAACACCCCTGGGGCGGGTGGCGCAACCGGGCGGCTGCTTTCCGGACAACAGCCCCTTCGAGCCATTCCTTCCCGTGGTCATCACCGTCCTCCTCCGCCGCCTCCGGCGCGCCCCTCACCTGCTCAGACGGGCAGCACCACGCGCATCAGGAGACCGCCGTCCTCGCGGGGCGTGGCCGTGATCGTGCCCCCGTGGGCACGGGCCACGGAGCGCACGATCGACAACCCGAGCCCCACGCCCTTGTCACTGCCGGTGCGCTCGGTCCGCAGCCGGCGGAACGGTTCGAACAGGTTGTCCACCTCGTAGGCCGGGATCTGCGGGCCCGGGTTCTCCACGGTCAGCACCGCCTGGCCCGCCACGGCCTCCGTGGTCACCGTCACCCAGCCGTCCTCGGGCAGGTTGTAGCGGACGGCGTTCTGCAGCAGGTTCAGCGCGATGCGCTCCAGCAGCACCCCGTTGCCCTGAAGGTAGACCGGCTGGCGGACCCCGCGGATCTCCACGCCCTTCGCGACCGCCTCGGACCGGACCTGCTCCACCGCCTGTCCCGCCACCTCGGCGAGGTCCACGGGCTTGCGGTCGACGATCTCGTTCTCGCTGCGGGCCAGCAGCAGCAGCCCCTCCACCAGCTGCTCACTGCGTTCGTTGGTCGCCAGCAGGGTCTTCCCGAGCTGCTGCACCTCCACCGAGGCGGCCGGGTCCGAGAGCTGCACCTCCAGCAGCGTGCGGTTGATCGCCAACGGCGTACGCAGCTCGTGGGAGGCGTTGGCGACGAACCGCCGCTGGGCGGTGAAGGCGCGGTCGAGCCGGTCGAGCATGTCGTCGAAGGTGTCGGCCAGCTCCTTGAGCTCGTCGTCCGGCCCGTCCAGCTCGATCCGCCGGTGCAGGTCCGACCCGGCGACCCGGCGCGCGGTGCGCATGATCCGGCCGAGCGGCGCCAGCACGCGTCCGGCCATGACGTACCCGAGCCCGAAGGCGGCGACGGCCAGGCCCAGCAGCGCCAGCAGGGAGCTCTGGAGCAGCGAGTCCAGGGCGGCCTGCCGCTGCCGCGCCAGACAGGCGTCGACCTCGGCGTTCAGGTCGTTCAGCCCCGTGATGTCACAGGCGGTGGAGGTGACGTCCACCTTGCCGCTGAGAATGCGGATCGGCATCTCCGCACCGTCCTGGAGGGCCTGGGCGGCGAGCAGGTAGATGATCGCCAGCAGCGTCATCCCGGCGATGAGGAACATGCCGCCGTACAGCAGCGTGAGCCGTATGCGGATCGTGGGCCGCAGCCAGGGGTAGGAGGGCGGCGGTACCGGCGGATCCCAGGTCGGCCGGGGCGGCGTGGCGGGCGGGGGGCCGGCGGGGGGCGGTGCGGAAGTCGGCATGGCGGCTCAGATGCGGTAGCCGGCGCCGGGCACGGTGACGATGACGGGCGGCTCCCCCAGCTTGCGGCGCAGCGTCATGACCGTGACCCGGACGACGTTGGTGAACGGGTCGGTGTTCTCGTCCCAGGCCTTCTCCAGCAGCTGTTCGGCCGAGACGACGGCGCCCTCGCTGCGCATCAGGACCTCCAGCACCGCGAACTCCTTGGGCGCGAGCTGGATCTGCCGGCCGTCCCGGAAGACCTCGCGGCGGTTGGGGTCGAGCCTGATGCCGGCCCGCTCCAGGACGGGCGGCAACGCGACCGTCGTCCGGCGCCCGAGGGCCCGTACGCGGGCGGTCAGCTCGCTGAAGGCGAAGGGCTTCGGCAGGTAGTCGTCGGCGCCGATCTCCAGGCCCTCCACCCGGTCGTCCACGTCGCCGGAGGCGGTGAGCATCAGGACGCGCGTCGGCAGACCGAGCTCGACCAGCTTGCGGCACACGTCGTCCCCGTGGACGAGCGGCAGGTCCCGGTCCAGGACGACGACGTCGTAGTCGTTGAGGTCGATCCGGTCGAGCGCGGCGGCGCCGTCGTAGACGACGTCCACCGCCATGGCCTCCCGTCGCAGCCCGGTCGCCACGGCGTCGGCCAGCAGTTGCTCGTCCTCGACGACGAGTACGCGCACGGCGTCCTCTCCTTCGGTCAGGTGGTGGCGCAGCGTCCGGCGGGACGTGCGGTCTCCATCGTGCCCCGAACGCTGTTAAACCGGCCGTAAGGGGACGCGTTCCCGGCTGCCGGGGGAATTTTGCGGTACTTGAGGTTTCCCTGAGGATCGGCGGGGGGAGGAACGATGCACACCCTCGATCACGCCCAGTAGGCGGCACGCCACTGCGGAGGCCCGTACCGGCGCAGCCCGGACGGTTCCCGGCTACCGCTCGCCCCAGGGACCACGCCGTGATCACCTCACCCCCGGCACTCTCCGTGCCGCCGACCCACGACGAGGGGGCGCACCATGGACGCGTTCACCGCAGGGCTCCTGCAGCGCATAAGGAGTACGGAACACGACTTGAACCGCGCTCGCGAGGCCGGGGACGACTTCCTGGCGGAGGTCGAGCAGTCCGAGCTGGAGGACCTGCACCGGCTCGCCAGCGAGTACGGCGTCGAGGTCTCGGCCCTGACCAGCCGCTGACCCGCCCCGGCCACACCCGGCGTCACGACGGCGGCCCCACCCGCTTCCGCGGAAGCGGGTGGGGCCGCCGTCGTGACGCGGTCAGCCGCGCGCGGCGCCCAGCTCTGCGAGCAGGGGCTGGAGGACGCCGAACACCTCGGGGGAGGCCGCGACCAGCAGCTCCCGGCCGGGCGGCGCACCGGGCAGTCCGCCCGTCAGCGCACCGGCCTCGCGGGCGATCAGGTCGCCCGCCGCGTAGTCCCACGGGTGCGTACCGCGCTCGTAGTAGCCGTCCAGCCGCCCGCTCGCCACGTCGCACAGGTCCAGCGCCGCCGAACCGGAGCGGCGGATGTCACGGACCTGCGGCAGGAGCGCCCGGACGACCGCGCCCTGTGCGTCACGCGTGGCCTGCACGTAGTTGAAGCCCGTCGCCACCAGTGCCTGGTCGAGCGTGGTGCCCGGCCGGCAGCGCACCGGCACACCGTCGCGCCGGGCGCCCTGGCCGAGCACCGCGTGGTGGGTCTCCCCCCGGGCCGGTGCGTGAACGACGCCGACCACCGTCTCGCCGTCCAGTTCGGCGGCGACGGAGACGGCCCAGTCCGCTCGTCCGTACAGGTAGTTCACCGTGCCGTCGATGGGGTCGATGATCCACCGGACGCCGCTGCGGCCGGTGGCGCTCGCGCCCTCCTCCCCCAGCAGGCCGTCGTCCGGGCGCCGCTCGCCCAGGAAGCCGGTGATCAGCTTCTCGGCGGCCAGGTCCATCTCCGTCACGACGTCGATGGGGCTCGACTTCGTCGCGGCCACACCCAGGTCGGCCGGACGGCCGTCCCGCAGGAGGTCACCCGCGCGGCGGGCGGCCTCCAGGGCGACGTCCAGCAGTTCGGCGTACGGTGCCGGGCCGGTCGGCTCGGTCATGTCTCTCCCTCGTCGGATGGCGCTCGCGCACGGCTGCACGGCGCACGGCTCAGCGGTAGGGGCTGTCGGCACCGGCGGCGGCGGGCCGGGGGGCACGCGCCGGACAGCAGCCGACGGGGCACACGTCGTGGGACGGTCCGAGCGCGCCGAGGGCACACCGCTGCGGTGCCTCCCCGCGTTCGGTCGCGGCCCGCTCCAGCACCAGCTCCCGCATCCCGGCGACGAACCGGGGGTCGGCGCCCACCGTCGCCGACCGGGCGACCGGCAGGCCGAGCTCCCGGGCCGTGGCCAGCGCCTCGGTGTCCAGGTCGTACAGGACCTCCATGTGGTCGGAGACGAAGCCGATCGGGACCATGACGACGGCCGGGGCGCCGTCGGCGTGCACAGCCTCCAGGTGGTCGCAGATGTCCGGCTCCAGCCACGGGATGTGCGGCGCGCCGCTGCGCGACTGGTAGACGAGTTCCCAGGGACGGTCGGTCCCCGTGCGGTCCCGGACCGCCTCGGCGATCAGCCGCGCCGTGTCCAGGTGCTCGGCCACGTAGGCGCCGCCGTCCCCGTGGGCCTCGGCGGGGCCCGAGGTGTCGGCCGAGGCGGTCGGGATGGAGTGGGTGGTGAACGCCAGCCGCGCCCCGTCCCGCACGGCCTCGGGCAGCTCACCGAGCGCCGTGAGCACGCCCTCGGTCATGGGCTCCACGAACCCCGGGTGGTTGAAGTAGTGCCGCAGCTTGTCGACGCGGGGCAGCGGCAGCCCCTCGGCCTCCAGGGTGGCGAGGGCGTCGGCCAGGTTCTCCCGGTACTGGCGGCAGCCGGAGTAGGAGGCGTACGCGCTGGTGGCCAGGGTGAGGACGCGGCGCCGGCCGTCCCGGACCATCTCGCGGAGCGTGTCGGTGAGGTAGGGGGCCCAGTTGCGGTTGCCCCAGTAGACCGGCAGGTCGACGCCGTGATCGGCGAAGTCGCTGCGGAGCGCGGCCAGCAGCTCGCGGTTCTGGGCGTTGATCGGTGAGACGCCGTCGAAGAGGAAGTAGTGCTGGCCGACCTCTTCGAGACGTTCCCTCGGGATCCCCCGGCCCCGGGTCACGTTCTCCAGGAAGGGCACCACGTCCTCGGGCCCCTCGGGGCCGCCGAAGGAGAGGAGCAGCAGGGCGTCGTAAGGGTGCGGACGTTCGTCGGGCATGGTCCCGATCCTGCCATCCGGGACGGCGCGGACGGTTCAGGCCCGCAGCCGTAAGCTGTCTGAGTCAGAACGTCCCTTACTCCCTGTCAGGCGGGATGGCCGTGCCGAGTCCCTACCGCGTGATCTTCACGGCGCCGGGCGCCCGCGGCTTCTCCGCCGCCGGGCTGCTGGGCCGGATGCCCGTCGCCATGCTCGGCATCGGCATCGTCACGATGGTCGCGCAGCTGACGGGCGCCTACGGACTGGCGGGAGCGCTGGCCGCGACGGTCGCCCTGTCGGCCGCCGCCATCGGCCCGCAGGTGTCCCGCACCGTGGACCGCTACGGGCAGCGCCGGGTGCTGCGCCCGGCCGCCCTGGTCACGGCCGTGGCGGTGGCGGGCGTGACGGCCGGGACGGTGTGGGGGTGGCCGGTGTGGACCCTCTTCGTCTGCGCGGCGTTCGCCGGCTGCGTGCCCAGCCTGGGTTCGATGGTGCGGTCGCGCTGGGTGACGATCTACCGCGACCGTCCGCGCGAGCTGCACGCCGCGTACGCGTGGGAGTCCATCGTCGACGAGCTGTGCTTCATCTTCGGGCCGATCCTGTCGATCGGGCTGTCCACCGCCTGGTTCCCGCAGGCCGGCCCGCTGGCCGCCGCCTGCTTCCTCCTGACGGGTGTCTTCTGGCTGACGTCCCAGCGGGCCACGGAGCCGCCGGTGATCCCGCACGAGGAGGGGCAGGGGCGCGGCTCCGCGCTGCGCACCCCCGGGATCACGGTCGTTCTCGGCACACTCCTGGCCGTCGGCGTGATCTTCGGGGCGATCGACGTGGTGACCGTCGCCTTCGCCGAGGAACGCGGACACCAGGCAGCGGCCAGCCTGCTGCTCGCCGCCTACGCCGCCGGTTCGTGCCTGGCCGGGGCCGTCTTCGGCCTGCTGCGACCGGCCGGACCGGCGAGCCGGCGCTGGTTGACGGGGGTGTGCGCGGTGACCGCCGGGATGGTGCCGCTGCCCTTCGTGACCGGGCTGCCGCTCCTCGCCGTTCTCCTGTTCGTGGCCGGACTGGCGATCGCCCCGACCCTGGTGACGTCGGTCTCCCTCGTCCAGCAGATGGTGCCGCGCTCCCGGCTGACGGAGGGCATGACGTGGGTCAGCAGCAGCATCGCCGTGGGCGTGGCGCTCGGCGCGGCGGTGGCGGGACGGACGGTGGACGCCGTCGGGGCGGAGCGCGCGTACACCGTCCCGGCCCTGGCCGGAGCCCTGGCCGCCGTGGTCGCGCTGCTCGGCCACCGGAGCCTGTCCTCCGCGCCGCCGGGGCCGCCCGTGACCGGGCAGACACCCGGTGGGCGGGAGGCGACCGTGGACGCGGAGGTCTGACGGCCGGCCGCCCGGACCCCGGTCGGGTGCCGCCCGGACGGCTCGGCCGTCACGGCGCCGTCCGGCCCTCCCGGGCCACCAGCGCGAAGGGGTGCCCGCCGGGGTCGGAGTAGAGCCGGGTGTCGTGCGCGCCCCCGTTGTCCTTGGTGTCCAACGGGCGTCCGCCGAGGCTGATGATCTCGCGCTCCGCCTCGTCCATGTCCTCCTGGGCCACCAGCAGGTGCAGGTGGGACTGCTGCGACTCCTCGGGGCGGGGCCAGGTCGGCGGGGCGAACCCGTGGTCCCGCTGGATGGTCAGCGCGGTACCGTCCGGGCCGACGATCTCGATGAAGTCCGGATGGCGCCCCAGTCGTGCCTCGCCGTCCAGCAGTTTGGCGTAGAACTCGGCCAGCACCTCCGGCTCCGTACTGTCCAGCACGAGCACACAGGTCTTCGCGACGGCCATGAACGTCCCCTCTCCCCGTCGTTCCGGGCCCCTGTTGGCCCGGCTGCCGCCCGTCTACCCGGAAAAGCCGTGCGCACGCCGAGCGTGAGTATGATCCCCCCACCGCCTCGGCAGGAGGGACGACGACAGTGAGCACGTTGTACAGCAGGGCCGGCAGGACGGGATCGTGGCAGAACTGGGCGGGGTGCGCCTCCGCCCACCCCCGGCGCACCGTGGCCCCCTCCACCACCGACGCGCTCGCCGCCGCCGTCCGGCGCGCGGCCGAGGACGGTCTGCCGGTGAAGGCCGTCGGCTCGGGCCACTCGTTCACGGCGGTCGCCGCCACGGGTGGCCTGCTGATCCGGCCGGAGCGGCTGAGCGGGGTCCGGACCATAGACCGGGCCGCCGGGACCGTGACGGTCGCGGCCGGCACCCGGCTCAGACAGCTGAACGAGGTGCTGGCCGGCGAAGGGCTCTCGCTGGCCAACATGGGCGACATCATGGAGCAGACCGTCTCGGGGGCCGTGAGCACGGGTACGCACGGCACCGGCCGCGACTCGGCCTCCCTCGCCGCGCAGGTGGTCGCGCTGGAGATGGTGCTCGCCGACGGTTCGGTGCTGCGCTGCTCCCCCACGGAGAACGCCGACGTCTTCGCCGCCGCGCGGATCGGGCTCGGCGCGCTCGGCGTCATCACGGAGTTGACGTTCCGTGTGGAGCCGCTGTTCCTGCTGCACGCCCGCGAGGAACCGATGTCCTTCGAACGGGTGACGGCGGAGTTCGACCGGCTGACCGCCGAGAACGAGCACTTCGAGTTCTACTGGTTCCCGCACACCGGCAACTGCAACACCAAGCGCAACAACCGCTCGGCGGGCCCGGCGCGCCCCCTGCCGCGCGTGCGTGGGTGGGTGGACGACGAGCTGCTGTCCAACGGCGTCTTCGGGGCCGCGTGCGCGTTCGGGAAGGCCGTCCCGGCGGCGGTGCCGTTCATCGCCCGGACGGCCAGCCGGGCGCTGTCGGCCCGCCGCTACACCGACGTCCCGTACAAGGTCTTCACGAGCCCGCGCAGGGTGCGCTTCCTGGAGATGGAGTACGCGCTGCCGCGCGAGGCCGCGATGCCGGCGCTGCGCGAACTCCGCGCCCTGATCGAGCGGTCGGACCTGCGTGTCAACTTCCCCGTCGAGGTACGGACCGCGCCCGCCGACGACATCACCCTCTCCACGGCCGAGGGCCGGGACTCGGCGTACCTCGCCCTGCACGTCTACCGGGGGACGCCGCACTCGGCCTACTTCACCGCCGCCGAACGCATCATGACGGCGCACGGGGGACGGCCGCACTGGGGGAAGCTGCACAGCCGGGACGCGACGTACCTGGCGGGCGTCTATCCGCGCTTCGCCGAGTTCGCCTCGGTGCGCGACCGGCTGGACCCGGGCCGGGTCTTCGGCAACGACTACCTCCGCCGCGTCCTCGGTGACTGACGCCCCGACGGTCGTTCAGCTGCGGGCACACGGGTGACGCCCCACACGAACACCCGGTTCCCTTTCGGGTGGTTCCGTGCAGACCTCCGCCGCACCCGACTCCGCCCCTATCTCGGGACCAACCAGCCCTATACGGTCAACTCCCCTGCATCGCCAGAACATAGGCGGCGCGCCGGTCCTTCCGGCGTGGCCCTAATGGAGTAGTGTCGAAGCCCTGGCCTCGGCCCTGTCCGGTCGATGTGGCGGAGAGTGAGCGAATCAGTCACTCTGGGTGTCCAATCGGTCACCGTGCCACAGCGACGGATCGGATTGCGGGCCCGACACGCCGGGCAAGTCGGCAAAAGGTTGTGGCAGCCTGCACCCCGGGCCGTCACACTCGTCTAGCGGGAGCAGCGACGCACGTGACGTCGGCAGGCACCACCCGGGAGGTCCCCATGCCCGAACTGCGTGTCGTGGCCGTCAGCAACGACGGCACACGGCTGGTGCTCAAGGCTGCCGACAACACGGAATACACCCTCCCGATCGACGAGCGGCTGCGCGCCGCCGTCCGCAACGACCGGGCCCGGCTGGGGCAGATCGAGATCGAGGTCGAGAACCACCTCCGTCCCCGGGACATCCAGGCGCGGATACGAGCCGGTGCGACGGCCGAGGAAGTGGCCCAGCTCGCCGGTATCCCCGTCGAGCGGGTACGCCGGTTCGAGGGCCCGGTGCTGGCCGAGCGCGCGTTCATGGCCGAGCGGGCCCGCAAGACCCCGGTGCGCCGCCCCGGGGAGAACACCGGCCCGCAACTCGGCGACACCGTGGCCGAGCGGCTCCTCGTCCGTGGCGCGGACAAGGACACCGTCCGCTGGGACTCCTGGCGGCGGGACGACGGCACGTGGGAGGTCCTGCTCGTCTACCGCGTCGCCGGTGAGCTGCACTCGGCGAGCTGGAGCTACGACCCGCCCCGACGTCTCGTGCAGTGCATGGACGACGAGGCGCGGACGCTGGTGGGCGAGAGCAGCGACCCGCCCGAGCCGAGCTTCCCGTTCGTGCCCCGCATCGCGCGCCTGCCCAGGGAGCGCGGCGGCGAGGACGGCGGGCAGGCCCGGCCCGAGCCCGTCGCCCGGCCCGAGGAGCGGGATTCCCTGACCAGCCTGCTGGAGGCCGTACCGAGCTTCCGGGGCGACATGGTCGTGCCCGAACAGCCCCCCGTGGACGACGACGAGATCGAAGCGCCGGCGGCGGAGCTGTCCGAACAGGCGGAGCCGACCGCCGCCAGCGCCGGCGCCGCCTACGCGGATGTCCTGATGCCCCGTTCGGTCGCCAGCCACCGGGACCGACTCACCGGCACGACCGACCGTCAGGCCGAGGCGGACGGCGTCCGGCCGGGCCGTCGGGCCGCCGTACCGAGCTGGGACGAGATCGTCTTCGGGACGCGCCGCAAGAAGCAGGAGTGAACGAGGGGTGCGGGCGGCACCGGCGCCGCCCGCACCCGGCTGCGCCCGGTACGGGTCCGTTCGGCCATGTCCTACCGCGTCGTCCCGCCTCGTCGTAGTGCCGTCCGGTGCTACGCGTGGTGGAACGTCGTCTCCCTCTTCCGGTCGTCGACCATCGGGCGCGGCTCCACCTCCCCGTAGGCGCAGAACCTTTCCCAGCACACCTGCACGTTGCCGCCCGTCACGAGGTTGGGCCGTGCCTCGCGTGCGGGGTAACGGTGGGCATCGGCCTGCGGCTCCATCCACGTCGTGACGAACGTGGCCAGGTTCAGGCGCGCGTTGCCGTCCAGCATCAACGCGTCGTGGACGAGCCGATAGGCCGTCTCCGGGTCGATCGGCGCCTCGGGGAGACGGTGCTCGGGCGTGGCCAGGGTCAGCCCGGCGGCGACCGAGTGGAAGGGGTTGACCGCCAGGGTGCGCTCGGCTTCCTACCGCGAACGGCCCTGGGACAGAGGTGACATGGCGCCCCCGACCTCGCTTCGACGCCGGTCGTGAGCGGAGCGGTACCCGGACCGGCACCACCCTCACCATGGTGCGCCACATCCCCGTGGCGCGCTCGGCCACCGTCGGCCGGGCTCACCTCACCACGCGGAAGTGGTCCATGTGAGCCGCCGCGAAGTGGCCCATTCAGGTGCGTTCGGCGGACCTAGCGTGAATGACGGCCCCACCTCCCCCCCCTGTCGTGAGGAGCACGTCTTGGCTGCCATCAGACCTCTGTCGGTCGCTCTCGTCGGTGTCGGTCCGCGCGGCCTCGCCGTGCTGGAGCGCCTGTGTGCCAACGCCCGCCACCGCCCCTCGGCCGAGGGCGTCCACCTGCACCTCGTCGACCCGTGGCCCGCCGGCGCGGGCGCCGTGTGGCGCACCGACCAGTCCCGCGAGCTGCTCATGAACACCGTGGCCTCGCAGATCACCGCCTTCACGGACCCCACCGTGACGATGGAGGGCCCCGTCGAGCCGGGCCCGAGCCTGTACGCGTGGGTGGAGGAACTGCGCCTCGCGGCCCCCGGGAGCGCCCTGGAGGCGCACGACGAGCGGACGCTGGCGGAGGCGCGGTCGCTCGGCCCGGACGACTACCCGACGCGGGCGTTCTTCGGCGCCTACCTGCGGGAGATGTTCACGCGCATCCGCGACGCCGCTCCGCCGCATGTGGAGATCACCGCGCACCGGAGCCGGGCCGTGGAGCTGACCGGCGGGGACGAGGGCACGCCGGAGCAGACCCTGCGGCTGGAGAACGGGCGGCTGATCGAGGGGCTGGACGCGGTCGTGCTCTCCCAGGGTCACGTGGCGGCCGAACCCGCTCCGCCGGAACGGCTGCTGGGCGCCCGGGCGGAAAGCCTCGGGCTGCACTACATTCCGCCGGTGAACCCGGCCGACGTCGACCTCGACGCCGTCGGGCCGCACGAGACGGTGCTGCTGCGCGGGCTCGGGCTGAACTTCTTCGACTACATGGCCCTGCTCACCAGCGGGCGCGGGGGCAGGTTCGTGCGGCGTGACGGGGAGCTGTCCTACGAGCCCTCCGGGCTGGAGCCGCTGATGTACGCCGGTTCCCGGCGGGGCATCCCCTACCAGGCGAGGGGCGAGAACGAGAAGGGACCGCACGGGAGGTACGTCCCCCGGCTGCTGACGGCCGACCGCATCGCGCGGCTGCGTCGGCGGGCGCGGGACGGCGAGCGTCTCTACTTCGGTACCGACGTGTGGCCGCTGATCGCACGGGAGGTGGAGAGCGTCTACTACGCGGCGCTCCTGGCGCGCCGGGACCGGGCGGCGGACCGGGAGGCGTTCACCGAGCGGTATCTGGCGGCCGCACGGGAGGCGGACCGGGCCGCCGTGCTGGACACGTTCGGATTACCTGAGGAGGACCGCTGGGACTGGGACACCCTCGCCCGCCCCTACACCGGCCGCGCCTTCGCCGACCGGGACGCGTTCCACACCTGGCTCATCGCCCATCTGCGACGGGACGTCCGGCAGGCGCGCGGCGGAAACGTCAGCGATCCGGTCAAGGCCGCCCTCGACGTGCTGCGTGACCTGCGCAACGAGGTCCGGCTCGCGGTGGACCACGGCGGGTTGGACGGCAACTCCCACCGCGACGAACTGGACGGCTGGTACACGCCGCTCAACGCGTTCGCGTCCATCGGCCCACCGGCCTTCCGTATCGAACAGATGATCGCACTGATCCGGGCCGGCCTCCTCCACGTGACCGGGCCCGGCACGGAGATCCAGGTCGATCCGCATGAGCCGGCCTTCGTGTGCGTCTCGAAGCGGATACCGGCGCCGCCCGTCAGAGCCCGCATCCTGATCGAGGCCCGGCTGCCCGAGCCCGACCTGCGCCGCACGGCCGACCCGCTGATGCGCCGACTGCGGGAGGACGGCCGGGCCGCGCCCTTCCGGATCGACGGTGCCTGCGGCGTCCGGTACGAGACGGGCGGCATGACGGTGACGCCCCGCCCGAGCCGTCTCGTCGACGCACAGGGCCGCCCGCACCCACGTCGCTTCGCGCACGGCGTGCCGACCGAGTCCGTGCACTGGGTGACGGCGGCGGCGGCACGTCCCGGCGTCGACTCCGTCAGCCTGGGCGACGCCGACGCCATCGCCCGGGCCGTGCTCGCACAGGGCGTGGCGAGCCGCAGGCCGGCGCCCCGACGTATGGAGGTGGGTTCGTGACGACGTTCGACGACCGCCGGGCCGATTCCGCTCTGCTCTCCCCGGTGCGCGCGGGCACACCGGTCGAGGCGGCGGTCGGCGACGCGGCCTGGCTGCAGGGCATGCTCGACGCCGAGGCGGCCCTGGCCCGGGCGCAGGCCGCCCTCGGGGCCGTGCCCGCCGCCCACGCCGAGGCCATCACGGCGGCGGCGCGCGCCGAGCGGTTCGACGTCCGGGCCCTGGCCCTGGCGTCCCGGGAGACCGCAAACCCGGTGGTCGCCCTGGTCCGGGCCCTGACCCGGGCCGTGGCGGAGGACGACCCGGCGGCGGCCGAGTCCGTGCACCGGGGTTCGACCAGCCAGGACGTCTTCGACACGGGCGCCATGCTGGTCGCGAGGCGGGCCCTCGGGCTGATCCTGGACGACCTGGGGCGTGCGGCCGAGGCGCTCGCCCGGTTCGCCCACGACCACCGGGACACGGTGATGGCCGGCCGCACCCTGGCTCTCCAGGCGGTTCCGACCACTTTCGGCCTGAAGGCGGCCGGCTGGCGGCAGCTGCTCCTGGACGCGCACGAGCGGGTCACGCGGGTGCGTGAGGGCGGGCTCCCCGTCTCCCTCGGTGGCGCCGCCGGCACCCTGGCGGGGTACCTGGAGTACGCCCGGGTGGACGGGGTCGCGGAAGCGACGTCCGGGGAGTACGCCGAGTGCCTGCTGGACGCCTTCGCCGCCGAGACGGGACTGGCCCGGCCGCCCCTGCCCTGGCACGCGCTGCGGACCCCCGTCGCCGATCTCGCCTCCGCCCTCGCCTTCACCGCCGGAGCCCTCGGCAAACTGGCCCTGGACGTACAGAACCTGTCCCGCACCGAGATCGCGGAGGTGGCGGAGCCGGTCCGGGACGGCCGGGGCGCCTCGTCCGCCATGCCGCACAAGCGGAACCCCGTGCTCGCCACGCTGGTCCGCACGGCGGCACTGCAGGTCCCGGCGCTGTGCACGGGGCTGACGCAGTGCCTGATGGCCGAGGACGAACGCTCGGGTGGGGCCTGGCACGCGGAATGGCTGCTGCTCCGCGAGGGCCTGCGGCTGACCGGAGGCGCCACGCACACGGTGGTGGAGCTGGTCGAGGGGCTGAGCGTGCACCCCGACCGGATGGCGGCCAACCTGGAGCTGACCGGAGGGCACCTCGTCTCCGAGCGCGTGACCGCGCACCTGGCGCCGGTGCTCGGCCGGAACGCGGCGAAGACGCTGCTGACCGAGGCCTCGGCGCGGGCGGCCCGCACCGGCGTGCCGCTGGACCGGGTCCTCACCACGTATCCCGAGGTCGTCGACGCGCTGGGCCGCGAGCGCGTCGAGGCGCTGTGCGATCCCTCGGGGTACGTCGGCGCGGCCGGAGCACTGGTCGACCGGGCGCTCCCCTAACCGGGCGGGACGCGTCCGCCCGCCGGGACGCCCACCGGTGCTTCGGCCGGTCAGCCGGGTCGGCCGAAGCACCGGGCCAGGACCCGGCTCAGTGCCTCCAGCGCCCCGGTGAACGCGTGCCGGGGCGGTGTGCCGTACCCGATGACCAGCCCCGGGGCGTGCGGGCCCGGCGTGCCCCAGTAGTCGCCGAGCCCGACGACCAGGACGGACTCCCGGCGCGCGGCCCGGATCACCTCGTCCTCCCCGGGGCCGTCCGGGGACCAGCGGATGAGCGCGTGCAGTCCGGCGCTCTCCCCGGCCAGCCACGCCGTCGGGGCGTGTTCGGCCAGCGCCCTGCCGAGTTGGTCCCGCCGTCTGCGGTAGTGGTCCCGGCACTGCCGGACGTGCCGGTCGTAGGCTCCCGAGAGCAGCAGGTCCGCCAGGACCATCTGGGTCAGGGCGGCGGTGTGCCGGTCCGCGACGCGCTTGGCGGTGGTGATCCGTTCCACCCAGTCGGGCGGGACGACGAGCCAGGACAGCCGGACGCCGGGAGCGAGGGTCTTGCTCGTGGTCCCGGCGTAGACGACCCGGTCCGGGGCCATGGGCTGCAACGTGCCGACCCGCTGCCTTCCGTACTGGAACTCGCTGTCGTAGTCGTCCTCCACGATCACCGCGTCCGTGTCCCTGGCCCAGTCGATGAGGGCCCGGCGGCGTTCGGCGGACAGGTTGACGCCCGACGGGTACTGGTGGATCGGGGTGACGACGGCGGCACCGCCCCGCAGATCGCCCGGGAGCAGCCCGTCCCGGTCCACGTCGACGGGGTGGACGTCGAGCCCGGCGAGCTGGATCACGTCACGGAAGAGCGGGTAACACGGGTTCTCGACGGACACTCCGGCCACCCCGTGCTCCGCCAGCACCGTGGCGATGAGCCCGAGCGCCTGGGTGAAGCCGTGGCAGATGACGATCCGCTCGGGATGCGTGCTGACGCCTCTGCTCCGGGCCAGGTAGTCGGCGAGGGCCTGGCGCAGCTCGATGCGGCCCCGGGGGTCGCCGTAGCCCAGGGCCTCGGCCGGGACCGTCTTGAGCACGTGCTGCGTCGACCTGGTCCAGGCACCGCGCGGGAACAGCGTCACGTCCGGCATACCCGGCCGGAAGGTGTACCGCCACGGGGTCCGGGGCTCCGGCGAGGAGGCCGGACGCCGGACGTGCCGGGGCGTCGGGCGGGCGGGACCGACGACGCGGGTTCCCGAGCCCTGCACCGTCTCCAGGTGGCCCTCGGCGATGAGCAGGTGGTAGGCGGCGACGACGGTCCCCCGGGCGATGCCGAACTCGACCGCGACGCTGCGGGTGGAGGGGAGCCGGGCGCCGGGCGGCAGCCGTCCGCTCTCGATCGCACGCCGCAGGGCCGCCGCGAGCTGCTCCCTGCGCCCGCGACGCTGCCGCAGGTCGAGGTCGAGGTGCAGGTCGAGGGTGTGGGCGCGCGGGAGCGTGCTCAGGACGCCTCCGCGCAGCCGGCCCCGGTGGCCACCGGCCGGGCCGGGTCGGCGCACCACTGCGACCACGACCCGACGTACAGGGCGGCGGTGACGCCCGCCTCCTCAAGGGCCAGGACCTGCTGCGCGGCCGAGACCCCGGAACCGCAGTAGACCCCGACCTCGGCGTCGCGGTGCGCGCCGAGGGCGGCGAAGCGCTCACGGAGCTCGGCCGCCGGACGCAGCCTGCCGTCGGGCGCGACGTTGTGCGTCGTCGGGGCCGACAGTGCGCCGGGGATGTGCCCGGCCACGGGATCGATGGGCTCGACCTCGCCCCGGTAGCGCTCGGCGGCGCGGGCGTCGAGCAGCACGCCGCGCCGGGCCAGGGCGGCGGCCTCGTCGGCGTCGAGCAGCGGCATACCGCCGGGCTCGGGGAGGAAGTCACCCGGCTTCACCTCCGGCGCCTCGGTGGTCACCGGCCCGTCCCAGGCCGCGAAGCCGCCGTCGAGGACGCGGACGTCGCCGTGGCCGGTGTAGCGCAGCAGCCACCACGCGCGGGCGGCGGCCCACCCCTGACCGCCGTCGTACACGACCACGGGTCGGGCCGTGGTGACCCCCGCCCGGCGCATCGCGGCTCCGAACACGTCGAGGTCCGGCAGCGGGTGCCGTCCTCCGGGGCCCGGCGGCGCGGCCAGTTCCGTCTCCAGGTCCACGTAGACGGCGCCGGGCAGGTGCCCGGCCTCGTACACCGAACGGCCCGTGGGGCCGCCCATCTCGTAACGGACGTCGAGCAGCACGGGTCCGGCGGCCGGGTCGGCCGTGGCCGGGTCGCTCGCGAGCGCGGACGCGGAGATCAGGGCAGTCATGGGCGCATTGTCGCGCACACCGGCGGGAATTCACCCCACGGACCGGGACACAGCCCCCGGAGAGTGCGAGCATGACTACACACCGCACGCAGCGCCCTCGCCGGCCCGCAACGGGTTCCGGCCCCGGGCGATCACGGCGGCGCACCGGATTGACGCCCGCCACCGGCGGGCACCCGCGACGCTTGGCCCCGCGTCCGCCCGCGTGCCCCCTCGCCCGAGGGGGCACCGCACGACACGGCCCGACCGCCACGACGAGACACCACGACGACGATGGTTTCGAGGAGACGACGCAGATGACCGAGGGCACGACTCGGTTCACCCCGGGCACACCCTGCTGGGCGAGCCTGATGGTGCACGACCTGGCCGCCAGCGAGAAGTTCTACCGTGACCTCTTCGGCTGGGAGTTCGAGGAGGGGCCGGCGCAGCTCGGCCCCTACACCCGCGCACACCTCGACGGCCGGCGGGTCGCCGGGCTGGGCGAGATGCGCGACGGCAGCGCCGTACCGGTGGCCTGGCTGCCGTACCTGGCGGCCGACGACGCCGACGCCGTCTGCGACCTCGTGCGCGACTGCGGCGGCACGGTGGGCGTGGGGCCGCTGGACTCCGGCGAGGCCGGCCGCATGGCCATCGCGGCGGACCCGGGCGGAGCCACCTTCGGGATCTGGCAGGCCGGCGACTACGTGGGCGTGCCGGCCGACGGCGCGATCGGCACGCCGGTGTGGAACGAACTCGTCACCGCCGACGGCTTCGCGGTGAGCCCCTTCTACTCCAGGGTCTTCGGCTACACGACCGAGCCCGCCGCGTCCACCGACACCGACTATCTGACGCTCCGCCTGGACGGGCGCGCCGTCGGCGGCGTGCGGGGGGTGGGGCGGTCGCTTCCCCGGGACCGGGGCCCGCACTGGACGACGTACTTCGCCGTGGCCGACACCGACGAGGCCGCCCGGCACGTCACCGAACTGGGCGGCCACCTCGTGCGGGAGCCGCGTGAGTCGCCCTACGGCCGGATCGCGCACGTCGCCGACCCGGAGGGCGCGCACTTCGCGGTGATCCGCATGGTCGATCCACAGGACGCCGTGACCCGCCGCGAGCGCGGCTGATCCGGGTCGGCCGGCTGAGTCGGGTCAGCGGCGGGGCGCGGGCAGGGCGGCGCCGTCGACGGGGAGCACGTCGGGCGAGAGGACGCCCGCCCGGGCCGCCGCCGCGGTGAGCCGGCGCCGGTGGTGGCGTCGGCACAGGACCTCGTACCCGACGTCGCGGGGCTGCCCGCCGTCCTCGGCGCCGCCCGCGACGTCGCCCACGACGACCTGTGCGCCCTCCACCACCATGCGCCCGGCCACCGTGCGGGCGTTGTGCGTGGCCCGGGCACCGCACCAGCACAGCGCCTCGACCTGGAGCACCTCCACCCGGTCGGCGAGCTCGACGAGCCGCTGGGAGCCGGGAAAGAGGCGGGTACGGAAGTCGGTGGTGATGCCGAACGCGAACACGTCGATGCCCAGGTCGTCCACCACCCGTGCGAGCTGGTCGATCTGGCCGGGCGTCAGGAACTGCGCCTCGTCGGCGATGACGTAGTCCGCCCGCCCGCCCGCGGTGAGATGGCGAACGAGGCAGGCGTGGAAGTCGAACTCCTCGTCGGCCTCGACGGCGTCGGTGACCAGCCCGAGCCGCGAGGAGAGCTGCCCGGCGCCCGCGCGGTCGTTGCGGGTGAAGATCATGCCCTGGAGCCCCCGGGCGGCCCGGTTGTGCTGGATCTGCAGGGCGAGTGTGCTCTTGCCGCAGTCCATCGTGCCGCTGAAGAAGACGAGTTCGGGCATGGCAGGTGCGGCCCCCCCTTCGCTGTGGTCGCCGGGTCATCGGGTTTCGGACGTGTCTGCGGGTCGGCGCCGGGCGCCGGGACGTCAGGTACGGACCTCCAGCAACGGCACGAGCTGCTCGGCCGGGGTCACCGATCCGTGCATGCCGATCAGCGCCGACTCGTTGGGCTCCGTCCGGGTGGCGACGACGGCCGCGGTGCCGTTCATCGCGACGACGACGTCCCCGATGCGCCGGTGGACCCGCTCGTCCACACCCCGCCCGGGCGGACCGAACCAGCCCAGCTCGATCGCCTCGTCACGGGTGGCGACCCACGCCTCGTCGGCCAGGACCTCCCGCCAGACGGTGTGGACGTCGGCGGCGGCACCGGGCACGGCGTACAGGTGGCGGGCCCGGCCCTCCCCGCCGAGGAGGGCCACCCCGGCGCTCAGCTCCCAGTCCTCGTCGAAGTCGAAGCGCGAGGGCGAGCCGGGCGGGACGTCGACCATGCCGTGGTCGGCGGTGACGTAGAGCACGCTGCGCGGCGGGAGCTGCTCGGCCAGGCGCTGCGCGAGCCGGTCGACGTAGGCGAGCTGTGCGCGCCAGGCGTCGGAGTCGACGCCGTGTCGGTGGCCGTTGCCGTCGAGGTCGGCGTAGTAGGTGTAGACGAGGGAACGGTCGGCCGCGGCCAGCCGCTGGGCGGCGAGGTCCATGCGGTCCTCACCGGAGAGCCGGCCGAGGAACGTCCCGCCCGACAGAGCGATCTTGGTGAGCGGCGTGTGCTCGAAGTGCGGTGCGGAGACCTGGCTGGTCTCGACGCCCGCCGCGTGGGCCAGCTGGAAGACCGTCGGGTAGGGCTGCCAGACGTGCGGGTCCGTCCACGGCTGCCAGCGCAGCTGGTTCATCAGCGACCCGGCGTCGGGATCGAGCACGGCGTAGCCGGGCAGACCGTGTGCGCCGGGGACCTGGCCGGTGCCCACGGAGGCCAGGGAGGTGGCCGTCGTCGAGGGGAAGCCGGAGGTGATGGGCTCCCCCGTGCCGTTCGTCGAGCCGGGCAGCAGCGAGGTCAGGAAGGGCGCCTCGGCCGGGTGGGCCCGCAGCGCCTCCCAGCCCAGGCCGTCGACGAGGAAGACGCAGACGCGGTCGGCCGGCTCCAGCGCGAGCCCGGCCCGCAGCCCGGGCACACCGAGGCCCGCTGCGGCGGCGGGCAGGACGTCCGCGAGCGACGCCGTGCCGTAGCGGGGCACGGGCGCGGTGCGCGGGTCGAGCGGTACGGGTTCGGCCCAGGCCGGGTCCGCTGGGGTCGCCTGGATCATCAGCGGGCAGCCACCGTGGCCTCGGACAGGCTCTGCGCGAAGTCGAGCGCCTGCCGGACGGTGTCGGGTCCGTCGCCCGCCTCGCTCACCCGCAGGGACAGGTCGTCCGCCGTCGTGGAGCCGGTGTAGCCGTGATCGGCCTCGCAGTTGGGGTCGCCGCAGGCGGCGGGCTCCAGGTCGATCCGGTTGACGGCGCCCCAGCCGATGGTGAGGACGACCTCGCGCGGCAGCGTGCCCGGCCGGTACGCCTCCGGGTTCGCCACCACGCGGCTCAGCACGACCGAGGAGATCCGTTCCAGCCGCACCGACTCCGTGGAGGTCGTGGCGTACGGCACGGGTGAGCCGCTGTCGGCGGCCTGCTCGTCGGTGTGACTGACGATGAACCGGGTGCCGGTCAGGACGAGCACCGTCACATGGCGCCGCACCTCGTTGGCGTCGAACGTCGTCTCCTGGTGCACGACGAAGGAGGTGACCGGCTCACCGCCGACCGCGGCCTCCACTGCCTCGGCCACGAGGGCCGGGTAGTAGCCGCTGCGCTCGATCGCCGTCCGCAGTCCCTGCGTCGTCGTTCCGGTCTTCGCCATGCGGCCCATCCTAAGGCCCGTCCGACGGGCGGCTTCCGCTCGAGGCGGACCACCGGGCGGGCGTCACCACGCGGAGAGCCGGCGGGGCCCGAGGTCGGTGGTGGCGGGAGGCGGGGCGAGCCGGACGACGGCGTCGAGCACGGTCAGCCCCCGGGCGGCGACGACGACCGGCTCCAGGTCCACGGAGACGATCTCGGGATGGTCGTCGACGAGCCGTGAGACGCGCAGCAGCAGGTCCTCCAGCGCGGCGGTGTCCACCGGGGCGGCACCGCGCCAGCCGAAGAGCATGGGCGCCGTCCGCAGGGACCGCACGAGCTGGGCGGCCTCGCGGTCGGTGACGGGCACGAGGCGGTGCGCCACGTCCCCCAGCAGCTCGGAGGGCGGACCCGCCAGCCCGAACGACAGGACGGTCCCGATGGCCGGGTCCACCGCGGCCCGCACGACGGTGTCCACACCACGCGGCACCATCGTCTGCACGACCGGGCGCAGCTCGGCGGGTGAGCCGAGGGCGTCGGTGAACTCGCCGTACACCCGGCGCAGCTGGGACTCCGAGACGATGTCCAGCCGCACCCCGCCGAGATCCGCCCGGTGCCGCAGGTGCGGCGCCGTCGTCTTGAGCGCCACGGGGTACCCCACCTCGGCGGCCGCCGCCACGGCGGTGTCGGGGTCGGGCGCCGGGCGCACCGG
This sequence comes from Streptomyces sp. GSL17-111, assembly GCF_037911585.1. Classification (NCBI taxonomy): domain Bacteria; kingdom Bacillati; phylum Actinomycetota; class Actinomycetes; order Kitasatosporales; family Streptomycetaceae; genus Streptomyces; species Streptomyces sp. GSL17-111. Next base: position 985,130 of record NZ_JBAJNS010000001.1, read on the forward strand.
CAGCACGGGGACGCCGTAGCAGCCCAGCAGCGCGGCGGCGTCCGGCGCGCTCAGGGTGACGCTGCGCGGGCGCGCGGACCGCCCGTCGGGCTCCCGCGCGGCGCCGTACAGGACACGGGAGACGGCCGCGGCGGCTCCGGCCTCGTCGACGTCCTCCTCCGGCACCCGGCCGGGCCGCTGCGCGTCCCGCCGCCACTGCGCGTAGCGGACCGCCTCGGCGAGCGCCCGGACGGCCCGTTCGGGGGCGGGATAGGCGGGGATGCGGCGGGCGCTCAGGGCGTCGTCGAGGCCCTCGATGGCCAGGTGGACGACGGCGACGGGCTTGCCGGATCCGGCCGCCGCGTGCTGCAGCGCGTCCGCCAACTCCTCCGCACCCTGGTCCTCCACCCAGGGGATCGCGGTGACGACCACGGCGTCCGTGCCGGGATCGGCGAGCGCTTCGGCCAGGGCCCGGTGGTACTCCCCGGGGGTCGCGGAGGCGGTGAGGTCGACGGGATCGCGGGGGCGCAGCCCCTGGGCGAGGCACGCGTCGTAGGTGAGCAGGCAGAGCGACTCCGCGTTGCCCAGCATGGCGATCCGCGGCCCGGCCGGAAGCGGCTGGAAGGCGAGCTGGAGCCCGGTGTCCACCAGCTCGGTGACGGTGTCCACGAGCAGGACGCCGGCCTGCCGCAGCAGTACCGACACGGTGGCGTCCGGGGTGCGGATGGCGGGCACCGCGTGTCCGGGCGGCGGTGCGCTGCCGCTGTGCCGTGCCCCGCGCACCACCACGACGGGCTTGCGGACGGCGGTACGGCGGACCAGCCGGGTGAACTTGCGCGGGTTGCCGAACGACTCCAGGTACATGAGGACGACGTCGGTGTCCGGGTCGTCGTCCCAGAACTGCAGGACGTCGTTGCCGGAGACATCGGCCCGGTTCCCGGCCGAGACGAAGGACGACGGCCCGGTCCCGCGCCGGTGGAGCCCGCCGAGGAGGGCGATGCCGATCGCGCCGGACTGCGTGAACAGCCCGATCCGGCCGCGCTCGGGCGTGCGGCTGGCCAGGGTGGCGTTCAGCCGTACGTCGGGGGCCGTGTTGATGAGGCCGAAGGCGTTCGGGCCGATGAGGCGCATGCCGTAGGAGCGGGCCTTGCGGACCAGTTCGCGCTGGGCGGCCCGGTCGAAGTCGGCGGAGAGGACCACGACGCCCTGCACGCCGTGCTCGCCGCACTCGGTGACCACGGCGTCCACCGCGGGCGCGGGCACGGCCACGACGGCGAGGTCGACCGGGTCCGGGATGTCGCGCACCGAGCGGTGCGCGCTCACCTCCTCCAGCCCCTCCAGCACCGAAGCGCCTTCGGGGAGTCGCTCGTTCACGGCGTGCACGCGCCCGGTGTAGCCGGCGCTGTGCAGCGATTCCAGGACGGTGCGGCCCGCCCCGCCCGGCTGCCGCCGGACCCCGACGACGGCGATTGACGAGGGCGCCAGGAGCCGCCGGACCGAACGCGCCTCGGCCCGCTGCTCGCGGGCCCGCATGACGGCCACCGAGCGCTCGGTGGGTTCGAGGTCGAGGGTGAGGTGGACGGACCCGTCCTCGAAGCTGCGCTGCTGGGAGTAGCCGGCGTCGGTGAAGACCTTCGCCATCTTGGTGTTGGCGGGCAGGACCTCGGCGGTGAAGCGCCGCACCCCGCGCTCCCTGGCGCACGCGGCGATGTGCTCCAGCAGCGCGGAGGCGACACCGCGCCCCTGGTGGGCGTCCTGCACGAGGAAGGCGACCTCGGCGCGGTCGGCCGGGGCGGAGGCCGGACGGCCCGTGGCGTCGATCCGGTCGTACCGGACGGTGGCGATGAACTCGCCGCCCACGATCGCGGCCAGGCCCACCCGGTCCACGTAGTCGTGCTGGGTGAACCGGCGCACGTCACGGGCGGACAGTCGCGGGTACGGGGCGAAGAACCGGTAGTACTTCGACTCGTCGGAGACCTGCTCGTAGAAGCTGACCAGGCGGTCGGCGTCGTCCTCGGTGATGGGCCGGACGCGCGCCGTCCCGCCGTCGCGCAGCACCACGTCGGCTTCCCAGTGGGTCGGGTACGCGCGCTCCGGGGGCGTCTGCATGCGCCCCAGCGTACGGCGCGGCCGTGCCGCCGCGCTCGCCCCGTGCCTCCCCGTGGAACGCTCCGCACGACCGGGGGCGGGGCCGGGACGGTGGACCGGCCGTCCGCGCGCCCGCGTGCGAAGCTGATCCGGCAGGCTACGACCGAAGGGCATCACCATGGCTGAGCGTCGCGTCACCGTCGGCTGGGCTGAGGGGCTGCACGCCCGCCCCGCCGCGATCTTCGTCCGGGCCGCGACGGCCACGGGCGTCCCGGTCACCATCGCCAAGGGTGACGGGCCGCCGGTGAACGCCGCCTCCATGCTCGGCGTGCTGGGCCTCGGGGCGGAGAAGGGCGATGAGGTCCTGCTGGCCTCCGACGCGGAGGACGCCGACGCGGCACTGGACCGGCTGGCGAAACTGGTCGGTGAAGGGCTGGAGGAGATGCCGGAGACGGTGTGAACCGGGCAGGACCGAAAAGCCGCACCGGGTGCACGGGAAAAGCGCGGCGCGTAATACACCTTCCGGATTCTCAACCACGCACGGAAAGCCACGCACGAGAAATGGCGCGCCAGGCGAAACGCGTCAAAGAAGTGGGGCGCGCATTCCCGAGTGCTTTTGTATACGTCCCGTGTTAAACGGGGCCACGCGCCGTGTTGACGGCAGGTTTCGATGTTCTCACCGTCACCGGCCGCTGGGCACGGCGTATCGCGCCCGCCCGCTCGACATGTGCGGCCGCGAGGCTCCTGGCCCGCTCCGCGTCCCGCCGGGCGACGGCGTCGACGATGGCACCGTGCTCGTGCCACACGGCGGCGGCGCGGTCCGTCGCCGAGGGGTCGTCCTGCCGGTCGGCCGCGTAGAGCCAGGCGATCTTGCGGCGCAGTTGCACCAGCACCGTGGCCAGCGTGGGGGTACCGGACGCCTGGGCGAGGGTCTCGTGGAACCAGTCCCCCAGGGGCCGCAGGTCGGAGAGGTGCCCGTGCTCGGCCCGCTCCCGGCCCAGCCGCACCAGGCCGCGCAGCACCTTCAGGTGCGCCTCCGTCCGGCGGTGCGCCGCACGGGCCGCGCCGAGGGGCTCCAGCAGCGCACGCATGTCCAGCAGGTCGGCCGCCTCCTGCTCGGTCGGCCGGGCCACGCAGGCCCCCACGTGGCGCCTGCTGGTGACGAACCCCTCGGACTCCAGGGCCCGCAGAGCCTCCCGCACCGGCACCCGGGAAACGCCGTAGCGGCGTGCGAGCAGTTCCTCGGTCAGCCGGAAACCCGGCGGGAAGGCACCGCTCACGATGTCGTCCCGAACCGCCGTGCACACCGTGTGCGCGGAAATGCGCATACCCCGACCTCCGCCGTTATCCCCACGTTTTCCAGGTACCGCTTCCCCGCACTGTATTCCACTCCTCGCATTCTGCCGACGGCCCCCGGTGAGGAGGCGGAAAAACGACGGACCCCCGGCCGGGTGGCCGGGGGTCCGTCCTGAGCGGGGGCGCCGCGTCAGGAGAGGGGCACGCCCTTGCCCCGGAGGTAGTTCACCGGGTCCATGTCCGAGCCGTAGGCGGCGGTCGAGCGGGCCTCGAAGTGCAGGTGCGGGCCGGTGGAGTTACCGGTCGAGCCGACCTTGCCTATCTCGGCACCGGCGGAGACGCTCTGGCCCACGCTGACACCGATGGCGGAGAGGTGACCGTACTGGGTGAACGTCCCGTCGTTGTGCTTGACGACGATGTTGTTGCCGTAGGCGCCACCCCAACCGGCGGTGACGACGGTGCCGGCGGCGACGGAGTTCACCGGGGTGCCGGTGGCGGCGGCGAAGTCGATGCCGCTGTGCTTGCCGGACGACCACATCTGACCACCGCTCTTGTAGGGCGTGGTCACGTCGCCGCCCTTGACGGGCGCCACGTAGGCGGGACGGGCCGCGGACCGGTCGGCGCGCTTGGCGTCGTCGCGCTCGGCGGCGGCCTTCTTCTCCGCCGCCTTCTTCTCAGCGGCCTTCTTCTCAGCGGCCTTCTTCTCGGCCGCCTTCTTCGCCTCGGCCTTCTTCGCCTCGGCCTGCTCGGCCGCGGCGCTCTTCTGCGCGGCGGCCTGGTCGGCCACGTGACCCGCGATGGACGGGCTCAGCGCGAGGGCCTCACTGAAGGTGTTCTGGTGCTCGGCCGCCGCGGCGGGCGCGGCGAGGGTTCCGGCGACGCCTACGGCGACGGCGGCGACCGCGGTGCCCAGACGGACGGCGCGGGCAGGACGGTTCAGCTTGCCGGTGGCACGGTTGAACGCCATGAAGGTAGTGATCCTTTCCTTCCTTCTCGCCTACCGGGTTAGCTGACGGGTTCGGAGCAGGAAGGTCTCCTACGGGCGCAGGCCCGATTCACCCCAGAGGACATGTGGGTCCCCGGCTCCCCTCGCGGGGACTCGGCGATCGCTGCACGTCGGCCACAGGGCGTGGTCGCTTCAGACGGGCAACGCGAACGACGCTAAACCGGACATCCCGCCCGGGCCAAGAAAATCGGCCACTTTGTCGCACATGCCACATTCGCAGGTCAGAAGGGTGACGCGGGCCACTGGGAGCCCGGGAACACGCTGCGGCCCCCGTCCGCCTGGAGCGTCCGGGGGCCGCACAGTGGGTGCACGGAGAGTGACCGAAAAATGCCGTGCGACCGCTCAGTCGCCGCGCACGACGGTGACCTCCCCGATGTTCAGCTCGCGCACGGGGGCCTCGATCTGCTCGGCGTCCCCGACGAGAACGGTCACCAGACGGTCGACGGGGAAGGCCGCCACCGCCGCCGCCGTGGCCTCGACGGTGCCCGTCTCGGCCAGCCGCTCGTAGAGCCGCGCCTGGAAGTCGTCGGGGAGGAACTGCTCCACCTGGTCGGCAAGGGTTCCCGCGACCGCCGCCGCCGTCTCGTAGCGCAGCGGGGCGACACCCACCAGGTTCTGCACGGCGGTGTCCCGCTCGTCGTCGGTCAGCCCCTCGGCCGCCAGCGTCCGCAGGACGTGCCACAGGTCCGCGAGGGCGGGGCCGGTGACGTCGGTGGCCACCGAACCGCTGATCGCGAGCATGGCCGTTCCGTTGCCGTCGGGCGTCGACCGCAGCACCTGGCTGTAGGCCCGGACGCCGTAGGTGTAGCCCTTCTCCTCGCGCAGGACCCGGTCGAGGCGGGAGGTGAGCGTGCCGCCGAGGCAGTAGACGCCGAGGACCTGGGCGGGCCACACGGCGTCGTGCCGGTCGGCGCCGGTACGGCCGATGAGCAGCTGCGTCTGGACCGCCCCGGGGCGGTCCACGATGACCACGCGGCCGGTGTCGTCCGCGGTGACCGGCGGCACGGGCCGCGGCTGCGCGGACGCGCCCGTCCACGCGCCGAGTGTCTCGGTCAGCGCCCCGGCGAGGTCGACCCCGGTGAGATCGCCGACCACGACGACCGTGGCCGCGGCAGGACGCACGTGCGCCTCGTAGAACGCCCGCACGGCCGCCGCGTCGATACGCCGGACGGACTCCTCGGTGCCCTGGCGCGGCCGGGACATCCGCGAGGTGTCCGGGAACAGCTCCCCGGACATGGCGATCGCGGCGCGACGGGCCGGGTTCGCCAGCTCGTGCGGGATCTCGTCGAGCCGGTTGGCCACCAGCCGCGACACCTCGCCGTCGGGGAACGCCGGAGCGCGCAGGGCGTCCGCCAGCAGGCCGAGCCCCTTGGCCAGCCGGGAGACGGGCACCTCCAGGGAGACGCGCACACCCGGGTGGTCGGCGAACGCGTCGAGCGTGGCACCGCAGCGCTCCAGCTCGGCCGCGAACTCCTCGGCCGAGTGCTTGTCCGTGCCCTCGCTCAGGGCGCGGGCCATGATCGTCGAGACGCCCTCCAGGCCCTGCGGCTCGGCGTCCAGGGGGGCGACGAGGTTCACCTCGACGGCCACGACCTGCTGGCCGGGACGGTGGCAGTGCAGCACCGTCAGCCCGTTGGGCAGGGTGGCGCGCTCGGGGGCCGGGAAGGCCCACGGCTTCGCGCTGCCGCCGGCCGGCTGCGGGTGGAACTCCATGGTGGGGGTGGCGTCGCTCACTGCTCGGCCCCTTCCTGCGCGGTGTGGTGCACGTCGGCTGCGTCGTCGGAGATGACCTCGGTGGCGTCCTCTTCGCCCCGCTCCGCCCCGGACGTCGGCTCGTAGACGAGGACGGCCCGGTTGTCGCGCCCCAGACGCGCGGCGGCGACCGCCCGCACCTCCTCCGGCGTGACCTCCAGCACCCGCTGGACGGCCGTGAGGGCGAGCTGCGGGTCACCGAAGAGGACGGCGTACCGGCACAGCTCGTCCGCGCGCCCGCTGACGGTGGCCAGCCGGTCCAGCCACTCCCGCTCCAGCTGGGCCTGCGCGCGCTCCAGCTCCTCCGGGCTCGGCCCCTCGGCGGCGAAGCGTGCCAGCTCCTCGTCGACGGCCGCCTCGATCTCGGCGACCGTCGCCTCCCCCGACGCCTTGATGTCGAGCCAGCCGAGCGAGGGCGCCCCGGCGAGCCGCAGCATGCCGAAGCCCGCCGTGACCGCCGAGCGGTCCCTGCGCACCAGCCGGTTGTACAGCCGGGAGGACTCACCGCCGCCGAGCGCCGTCAAGGCCAGGTCGGCGGCGTCCGCCTCACGGGTGCCGTCGTGCGGCAGCCGGTAGGCGTGGAGCAGGGCGCGGGAGGGCACGTCCTCGTGCATCGTGCGCCGCGGCTCCTCCCCCATGACGTCGGGCAACGTGCCGTCGCGCGGCGGCTGTTTGCCGTCGTGCCCGGGGATCGAGCCGAAGTACTTCTCGATCCAGGCGAGCGTCTGCTCGGGATCGATGTCGCCGACGACGGACAGCACGGCGTTGTTGGGCGCGTAGTACGTGCGGAAGAACTGCCGGGCGTCCTCCAGCGAGGCGGCGTCGAGGTCGGCCATGGAGCCGATCGGCGTGTGGTGGTACGGGTGGCCCTCGGGGTAGGCCATGGCGACCAGCGTCTCGAAGGCCGTGCCGTAGGGGACGTTGTCGTAGCGCTGGCGCCGTTCGTTCTTGACGACGTCACGCTGGTTCTCCATGGACTCCTCGTCCAGGGCGGCGAGCAGCGAACCCATGCGGTCCGCCTCCAGCCACAGCGCCAGCTCCAGCTGGTGGGCGGGCATGGTCTCGAAGTAGTTGGTGCGCTCGAAGCTGGTCGTGCCGTTCAGCGAACCGCCGACGCCCTGGACGAGTTCGAAGTGCCCGTTGCCCGGAACCTGCGCCGACCCCTGGAACATCAGGTGCTCGAAGAGGTGGGCGAGACCGGTGCGGCCCTTCACCTCGTGCCGGGAACCGACGTCGTACCAGAGGCAGACGGCGGCGACGGGGGTCAGGTGGTCCTCGGAGAGCACCACCCGCAGGCCGTTCGCAAGCCGGTGTTCGGTTGCTGTGAGCACTCCCTGGGGGGGAGGGGGCGTGGCCGTGTGACCCATGCGCGAAGTGTCCCTTCGATACGGCGGCTGGTGGACGTCTGCGGGCCGGCGGACGGTCGTCGGGTGCCGCCGGTCGGTCCTCGCCCGGCGGAGCGGCCGGGCTGGCCGGGGTGGTCGGCCCGCTCAGTCCTGTCACTCTATGCAAGCGTGGCGGGCCCATGTGAAGTTCCCTGCCGGGCGGGGTGGACGGCGCCCTGTCGGCGCCGGGGTCCACAATGGTCCGCGTCAGTGCCAGCACATCCGCTTCAGCGCCCGGCCGTACCAGCCCGTACGCGGCGGCGCGACCGTACGTTTTGCGAAGGAGCAGCAGCCGCGATGGCCCGCCGCAGCACGAAGACCCCGCCGCCGGAGGATTTCGAGGAGCGCATCCTCGACATCGACGTCGTCGACGAGATGCAGGGCTCCTTCCTGGAGTACGCCTACTCGGTGATCTACTCGCGCGCCCTTCCCGACGCGCGGGACGGGCTGAAGCCGGTTCACCGGCGCATCCTCTACCAGATGCACGAGATGGGGCTCCGCCCGGAGCGCTCGTACGTCAAGTGCGCGCGCGTGGTGGGTGAGGTGATGGGCAAGCTCCACCCACACGGGGACTCCGCCATCTACGACGCGCTCGTGCGCATGGCGCAGCCGTTCTCCATGCGCCTGCCCCTGGTGGACGGCCACGGGAACTTCGGCTCGCTCGGCAACGACGACCCGCCCGCCGCCATGCGGTACACCGAGTGCCGCAGCGCCTCGGCCGCCGGTCTGATGACCGAGTCGATCGACGAGGAGACCGTCGACTTCGCCCCCAACTACGACGGAAGCGAACAGGAGCCGGTCGCCCTGCCGGCCGCCTACCCGAACCTCCTGGTCAACGGGGCGTCCGGCATCGCGGTGGGCATGGCCACCAACATGCCGCCGCACAACCTGAGCGAGATCATCGCGGCGGCGCGGCACCTCATCAAGCATCCGGGCGCGGACCTGGAGACCCTGATGCGGTACGTGCCCGGTCCCGATCTGCCCACGGGTGGACGGATCGTGGGGCTCGACGGCGTCAAGGACGCCTACGCCAAGGGCCGCGGCACCTTCCGCATCCGGGCCACCGCCGAGGTGGAGCAGGTCACGGCACGGCGCAAGGGCCTGATCGTCACGGAACTGCCCTTCACCGTCGGCCCGGAGAAGGTCATCTCCAAGATCAAGGACCTGGTCAACGCCAAGCGGCTGCAGGGCATCGCCGACGTCAAGGACCTCACCGACCGCCAGCACGGGCTGCGGCTCGTCATCGAGATCAAGAACGGCTTCCACCCCGAGGCCGTCCTGGAGCAGCTCTACAAGCTGACGCCGATGGAGGAGTCCTTCGGCATCAACAACGTGGCCCTGGTGGACGGCCAGCCGCTCACGCTCGGGCTGAAGGAGCTGCTGGAGGTCTACGTCGACCACCGGTTCGAGGTCGTACGGCGGCGCAGCGCCTTCCGGCGCGGCAAGCGGCAGGACCGGCTGCACCTCGTGGAGGGTCTGCTCGTCGCGCTCGTCGACATCGACGAGGTCATCGGCATCATCCGGTCGAGTGACAACGCGGCGCAGGCCAAGGAGGGGCTGATCGCGCGCTTCGGCCTCTCGGACGTCCAGACCCAGTACATCCTCGACACGCCGCTGCGCCGCCTCACCCGCTTCGACCGGCTGGAGCTGGAGAGCGAGCGGGACCGGCTGGGGCAGGAGATCGAGGAGCTGACCCGCATCCTGGAGTCCGACGCCGAGCTGCGCAAGCTCGTCTCCACGGAGCTGGCCGCCGTCGCGAAGACGTACGGCACCCCCCGGCGGACCGTCCTGCTGGAGTCGGCCGGTGCGCCCGTGGCCACCGTCCCGCTGGAGGTCGCAGACGACCCGTGCCGCGTGCTGCTCTCCTCCACGGGGCTGCTCGCGCGCACCGCCTCCGTGGACGCCGTCTTCGACCAGGACGCCAAGCGCACCAAGCACGACGTCATCGTCTCCGCCGTCCCCGCGACCGCGCGGGGCGAGGTCGGAGCCGTGACGTCCGCCGGCCGGCTGCTGCGGCTGTCCGTCATCGACCTGCCCCAACTGCCCGCCTCCGCGACCACGCCCAACCTGGCCGGCGGCGCGAAGCTGACGGAGTTCCTGACGCTGGAGGACGGCGAGTCGCTGCTGTGCCTGACGACGCTGGACGAGTCCTCCCCGGGCCTCGCCCTCGGCACCCGGCACGGGGTGGTGAAACGCGTCGTGCCGGACTACCCGGCGAACAAGGACGAGTTGGAGGTCATCTCGCTCCGGGAGGGCGACCGGGTCGTCGGAGCCGTCGAACTGCGCACGGGGGACGAGGACCTGGTGTTCATCACCGACGAGGCCCAACTGCTGCGGTATCCGGCCGGGCAGGTCCGCCCGCAGGGCCGGGCCGCGGGCGGCATGAGCGGCGTCAAACTCGGCGCCGGCGCGCAGGTCATCTCGTTCACCGCCGTCGATCCGGCCGCCGACGCCGTCGTCTTCACGGCGGCGGGGGCGGAGGGCACCTTGGACGACACCCTGGGCACGGCCAAGCTGACGCCCTTCGACCAGTACCCGCGCAAGGGCCGGGCCACCGGCGGCGTCCGCTGCCAGCGGTTCCTGAAGGGCGAGGAACGGCTGGTGCTGGCCTGGGCCGGCCACGCGCCCGCCCGGGCCGCCACGAAGACCGGCGCTCCGGCGGAGCTTCCCGAGATCGATCCGCGCCGGGACGGATCCGGGGTACCGCTGCCCGGCCCCGTCGCGGTGATCGGCGGTCCCGTCTGATCCGAGCCGTCCGGGCCCAGGGCGCCCCCGCCCGGCCCCCGGGCCGGGCGGGGGCGGCCTCAGACGGGTTCTTCGCGGGGCTCGGGTTCGCCGTACGCGGCGGGCTCCTCGGTCTCCGGGGCGCCCTCGTCCGGAGCGTCCACATAGCGCAGGACGCCCCACAGGGCGCTGGGGTCGTCGTCCCCGGGCCCCGGCCCGGCGCAGGCCTCAAGGCCCTGCCGCAGAGCCCGCGTGTCCAGCCCCGAGCCGATCAGGACGAGCTGGGTGCGGCGCGGCTCCCCCGCCGGCCAGGGCTCCGGGAAGAAGCGCAGAAACGCGCCGACCGCGTGGACGGTCCAGCGCTGCCCCGCGCCCTCGCCCCCGAGGTGGACGTGGCCCTTCATCCGGTAGAGCCCGGCCGGGCGCGCGTCGAGGAAGGCGAGGAGGCGGCGCGGGCCGAGCGGCTCCTCGCAGGTGAAGGACAGCGTCTGGTAGGCCTCGTGCAGGTGCGTGTGATCGGCGGCGGCCCGGCCGGGGTGGTCCGGGTGGTCCGGATCCTCGGCGTACAGGTCCTCGAAGGAGAGCTGGCGCACTCCCTCGTCACGGGCGTCGTCCGGGTCGAAGAGGAGCGCGGGGTCGATCCGTCCGTGGGAGGCGGCGACGACGGGCGTGCCGTCGGCCAGCGACGTCAGGGTGGCCAGCAGCCCCTCGCGGTCCCGCGCCGACACGCGGTCGGTCTTGTTCAGCACGACGAGGTCGGCCACGCGCACGTGCCGCTCCAGCTCCGGGTGGCGGCGGCGCACCGCGTCGAACTCGGCGGCGTCCACGACCTCGATTAGCCCGCCGTAGACGATGCGCGGATCGGAGCTGGCCAGGAGCATGCGGATCAGCGTCTGCGGCTCCGCCAGCCCGCTCGCCTCGATGACGATGAGGTCGATACCGGCCGCCGGGCGGGCCAGGGCGTCCAGCACACCGTCCAGGTCCTCGGTGTCCACCGCGCAGCACAGGCAACCGTCGCCGAGCGAGACCATCGAGTCGACCTGTCCGGATACCGTCATCGCGTCGATCTCGATGGAGCCGAAGTCGTTGACGACCGCACCGATGCGAACGCCGCGGCGGTTGCGGAGCAGGTGGTTCAGCAACGTCGTCTTGCCGGAGCCGAGGAAGCCCGCGAGGACGATGACGGGGATGCGACGTGGGGCCACCGGTGCCCTTTCTCGTACGGGACCACGGCACCGACGTCCGACGGCCGGGTCCGGGGGAAACGGCAGCCGATCGTAGCGGAGGTTAGGCTCACCTCTGTGAGAACGTGTGCGATCGCCTCCCGGGAGCGGGCCGAACCGCTCGCGGCCACCGCCGCGACCGCGCGGACCTGGTTGCTCCTGGAGCAGCCGGGGCCGTGGGGGGCTGACGCGCTGACCGCCAGCCGACTGGACCGGAAGGCCGGGCGCGCGCTGGCCGCCGCCGGCGCGGGCACGGGGGTCCGCGTGGCCCTCATCCGGCGCCCCGGACGGCACGCGGATCTCGGTGGCGCTCCGCGGCTGCGCGTGTTCGCCGCCCACACCGTGCCGGGCCGCTCCTGGATACGGACCTGGTGGACCACGGACCCGGCCGCCTGCGCCGGGCTGGACTTCGCGGCGCTCGGGCGCGGCGAGCACGGCGGTGTCGGGGAACCGTACCGGGGCGACCCGCTGGCGCTGGTGTGCACCAACGGACGGCGCGACCGCTGCTGCGCCCTGCTCGGCCGCCCCCTGGCGGACGAGTTGGCGGCCTCCGGCGGCGTCGGCGTCTGGGAGATCACGCATATCGGCGGTCACCGCTTCTCCCCCACCCTGCTGGTGCTGCCGTACGGCTACGCCTACGGCCGCGCGGACGCCCCCTCGGTCAAGGACGTGCTGGCCTCCGTCCGCCGGGGCCGGGTCGTCACCGAGCGCTGCCGGGGGCGCTCCGCCTGGGGGCGTGCGGGGCAGGCCGCGGAGCTGGCCGTGCGCGAACTGACCGGTGAGGACGACGCGGAGGCACTGACGCTCGTGGACCCGGTGGAACCCGGTCCACGGTGGTCCGTCGTCGTGACCCACCGGGACGGGCGCACCTGGCGCGTGGACGGCGTCACGGAGGCGGGCGCCGAGGTCGCCGCGAGCTGCGGAGCCGTGCCCGGCCCCCAGCCCCGGGAACACGTCCTCGCCGTCTCGCGGCTGGGCTGAGGGTCCGGTCAGGGGCTGCGGCGCAGCTCACACCGCGCCCGCCCCGGTCAGCGCCCGCACCTCCGTCTCCGCGTGCCGGTACGGGTCCGGCCGCCCCCGTCCGGAGACGGTGCCGAGCCACCCCGCGAGGAAACCGAGCGGGATCGAGACGATCCCGGGGTTCTGGAGCGGGAACCAGGCGAAGTTCAGGCCCGGGAGAAGGGCGTCCGGGCTGCCCGAGACCACCGGGGAGAGCGTCACCAGGGCGATGGCCGGGAGCAGGCCCCCGTACACCGCCCACAGGGCGCCACGGGTGGTGAAGCGGCGCCAGAAGAGCGTGTAGAGCAGCACCGGCAGGTTGGCCGAGGCGGCCACAGCGAACGCCAGGCCCACGAGGAACGCCACGTTCAGGTTGCGGGCGAGGAGACCGAGCCCGATGGCCAGCGCTCCGATCCCGATGGCCGCCAGCCGCGCCACGGTCACCTCCCCGAGCCGGCGCCGCCCGCGCCGCCGGGCGAGCGAACCGTACAGGTCGTGGGCGATGGCCGCCGAGGAGGCGAGCGTGATGCCCGCGACGACGGCGAGGATCGTGGCGAACGCGATCGCCGCGACGACCGCGAACAGCACCGTGCCGCCGGTCGTGCCCACGCCACCGCCCAGGAACCGGGCGAGGAGCGGCACGGCCGTGTTGCCCGCGGCGTTGTCCGCCCGGACCGTGTCCGGCCCCAGCAGCGCCGCCGCGCCGAAGCCGAGCACGATCGTCATCAGGTAGAAGCCCCCGATGAGACCGACGGCCCACATCACCGAGCGGCGAGCGGCCCGGGCCGTGGGCACCGTGTAGAAGCGGGCGAGGATGTGCGGCAGCCCGGCCGTGCCGAGGACGAGCGCCAGCCCGAGGCTGATGAGGTCGGCTCGGGATACCCAGGACTCCCCGAAGAGCAGCCCCGGGCCCAGGAACGCGTCGCCGTACCCGCTGCGTTCGGCGGCCCCGGTGAGGAGGGAAGCCGGGTCGCCGCCGAAGCGCAGCAGGACGAGGGCGGTCAGGGTGAGGGCACCGCCCATGAGGAGTACGGCCTTGATGATCTGGATCCAGGTGGTGCCCCGCATACCGCCGAAGGCGACGTACACGATCATCAGCGCGCCCACGCCGACGACCGTCCACGTCCGCACGTCGGGTCCGGTGTCGCCGAGGAGCAGGGCCACGAGCGTCCCCGCGCCGACCATCTGGGCCACCAGGTAGAGCAGCGAGACCAGCACCGACGCGGTGCCGGACGCGACCCGGACCGGGCGCTCGCGCAGCCGCGAGACCAGCACGTCGGCGAGGGTGAAGCGTCCGCAGTTCCGCACGAGCTCCGCGACGAGGAAGAGCACGAGGAGCCAGGCCACCAGGAATCCGACCGCGTAGACCATGCCGTCGTACCCGTAGAGCGCGATGAGCCCCGAGATGCCGAGGAAGGACGCGGCGGACATGTAGTCGCCCGCGATGGCGAAACCGTTCTCCACGGGGGAGAACAACCGGCCGCCGGCGTAGAACTCCTCCGGCGTCCCCTGACGGCGGTGGGCCGCCCAGGTCGTGACCGCCAGGGTGACGGCGACGAAGACGGTGACGAGGACGAGTGCGGGCAGGCGGTCGTCGTGCCAGTTCACCGGACGGCCTCCCGGGTGAGCTGCTGCGTCTCCCACCGCAGGTCCAGGGCGGCCCGGTCCCGGCGCAGGCGCGCGTGCCAGGCGTACGCGCACGTCAGCAGGGCCGTCGTGAGGAACTGGCCGAGCCCGGCGAGCAGCCCCACGTTGACCGGGCCACCGCCCACGGGGGTGCTCATCAGCTCGGGCGCGGACGTGGCGGCGACGAGGTAGGCCAGATACCACGCGAGGAACAGCGCCGTGGCGGGGAACACGAAACGCCGGTGCCGACGGCGGACCTCCCGGAAGGCGGCGCTGCGATGGACCGCGACGTACACCGCGGCCCGCGCGTCATCGGCCGGTAGCGGCGCTCCGGGGGCCGCCACGGGCCGCGCCCGGGCCGCCACGGCCCTCCGGTGCCCCTCTCGCGGCCCGGGCGCCCGCCGGGCGCCCGGGGGACCCTCTCGCCGCCCGGGGCCCGGCCATGCACCCTCCGGGCCGCTCACGGGGGCCTGCGGCGGCGCCGGCCGGGACGGATCGGGGCTGCTGGGCGGGAGGGGCTGGGCGTGCCACGGCACGGCGCCGGCCGCCGGCTGCCGCCGCCCCGAGGCCACCGCGTCGTACCAGGGGTCGTCCTCGTACCCGAGGACGCCGCCCGTCCCGCGCCCGTCCGGACCGTCCTGCTGTGTCACCGCACTCTCCTCGCTCCCCCGGGAGACCCAGGATGGCGAGCGGGGCGGCACCCGGGCCGGGGGTTCGGGCGACCTTCACCGTTTCAGGTGACACGAGGCCCGAACCGCGTCGGGGACGGCGGGCGGACAGCACACTGCACGCCGGTCGTCACCGGGCCCCGGTCGTCACACGTCGATGCGGGAGCGGTCCAGCGTGGCGGCCGACGTCGTGATGAACTCCTTGCGCGGCGCGACCTCGTTCCCCATGAGCAGGTCGAACGCCTTCTCCGCCGCCTCCAGGTCGCCGATGTTGATGCGGCGCAGCGTGCGGTGCCGCGGATCCATGGTGGTCTCCGCGAGCTGGTCGGCGTCCATCTCGCCGAGGCCCTTGTAGCGCTGGATGGAGTCCTTGAAGCGGATGTTCTTGCTCTGCAGCTCGAGCAGCGTCTGACGCAGTTCGTTGTCCGAGTACGTGTACCGGTACTTCTCCTGGCCCTTCTTCGGGTTGATCAGCTCGATGCGGTGCAGCGGCGGCACCGCCGAGAAGACCCGGCCCTGCTCGACCATCGGCCGCATGTAGCGCTGGAAGAGCGTCAGCAGCAGGCAGCGGATGTGAGCACCGTCGACGTCGGCGTCCGCCAGGAAGATCACCTTGCCGTACCGGGCCTGGTCGATGTCGAACGTGCGCCCCGACCCGGCTCCTATGACCTGGATGATGGCCCCGCACTCGGCGTTCTTCAGCATGTCGGACACGGAGGACTTCTGGACGTTCAGGATCTTCCCGCGGATGGGCAGCAGGGCCTGGAACTCCGAGTTCCGTGCGAGCTTGGCGGTGCCGAGGGCCGAGTCCCCCTCGACGATGAACAGCTCGCTGCGCTCGACGTCGTCACTGCGGCAGTCCGCGAGCTTCGCGGGCAGGGCCGAGGACTCCAGGGCCGTCTTGCGGCGCTGCGCCTCCTTGTGCTGCCGGGCGGCGATGCGGGTGCGGGCGGCGGCGACGGCCTTCTCCAGCACGGCTCGCGCCTGCTGCTTCGCGTCCCGCTTCCCGGACGTCAGGAAGGCCTTCAGCTCCTTCGCGACGACCTGGCCCACGATCCGCGACGCGGCCGAGGTGCCCAGCACCTCCTTCGTCTGGCCCTCGAACTGCGGTTCGGCCAGCCGGACCGTGACGACGGCGGTGAGGCCCTCCAGGGCGTCGTCCTTGACGATGTCGTCCTCGGCCACGCGCAGCAGCTTCGACGCCCTCAGCACCTCGTTCATCGTGCGGGTGACGGCCCGCTCGAAGCCCGCGACGTGCGTGCCGCCCTTGGGCGTGGCGATGATGTTCACGAACGACCGGACCGTCGTGTCGTACCCGGTGCCCCAGCGCAGGGCGACATCCACACCCAGCTCCCGGGTGACCTCCTTGGGCATCATGTGCCCACGGTCGTCGAGGACCGGCACGGTCTCCTTGAAGGTGCCCTGCCCCTCCAGCCGGACGACGTCGTTCAGCGGCCTGTCCTGCGCCAGGTACTCGCAGAACTCGCTGATCCCGCCGTCGTAGCGGAACACCTCCTCCGTCACCGCGCTGTCGTCTATCCCGCGCTCGTCGCGCACGGTGATCGTCAGCCCGGGCACGAGGAAGGCCGTCTGCCGGGCGCGCGCGTGGAGCGTCTCCAGGGACAGACGGGCGTCCTTGAGGAAGATCTGGCGGTCCGCCCAGTACCGCACGCGGGTGCCGGTCCGGGTCTTGGGGATCTTCTTTCCGGCCAGCAGCCCGCCGGAGGGGTCGAACGGGGCGTCGGGGCCGGACTCGGTGAAGATTCCCGGCACACCGCGCCGGAAGCTGATGGCGTGCGTCTTCCCGCTGCGGTCCACCTCGACGTCCAGCCGGGCGGACAGCGCGTTCACCACGGAGGCGCCCACGCCGTGCAGACCGCCGGAGGCGGCGTACGAGCCGCCGCCGAACTTGCCTCCGGCGTGCAGCTTCGTCATGACGACCTCGACGCCCGAGAGCCCCGTCTTCGGCTCGACGTCCACCGGGATGCCGCGACCGTTGTCGCGCACCTCGACGGAGCCGTCCGCGTGGAGGACGACGTGGATCCGGTCGCAGTGGCCGCCCAGGGCCTCGTCGACCGAGTTGTCGATGATCTCCCAGAGGCAGTGCATCAGGCCCCGGCTGTCGGTGGAGCCGATGTACATGCCGGGTCGTTTCCGTACCGCCTCAAGGCCCTCGAGGACGAGGAGATGCCGCGCGGTGTAGTTGGAACCGTCCCGGTCCGCTCCGGTCAGCAGCGCTGTGGACGACGGCACAGACGTCTCGGCGGTCACGCGGTTCGCTCCTCGCTGAATCCAACTGGGGGTGGCTTGCTTGCCGGTCAGAGGGTACCGAGGCCCAGGAGCCCTGGTGAGCAGCCACCCACGGGTAAACCTATGCTAGAGGAGGATCGCATATGCGTTCGATAACTCGGGAGGGTGACGTGTACATCACGTTCACTTTGAGGCATGAACCATTTAGGCTCCGGGCACGTCCTCCGATACGAACCGGTTGACAACCGGGACCGACGACAGGACAAACCGCATGAGACCCGCAAGCGACCAGTAACCCTGCAATACGGCTCTTTCGCCGCCAACCGGCAACAGCCAACCCCTCGGAAGGAAAAACTTCGGGGCAATGCTCCGGGCGGGAACATTCTCGGGCTGGTTGGATGTTGACCCTGGTACGACAGCTCGTCGAGCTAGAGAAGAGGCGACGTGACTACTGTTCTGACACCCGCGAGCCCGCTGACGGCGGCGGACCGCTGCGACCGTTGCGGCGCCCAGGCATACCTGCGCGTCGTGCTGGTCAGCGGTGGCGAGCTGCTGTTCTGCGCGCACCACGGCCGTAAGTTCGAGCCGGAACTCAAGAAGATCGCCGCCGAGATACAGGACGAGACGGAGCGGCTCACCGCCCCTCCCGCGAACGCGTCCAACGACGAACGCTGACCTGCGGGTCTGACAGCCCCGGCCCCGACCCAGTCGTCGGGAGGCCGGGTGCTGCGGACAAGAGCGATGCGCCGGCCCTACGCCGGACAACGGCGGGCGGCCACCCCACCACGGGGTGGCCGCCCGCCGTCCTTTCTTACGCCCCACCACCGGACTGCGCGATCAGGTCCCGCACGGACCCCACCCGGGTGTAGACCCCAGGCAGATCGCGTTCACCGCAGCCGACCCCCCAGGAGACCAGGCCCACCAGCCGCCCACGGGCCACCAGAGGCCCCCCACTGTCGCCCTGGCAGGCGTCCGGACCGCCTTGCGGGAGACCTGCGCAGACCATGCTCTCCGGCTGGTACGTGCCCGCAGGGCCCCCCGGATAGGCATCGGCGCAGCGGGCGTCCTCCAGGACGCTCACCCGGGCCTTCCGCAGGGTGGTGGCGTAGCTGCCGTCGCCCCGCACGTCCCCCCAACCGAACACACCGGCCGAGGTGCCGGGCGCATACGCCGGGTCCTCCTTCTCCGCCATGGGGAGCACGGTCCCGGCTGGCAACGGACTCGCCAGTGTGAGCACCGCGAGGTCACCGCCGTTCGTACGGCTGTCCCACGCCGGGTTGACCCAGACGCGCGCCACCTCGATCTCCCGCCCCTCGTCCGTCCGCAGGTCGGTCCGGCCGACGACCACCCGCAGGTCGTCCACACGTGACACGTCGGTGCCCAGGACCTCCGAGCTGAAGCAGTGCGCCGCCGTGGCCACGGTGCTCCGGCTCACGAGCACGCCACCGCAGAACTGACCCGATCTGCCGCTGCCGAAGTACTCCCGGCTCGCCACGGCGACCACCCAGGGGTGGTCCTCGGCGGTCACTTCACTGCCGCCGATCACTCGGGCGGCGGCGGTGGCGGACGGCGGCCCCACCGCCGCCAGGTGACCGAGGGGCAGGGCGAGCGCGAGGGCGCCGAGCAGCAGGCGCGGAAAGTTTCTCATACGGCTTCCTGACTCTACGCAGTCAGGGCGTCACCGCAGGAGTAACCCGATCGGCGTTTCGCGGCACTCCCGGCCCGGTTCCGGACGCGCCGAGGGCCGACACCCGGGGAAGGGTGCCGGCCCTCGGCGGAGAACGCTCGTCAGTCCAGGTAGTCCCGAAGGACCTGCGAGCGGGACGGGTGCCGCAGCTTGGACATCGTCTTGGACTCGATCTGACGGATGCGCTCGCGCGTCACGCCGTAGACCTTGCCGATCTCGTCCAGCGTCTTGGGCTGGCCGTCGGTGAGACCGAAACGCATCGACACGACGCCCGCCTCACGCTCGCTGAGCGTGTCGAGCACCGAGTGCAGCTGTTCCTGCAGGAGCGTGAAGCTGACGGCGTCGGCGGGCACGACGGCCTCGGAGTCCTCGATGAGGTCACCGAACTCGCTGTCGCCGTCCTCGCCCAGCGGCGTGTGCAGGGAGATCGGCTCACGCCCGTACTTCTGAACCTCGACGACCTTCTCGGGCGTCATGTCCAGCTCCTTGGCCAGCTCCTCCGGCGTGGGCTCGCGGCCCAGGTCCTGGAGCATCTGGCGCTGGACGCGCGCCAGCTTGTTGATGACCTCGACCATGTGCACCGGAATGCGGATGGTGCGGGCCTGGTCGGCCATGGCGCGGGTGATCGCCTGCCGGATCCACCACGTGGCGTACGTCGAGAACTTGTACCCCTTGGTGTAGTCGAACTTCTCGACCGCACGGATCAGACCGAGGTTCCCCTCCTGGATCAGGTCCAGGAACAGCATGCCGCGGCCCGTGTAGCGCTTGGCGAGGGACACCACGAGGCGGAGGTTGGCCTCCAGGAGGTGGTTCTTGGCCCGACGGCCGTCCTCCGCGATGATCTCCAGCTCGCGCTTGAGCTTGGGTGCCAGCTTGTCGGAGTTCGCCAGCTTGTCCTCGGCGAACAGACCAGCCTCGATGCGCTTGGCCAGTTCCACCTCCTGCTCGGCGTTGAGCAGCGGGACCTTGCCGATCTGCTTGAGGTAGTCCTTGACCGGGTCGGCGGTCGCACCGGCGGCGGCGACCTGCTGGGCAGGGGCGTCGTCCTCGTCCTCGTCGGACAGCACGAAGCCCTCGCCGCTCTCGCCCTCCTTGGGCTCGGCGGCGTCCTCGGGACCGCCCTTGCCGCGCTTCGCGGTGGGCTCCTCCACGTTCTCCTCGTCGCCTTCGAGGAGCTCGTCGACGACGGACTTCTTGGCCGCCGTCTTCTTGGCGGCCGTCTTCTTGGCCGCGGTCTTCTTCGCCGTCGCCTTCTTGGCGACGGCCTTCTTGGCGACGGCCTTCTTGGCGGGCCCGTCCTCCGCGACCTCGGCCGCGGGCTCGTCGGTCACAGGGGGGTCCGCGGGCTCCGCGGCGGCGGGGGGCGGAGCGGGGGCGGCCTTCTTGGCAGGGCTCTTGGGTGCCGCCGGTTTGGCGGCGGCACGCCGGGCCGGTGCCTTCGCTGCGGCGCTCTTGCGGGTGCGCTTGGGCGCCTCGGCGGCACTCACCATCAGCGTCACACCCTCCTCGTCGAGGATCTGGTTGAGGCTGCGCAGGACGTTCTTCCACTGGGTTGGCGGAATCTGGTCAGCCTCGAAGGCCCGACGCACGTCGTCGCCGGCGATCTGCCCCTCAGTCTTTCCCCGCTCGATGAGCGCCATCACAGACTCGGACTCGGCGATCTCCGCGGGGAGCGTACGGGATGTGCTGGCCGACACGAACAACCTCTCGGAACGATGGGAACGGCTACGACCCCGCCCACAGGGGGCCGAGCCGAGGGACGCCGGCGGGGATGAACCGGCTGCCCGGGCGGGCAGTGCAGGGAGGAGGTACAACGCCGATGTCGTGAGCGCTGTTCCCGCTGTGGCCACTACCTCTTGAACCATCGCGCTGCCCGCGCAAAGCGTTACGCCCGTTCCGCGTGTCGCGAGTCACAGAGCTTATCGGGACATACAAGAGCATATGAGGAGTAACGGCCGGTGAGGTGCGGGCCGACGGTTACCCGCCGACGCTCGGAGGGCGCAACGGGGTGCCCGTCGGCGCGGCCGGGGGCACGTCGACCGACAGCCGTCGCCGGACTCCGCCGTGCGGGGCCCGGCGACGCAGAGGCGCGACGGTTCGCGGACGTCCTCAGTGCTCCCGCGGCGCGGGCACGACGTGCCCGTCCCCCGCCGCAGCGCCCGCCGTCTCGGGGTGCACGGCGAGAAGCTCGCGCATGGCCGCCTCGGCCGCCGCGGGCTCACCCGCGTCCAGGGCGTCAGCGATCCGCTGGTGCTGGGTGATCGCGGACTCCGTGGGACGCTCACAGCCCGTCGCCGGTCCGCCGGAGACGTGCAGCGCCGCGCAGACGATGCCCGAGAGGTGCTCCAGCATGCGGTTGCCGGCCGCCTGGAGCAGGAGCGTGTGGAACTCGGTGTCGGCCCGGGAGAAGGTCAGCGCGTCCCCCTGGGCGAGGGCGCGCCCCATGATCTCCACCATGTCCGCGAGGCGCTGCTGGAGTTCGTCCCGTCCGTGACCGACGGCGAGACGGGCGGCGAGCGGCTCGATCGCCCAGCGCAGCTCCCGGAGCTCACGGCGCTGGTCGTCGCGCTGGGGGCCGAAGGCCCGCCACTCGATGATGTCGGGGTCGAGCAGGTTCCAGTCACTCACGGGACGGACGCGGGTGCCGACGTTCGGCCTGGCGCTGACGAGCCCCTTGGCCTCCAGGACCCGCAGCGACTCCCGGACCACCGTGCGGGACACCTCGAACCGCTGACCGATCTCCTCGGGGACGAGCGGCCGGTCCGCGCCGAGATCCCCGGAGACGATCATCTGGCCGAGCTGCTGGACCAGCTGGCCGTGCAGGCCGCGCCCGCGACTGCCGGCCGTCCGGCGTCCCGCCCGGGCCATGTCGGCGTCGCCCCCGTCCCAGGCGGGAACGCTCGTGGTCGCCCGGGGAACACCGGTGGACTCGGCGTACGAGTAGCGGTCCAGCTCGACTCGGGCCGAGTCGGCGGTACGGGAGGAGGTCATCGTGGAGTGCGCAAGGGTAGTCACGCATCCTTTGTCGGCCGCTCACCCGACCGGCTTGAGGGCTTTGGTGAAAAGCACACGAAAGGGTGATCGTCGGCCTGTTCCCGATTGACGTCGGCCGAGGAGCACCGCGACAGAGCCGTTCGTCGCAGGTCAGAGCGGTGCGGCAGGCTTTTCTCAGCGGAGCCTCCCGTACAGGGTGGTGCAGGCGTAGGCGCAGAACAGTGCGATGAGGGAAATCGCGAGCGCGCTGCTCATCGGCTGCGACACCAGGTGCGCGGCGGCAGGGGCCCAGGCGTCCGCGCCGCCCGGCCAGCGCACGAGGAAGAGCGGCTCGACGCGCTGCGCGAGAGCGGTGAGACCGCCGGCGTCCTCCTGGGTCAGGACGTGCCGGACCGCGGGAGCCAGCGCCACCGGCACCGCGAACACGGCGGCGAGCCCGAGCACGGTGGAACGCAGGACCGCGGCAGCCAGTGCGCCGGCCCAGGCGCAGCCCACCGCCAGCGCGGCGGCCGCGATGAGCCCTGGGAGCCAGTGCCGGGGCAGGTCGAGAAGGCCGGTCCCGTAGCAGAGGGTCAACGCCACGGCGTTGAGGAGGACGGTTCCGAGGGTGAGCAGGAGCGCCACAGCGGCGGCGACGAGGAGTTTCGCGACGAGCATGCCCAGCCGACGCGGCACCGGGGCATGGGCCGGTGCGAGTGCGGGATAGCGGAACTCGTGGCCGAAGGACAGGGCGCCGAGCAGCCCGGCCGCCGCCGCCACGAACGGCAGCGGCAGTACGGACGGCCAGCCCGCGAGCGCTCGCACGGCATGCCCCTCGGCCCCGCGCCCGAGCACGAGGGCTGCGGCGAGCCCGGCCGCGAGGGCCGCGACGCACAGCAGCCAGGTGCCCCGCACGCCGGCCAGCCGCCGCAGCTCGTAGCGCAGGGGCCGGGAAGGGCCGGCGGAGGCGACGGCCGGCAGCCGTGGCCACGCGGCCGTCCCGTCGGTACCGGTGTCCCCTGCCGGAGCACCCTTCGGTGAGCGGCGCGGGGTCGAGCGCTGCGCTCGGGCGGTCGGCGCGCCGCTCCGGCCGTCCGCACGGTCCAGCGGCGGCGCGGAGCCCGCAGCGGTGTCGCCGACCTCCTCGGCAAGCCGGTGCACGAGGATTCCGTGCCGGTACGCGGTCTCGCCGACGACGGCGCAGGTGCTGCCGTACACGGAGATCCTCCCGCCGCTCTCCTCCACGATCTCGACGGGCTGCGCCACCTCCCCCCGGACCCGCACACCCTGAGGACCGGCTCGTCCGTCGACGGAAGCGGGCCGAGCGGGCGTGAAGAGCTCTCCCCGCTCGGCGCTGCGCACCTCCTGGGCGAGGACGGCGGCCAGCCGACGGGCGTGCGGCGACGCCACCACGACGCGTGGACGCAGCCGGGTCCGGGCGAAGTCCGCCGACTCCTGGTCCGCCATGAGGCGACCGCCGTCCACGGTCACGATCCGATCGGCCAGCCGGGCCGCCTCCTTCGGGTCCCGCGTGGTCGTGAGCACGAGGCCGCCCTGATCGGCGAAACCACGCAGCAGGTTGTACAGCCAGGCCGCTTCCCGCGCCGTCAGGCCCTGGGCGGGATCGTCGAGGACGAGGGTGTGCGGGTCGCCGAGCAGGGCGGCCGCAAGCCCGAGCCGACGGTCCATCCCGAGGGAGAAGGCTGCGAGCCGCTGATCGGCGAGCCCGCTGAGCCCGACGACGTCCAGAAGCTCGTCGGCCCGCTCGACAGGCACCCCCACCGCCGAGCTCAGCATGCGCAGGTGGCCACGGGCCGTGCGTCCGGGGTGGCCCGGCACGTCGCCGAGCAGCACTCCCACCTCACGGGCGGGCTGCGGCAGCTGATGCAGGGCACGCCCCCGGAAGAGGGCCACCCCGCGACCGCCCTGCAACTGGAGCATGAGCCGCAGCGCCGTCGACTTGCCGGCCCGCGTAGGTCCGAGGAGGGCCGTGATGCGACCGGGTCGGGCCTCGAAGGTGAGGTCGTCGACGGCCGGCGGCCGCCCACGGCGGGGATCGCTGGTGAGCCCGATCGCCTGAATCATCGCTTCTCCCGCTGAGCGCATGAACAACGCACAGCACGATAACTCGACATATCCGACATTAAGGTCAGTCAGGGTCCCCGCCGGGGTGTCGGAGGAGTCAAACCTCCGGACGCAGCATCGGGGGGTTCAGAACCGTGGCGCCACCGGCCCGGAACAACTGGGCCGGACGTCCGCCCTGACGGGTCGTCGTTCCTCCCGTCGGCACGAGGAAGCCCGGAGTACCGGTGACTTTGCGGTGGAAGTTCCGCGGGTCGAGAGCGACACCCCACACCGCCTCGTAGACCCGCCGCAACTCGCCCACCGTGAACTCCGGAGGGCAGAAGGCGGCGGCGAGCGAGGAGTACTCGATCTTCGACCGGGCCCGCTCCACGCCGTCCGCGAGGATGCGGTCGTGGTCGAAGGCGAGTCGTCCGGTCGTACTGTGCGCCGCCTCCCCCCGGCCTTCCTCAGGGGCCAGGAGGCGCTCGACCGGCGTCCAGCGAGCCGTCTTCGCGTCACCTCCGGAGACAGGCGCCGGCAGATCGGGAGCAAGCACCAGATGAGCCACGCTGACCACTCGCATCCGGGGGTCGCGGCCGGGATCACCATAGGTGGCCAGCTGTTCCAGGTGAGCGCTGTGCCCGCCCGGCTCCTCCACCTGGAGCCCGGTCTCCTCGGCCAACTCCCGTGCCGCGGCTTCGCCCAGGTCCTCGTCCGGCAGGACGAACCCACCGGGCAGCGCCCACTGGCCCTGGAAGGGGGGCTCGCCCCGCCGTACCGCCAGGGCACACAGAGCGTGCTTGCGCACGGTGAGAACGACCAGATCGACAGTGACGGCGAAGGGCGGGTAGGCCGACGGGTCGTAGGGCATGACATGATCTTAGTCGTCTCCCTGACGATAAACAGGGGCTCGGCCAACCGCGTGCGGATTCCACGTTCCGCGCTCTCGGAAGCGGCCGGGGAGAGCGGGTCCGGGCCCTCAGGTGGCTCCTCCTTCACGGCCTTCGCCGTGCCGCACCGCGTGCGAGGATGACGCCCGTGACCACATCGTCTTCCTCGCCCGTCGACGAGGACACCACTCCCCGCCGGTACGGCCTGGGCCCCCGGGCAGCGGCCGTGCTGGTGTTCGGATCCTCCGCCGCGGTCCTGGTGGTCGAGATCGTCGCCCTGCGGCTGTTGGCCCCCTACCTCGGCCTCACCCTCGAGACCAGCACGATGGTGATCGGCATCGCCCTCACCGCGATCGCCCTCGGCTCCTGGCTCGGCGGGCGCCTGGCCGACCGGGTCGACCCGCGCCGGCTCATAGGCCCCTCGCTCGGGGTGTCCGGAGCGGTCGTGGCGCTCACTCCCGCAGTGCTCCGCACGACCGCGGAGTGGGCACCGGCCTTGCTCCTGCTCATCGCGGCACTGACCATCCTGGTTCCGGGCGCCCTGCTCTCCGCGGTGACTCCGATCGCGACCAAACTGCGCCTGACCAGCCTCGCCGAGACGGGAACGGTCGTGGGCCGGCTGTCCGGTGTCGGGACGGTCGGTGCCATCGTCGGCACCGTCCTCACCGGCTTCGTCCTCGTATCGCGGTTGCCCGTCAGCAGCATCCTGATCGGCCTCGGAACGCTGTTGGTGCTCGGCTCGGCGGTGGTGGAATGGCGCACGCGCGGGTGGAGGGGAGCCTCCGGCCTCACGCTCGTGGTCATCGCCGGCGGCCTGGCCACCGCGGTCGCGCCAGGGGGCTGCGACGCGGAGACCAGATACCACTGCGTACGGGTGGTCACGGACCCTGACCGGGACAGCGGCCGCACTCTCGTTCTGGACGGTGTGCGGCACTCCTACGTCGACATGGAGGACCCGACCTTTCTGAAGTTCACGTACGTGCGCGCCATCGCCTCGGTGATCGATTCCGCCTTTCCCCCAGGGGAACCGCTCGACGCCCACCACCTGGGCGGCGGGGGACTCACCATCCCCCGATACCTCGCGGCCACGCGGCCCGGGACACGCAGCCTCGTCTCGGAGATCGACAGCGGTGTCGTGCGGGTCGACCGCGACCGCCTCGGCCTGACGTCGGACACCGGCGTCGACGTCCGCGCGGAGGACGGCAGGCTCGGGCTGCGGCGGCTGGACACCGACAGCCGTGACCTCGTCGTCGGTGACGCCTTCGGGGGCGTGAGCGTGCCGTGGCATCTCACCACGGTGGAGGCGATGACGGACGTCCGGCGGGTGCTCAACGAGGACGGCGTCTACGTGGTCAACCTGATCGACTACGGTGAACTGGCCTTCGCCCGGGCCGAAGTGGCCACCCTCGGCGCGGCGTTCGAGCACGTCGCGCTCCTCGGTGATGCCGGGGACATCGGGCTTGACCCGACCGCCGAGCCCGAGGGCGGCAATCTGGTGGTGCTCGCCTCCGACCGCCCGGTCGACCTGCGCGCGGTACAGGAGGCACTGGACACCCGGCAGACCGGCTGGAGGATCGCCACGGGCGACGACCTCGTCTCCTGGGTCGGCGACGCACCCGCGCTCACGGACGACTACGCGCCCGTGGACCAGCTCTTCCAGCCCTACCGGACGCCGAGCGGCAGGTGAGAGGGCGCCCACCCGATACCCGGCCACGGAGACCACCCCGGCCGTCACGTCACGCCTCCGGGCCCGGGCGCGGCCCCGGACCGGCCCCAGCGCCCCGGCAGGCTTCGGGGCGGCCCCCGTGTGCCGCACGCTGACCTCGCAAGGTGCCCCGCAGGGGCTCCGGGTCGAGTCCGCTGTTGCACGCGGAGTGCAGCAGCCTGGCGAAGACGCACTCGGGATCGGCCTCAAGCGCGGCGCTCAGGGCGACGCGCGCGTTCGTCTCGTCCCCGGTGGACCAGGAGACCCAGCCGGCCAGGGTCAGCGGTGCCGCCGCGTACTCCGTGAAGGCACCGACGCAACGGCGGCCGAGGGCCCGCCACAGCCGCAGTGCCGGCTGGGCGTCGACCCCCTCCATCCACTCGGCGGCGCGGTCCCGCGTGATCCTGTCCTGAAGCCCGACGATGAGTGCGGCCGCCTCGGCCTCCGAGATCCGGGCGTCGTCGCTGACGTCGACCTCCGAGGGACAGCGGCCTGCGGCGGGCGGTGAGGACGAGAACCGCCCCAGAAGGTGCGCGGCGAGCTCCAGCGTCCGCGCCCGCACGATCTCCTTGGCCGAGACGTCCAGCATCCGCGGCAGCAGGTCAGCCGCCGCCGTGTCCAGCGCCTGCTCCTGGAGAGGGGCCCGGTGAGGCGCGAGCGGAGCCAGTCTGGCGGCCAGCTCCTTGAGTGTCCCCTGGACCCGGATGCCCGCGTAGGTGGCTGCCGCCGCCATCGGTGAGGATCCCGGCGGCCTCAGCTCGATGCCTTCCGGCGGGCAGCAGCGGGGGTCGTCGCAGCAGAACGACCAGAACCGCCCGCCCGAGAGACACAGGGCCTCGAACACCGGCATGTCCAGCGCCACACAGGCGGCGCGCAGCTCCTGGGCGAGGGGCCGGAGGCGGACGGGCACGGCGGAGGGCTCCTCGCCGGACCGCGCGTCCTGGCAGAGGTAGAGGACCGCACCGGTGGGCCGGTCCCCCTCCGCCTCACTGCCGGCGAGGAGGCACTCGGCGACCTGGCGAGCGGCCTCCGGCCACTCCTGCGGGACGGAGGGGATGCCGAGCCGGATACGGCCGCCGAACCTGCCGTGTTCCCCGTGCACGGCGATCACGACGATCGAATCGTCCGGGTGGTACCCGAGAAGGTACGGAAGCGCGTCCGCGAGTTCGGCAGGGCCACGCAGCGTCACGCGCTGCTCGGGCTCGGAGGCGAGACCCGAGGCGACATCGGAGGAGAAGGGCTGGGGGGTGAAGCGACGATCACTCTGTGTCATGGCTCGACCTTGCCGCATCGGCCTCCCGCGTCATCCACACCCGCAGTGCGACGATCCGATCAACGCACCATCGGCGCGTTGTCCACAACGCCGGATTCGCCGTACCGGCCGAGTGTCGGGTTGCATGGTCGCCATGACAGCCAACGACCTGCGCAGCGCAGCTGATGGCGTCCTCGCCCGCCTGGTGGGAGACGACACGGGGACGGCACGCCTCCGGGAAGACCAGTGGAAGGCCGTCGAGGCGCTCGTCGCCGACCGCCGGCGCGTGCTCGTCGTCCAGCGCACCGGCTGGGGCAAGTCAGCCGTGTACTTCGTCGCGACCGCCCTGCTACGGCAGCGCGGCAGCGGCCCGACGGTGATCGTCTCGCCACTGCTGGCCCTCATGCGGAACCAGATCGAGGCGGCCGCCCGGGCCGGCATCCGGGCCCGCACCATCAACTCGGCCAACGTCGAGGAGTGGGACGCCGTGCGCGAGGCCGTGCGCGCCGAAGAGGTCGACGTCCTGCTCGTCAGCCCGGAGCGGCTGAACAATCCGGACTTCCGGGACCAGGTCCTGCCCAGCCTGGCGCAGACCACCGGGCTGCTCGTCGTCGACGAGGCGCACTGCATCTCCGACTGGGGACACGACTTCCGCCCCGATTACCGTCGGCTGCGGAGCATGCTGGCCGCGCTGCGCCCCGACGTGCCCGTGCTCGCCACGACGGCGACGGCCAACGCGCGGGTCACCTCCGACGTCGCCGAACAGCTCGGCACCGGCGGGCAGGAGGTCGGCACGTCCAACGCCCTGGTGCTGCGCGGCCCGCTGGACCGGGAGTCGCTCAGCCTGTCGGTGCTGCGGCTGCGCGACGCGGCACATCGGCTCGCCTGGCTGGACGGCCATCTCAACCAGCTCCCCGGCTCGGGGATCATCTACACGCTGACCGTCGCGGCGGCCGAGGAGGTCGCGGCCTACCTGCGGCAGCGCGGGCACACGGTGGCCTCCTACACCGGGCGGACGGAGAACGCCGACCGGGAGGCCGCGGAGGGCGACCTCCTGGCCAACCGGGTGAAGGCCCTCGTCGCCACGTCAGCCCTCGGCATGGGGTTCGACAAGCCGGATCTCGGCTTCGTCGTGCATCTCGGCTCCCCGTCCTCCCCCATCGCCTACTACCAACAGGTCGGCCGAGCCGGACGCGGCGTGGAGCACGCCGAGGTGCTCCTGCTGCCGGGCCCGGAGGACGAGGCCATCTGGAAGTACTTCGCCTCGCTGGCCTTTCCACCCGAGGAGCAGGTGCGGCGAACGCTCGACGTCCTGGCCACGGCCGACCGTCCCCTGTCCCTTCCGGCGTTGGAGCCCCTGGTCGAACTCCGCAGGTCCCGGCTGGAGATGATGCTCAAGGTCCTGGACGTGGACGGCGCGGTGCGCCGTGTCCGCGGGGGCTGGACCGCCACCGGTGAGCCTTGGCGGTACGACACCGAGCGGTACGCCTGGGTGGCGCGACAGCGTGCGGCGGAGCAGCAGGCGATGCGGGAGTACGCGGGCACCGGGCAGTGCCGGCTGGAGTTCCTGCGCCGGCAACTGGACGATCCCGAGGCGGCGCCGTGCGGCCGCTGCGACAACTGCGCCGGAGCGCGGTTCGGTGAGGACGCCCCTGCTGACGCGCTGGCAGCCGCACAGGGGCAGCTCGACCGTCCGGGCACGGAGATCGAGCCGCGCAGAATGTGGCCGACCGGGCTGCCAGCCGTCGGGGTGGACCTGCGCGGCCGCATTCCCGCCGACCAGCAGGCGTCTCCCGGCAGGGCGCTGGGCCGACTGACCGACATCGGCTGGGGCAGTCGCCTCCGGCCGCTCCTGGAGCCGCAGGCGCCCGACGGTCCGGTACCGGAAGACGTCGTGGGCGCCGTCGTCGCCGTACTGGCCGACTGGGCGAAGGGCCCGGGCGGATGGGCCTCGGGCGAGCCGACGGCAGGGCCCCGGCCTGTCGGCGTGGTGACCGTGGCTTCGCGGTCCAGGCCGCAGTTGGTGCGGTCGTTGGGAGAGCGGATCGCCTCGGTCGGCCGTATACCTCTGCTCGGCGCGGTGGAGATGGCCGGGGAGGAGGCGGGCCGGGCCGCCTCGCACACCAACAGCGCGCAGCGCGTACGGGCCCTCCACACCACCGTCACCGTGCCGCCCGCCCTCGCCCGGGCGGTGGCCGACGCGGCGGGCCCGGTGCTCCTGGTGGACGACTACACGGACACGGGATGGACCCTGGCCGTGGTGGCCGGCCGGCTGAGGCAGGCGGGGGCGAGGGGGGTGCTGCCTCTCGTCCTGGCGGTCCAGGGCTGACCTCGGCTGCCCCAGCGCCTCCCCGCGTCGGGCTGCGGAACCGTTCCGGCCAGTTGGACGCGATTGTGCGTTGCCCCACGTCAACCGGCCAGCGACAATTGACCTCACTCCCGCAACGGACCGAGAGGTACCCGTGCCTGTCGTGGCGTGCGCCCCTGCCCGACGGCTCCGCTCCCACGGGCGCAGAGAAGGGAGAACCGTGACCGTCGCAGCTCCGAAGGCTCCGACCACCGACGCCACCTCCCGGCTGGCGCGCACCATGGAACCGGCCGAGTGGGCAGCAGCGGGTGTACCGCTGCTGCGCAACCCCCGGGAGGTCGTGACCGGGTTGCACGCCCGTCACCGGCCGCTGCCGCTCACCGCGATCGTGGCGGTGCTCGGCCCGGACGACCGACTCTCCGCCAGCGCCTCCTTCGGCCGGGGCACAGATCCGCCCGACGGCTGGGAGTTCCGGAACGCGCTTCTGAACCAACTGCGCCGCGTCATACCCCACGACCTACGGCTGCGCCGTCCGGTGCGGACCGCGATGCTCCTGTACTGCCGGGAGGGCGAAGAGGCGTGGACGGAGGAGGACGGCGCCTGGATGTGGGCCCTGCGGGACGCCTGCACGCTGCACGGCCTGCGGTGTGGCGCCTACGTGACGCTCACACCGCGAGGCTGGCGGGTGCACGGGGAGGAGCGGCGAGGGCGCCGTCCGGCGGCACGGATCGGCGGCCCGCGCCCCTGAAGGGCAGCGTGCCGAGGAAACGGACCACCGGCTCCGGTCGTCCGGCCCGGTCGGTACCGAGGGGAACCGACCGGAAGGGGTCAGAGGAGGCTGCGCAACTGGTCGGGGTCACCGCAGACGACGAGGTCCGAGCCGGCCTTGCCCAGTGCGCGAGGCAGGGTCTCGGCGATCGCCGCGTCGGTGCCGCCGTTGACGGCCACGACGACGACGGGCCGGTCCGTGGCCCGGGCGAGCGCGGAGGTGTGCGCGTAGAACACGTCGCCGCCCTCCGTCTGCTGCCGCCAGTAGGCGTCCTCGCCGAAGGTGAGCTCGTGCTCGGCCCACGGGTGCGGGCCTCCGGTGGTGAGGACGAGGATGTCGCCGGGCGAACGGCCTTCGTCAAGCAGGGCGTCGACCGCATCGTCCGCGACGGACACGGCGGTCGCCACCGTGGCGGCCTCCAGCCGGATGCGGGCGGTGGGCGCCGTGACCGGTGCCGCCGTCGAGGTGCCCGGGGACGACGGCGAGGGGCCACGGGCGGGCCTCGTGGAACCTGACGACCCGGGGCCGGGACGGCTGCGGTCGGCGCGCGGCGGCGCGGGCCGGGGGCCGGGGCGTGGCCCCGGGACGGCGGGGCGAGGGGGCTGGGGAACACGGGCGGTACCCGCAGAAGTGCGGGGACCGGGAACGCTGGGGCGGATCTGGGGCTCCTCGGAGCTGTGCGGCATGGATGTTGTCTATCAAACAGGGCGCGGGGCCGTGTCGGCGGGTCGTCCCGCCGGGGCGGCGCGCGAACGGGAAGAGTCAGAACGGTGAAGCGTCAGAACAGTTGGGCCTGTTCCCCCTCGGCCTCCGCGACGGCCGGGCCCGGAACAGCCGCCAAGGGATGAGGTTTTCTCAGGTGCTTCCAGCGCGGCAGGGCGTCCAGGTACGCCCAGGTGAGCCGGTGGTGCGGGGTGGGCCCGAGGTCCGCGAGCGCCGCCCGGTGGGCGGGGGCGGGGTACCCGGCGTTGCCCTGGAAGTCGAACGCGGCGTGGGCGGAGCCCAGTTCGGCCATCAGGGTGTCGCGCTGGACCTTCGCGAGGACGGACGCGGCGGCCACCGAGACGCAGGACCGGTCACCCTTGACCACGGTCCGGACGTGCCAGGGTGCTCCGAGATAGTCGTGGGACCCGTCCAGGATCACGGCGTCGGGTCGCTGCGGCAGCGCCTGCAACGCGCGCTCGGCGGCCAGTCGCAGTGCCGCCGTCATGCCGAGGAGGTCGATCTCCTCGGGCCAGGCGTGGCCGAAGCCGTGTGCCGTGACCCAGCCGCGCAGCACCTCGGCCAGTTCGGTGCGCCGACCTCGGGTGAGCAACTTGGAGTCCGTCAGGCCCTCCGGGGGACGGCGCAGGCCGGTGACGGCGGCGCACACGGTGACCGGCCCGGCCCACGCGCCGCGTCCCACCTCGTCCACCCCGGCGACGAGCCGGGCGGAGGTCGTCGCCCGCAGCGAACGTTCGACGCGGTGTGTGGGTGGGTCGTACGGCACGCTTCCAGCCTACTCGGCCGGTGGCGGCGCCCGAGCGGGCAGGGCCCCGGTCCCGGCGACCGAGGCGGTCGCCGGCTCCTCTCCTCCGGCGGCGGACGCCGACGCTCCTCAGAGCACCTCGTAGGGCTCCGGGGTGCACCACCTCTCGAAGGGCCGGTCCAGGTGGTAGCGGCCTTCCGGACCGAGGACGAGGGCCCGTGTCTCGCCGTTGTCCGGGTTCGACAAGGACTCGAACTCGGCGACGGTCCAGTGCATCCAGCGCATGCAGAACAGCCGCATGGTCAGCCCGTGGGTGACGAGCAGGACGTTCGGGGGGTGGTCGGCGGCCTGGAAACTCCGCCACAGGCTCTCCAGGAAGGCGTCGACGCGGTCGTAGACGTCGGCGCCGGACTCGCCCTGGGAGAAGCGGTAGAAGAAGTGGCCGTAGGCGTTCCGTGCGGCCTTCTGGCCGCGCACGTCGTCCCGATCCTGCCAGTTGCCCCAGTCCTGTTCACGCAGGCGCGGCTCTTCCCGTACCCGCACGAGCGTGGGGTCGAGTCGCAGTTCACGGAACGTCTCGTGGGTGCGGCGGTAGGGGGACACATACGCCGACACCCGTTCGTCGCCGAACAGGGCGCGCAGCTCGGCTCCGGCCCGGGCGGCCTGACGGCGCCCTTCGGGCGTCAGCCGGAGGGCGTGATCGGGTACCCGGGAGTACACGGAGTCGTCGGCGTTTCCCTCGGACTCGCCGTGCCGGAGGAGGACGATGCGACGAGGTCGTGCCATAGAGACAGCGTAAGCCCCGCACACCCGGGGAGCGGACTTGGCGACATCGGCTCGCGAACCGGACCGGACGGCGCGCGTCAGACCGTCCACGACGGCTGGAGATCGATGACGTCCCCGTCGATGGCGGCGATGTCAGCACCGGTCTGGGCCCGCAGCGACAGCCGCTCGACGCGTTCGACCCGGTACTTGCCGTGTTCGGCGGCCGAGTCCCACATGGAGAGGACGAGGAACTCTGCCAGGCCCGGAGCCTCCGCGAACACGCCGCGCAACATGCCCGGCGACCCGGCCATGGCGGGGTTCCAGACCTTCTCCTGCATGAGCACGTAGTGGTCGACCCGCTCACTGCGCACCCGGCAGTGAGCGACGCGCAGCAGGTCGGCGTCGGTGAACTCCGGACGGAAGCCGGTCTTCACGTCGAACCGGTATTCGAAGAGGAGGGCGCGCATGTCCCGGTAGGTGCCGACCTGCGCCGCGTGCAGCCGGTCGTGCGAGCGCGCCATGAAGGAGTCGTAGAAGGCGCGGCTCTCCCAGAAGCCGAAGAGGTGTGCGACACCGCTGCTGGAGCGGCTCCAGCCACCTCCCTGCCCACGGAAACCGGGCTCGCCGAGGAGGCCCGCCCACTTCCGCTGTCCGCGCTCGAATCCGCGGCGATCGACCACGGTGCACCGCACCCACTTGACCAGCACCGCGCCATCGTACGGGCATCTCAGCCGCTGATCGTCCGATTGCGCTCCCCCAACACCGCCAACTCCTCCTCGCTCAAGGCGAGTCCGAACACCTGGTCAAGGACGGAGCCCAGTTCGCTCTCGGGGACCTCGCGTTCGTCGGTCGTGCCGTCGGGGCGGATGACGGCGAGCCGGGAGCCGAGGAGGGCCGTCCGGTCCTTCATGCCCGACACCTGCACGACCGGGCGGCGGGTGAACGGAGAGCCGGCGTGGGTGGAGACGTAGTAGTTGTAGACGAAGTAGTCCGGCGGGAAGGCGGGATCCTCGGTGAAGGAGTAGAGGTCCACCCAGCCCTCGGGGCGCAGGGCGCGCAGCATCCAGACACCGTCCGCGTCCCGGCCGAGGGAGTACGACCACTCCCCGTGGCGCACCTCCTCGCCCGCCCGCAGCCGGATCGGCAGGCGCGGGCCCTCACTGCCGAAGCCGACGTCCGCCAGCCACCGCTCGCCGTCGACCTCGACGATCAGAAGCATGTGGGTGGGCGGAAGGATCTTGCCCGGCTCGCCCTGGACGACGCGTCCGGCACGCCCCGTGAAGGTGTACCCGATGCGCTCGAGCACGGCGGCGAACAGCGAGTTCTGCTCGTGGCAGTAGCCGCCGCGACGCCGGGTGATCATCTTGTCCTGGAGGGAATCCAGGTCGAGCAGCACCGGCCGGCCGAGCATGATCTCCAGGTTCTCGAACGGCAACCGCTGCACGTGGGCCCGGTGCAGTTCCCGGAGGGTGGCCAGGTCGGGTTCGGGGGTGTCACCGGTGTACCCGATACGGGCCAGGTAGGCGTTCAGGTCCAGCTTCTCGGAACTCCACATGATCGCGACAACGCGGCCCGGTCGTGGGCCATTCCCGCCCCGGACGAGGCGACGAGGCGGGGCCCCGGTCGTCGACCGGGGCCCCGCCTGTGCCGATGGCGCCCGGCCGGTCGGCCGGGCGCCGGAGGGTCAGCTGCAGCCGCTCGTGGAGCCGCATCCCTCGCAGAGGTAGCAGCTGCCGGCACGGCGCATCTTCGTGCCGCACGAGAAGCACAGGGGTGCGTCGGCGTTGAGGCCGAACTGCATCTCCGCGAGCTCGGTGGAGTTGTGCGCCGCTGCCGGGGCCGGAGCCTCGGCCTCCGGCGACTGCGCCGCAGGAGGCTGCTCGGCGCGCCGGGGAGCCGACTGGGCCAGCGACTCGACGTCGAGGTCGTCGTCGGGCTCGTAGGAGCCCGTCTCCAGGTGGCGCTCCCGTTCGGCCGCCGAGTGGATGCCGAGCGCAGAGCGCGTCTCGAAGGGCAGGAAGTCCAACGCCAGGCGGCGGAAGATGTAGTCGACGATCGACTGCGCCATCCGCACGTCCGGGTCGTCGGTCATGCCGGCCGGCTCGAAGCGCATGTTGGTGAACTTCGAGACATAGGTCTCCAGCGGGACGCCGTACTGGAGGCCGACGGAGACGGCGATCGAGAAGGCGTCCATCATGCCCGCGAGGGTCGAGCCCTGCTTGGACATCTTCAGGAAGACCTCGCCCAGGCCGTCGTCGGGGTAGGAGTTCGCCGTCATGTACCCCTCGGCGCCGCCCACGGTGAAGGACGTGGTGATGCCCGGACGGCCCTTGGGCAGGCGACGGCGCACCGGCCGGTACTCGACGACCTTCTCCACCGGCTTCTCCTCGGTGGGGACGGCCTTCGCGTCGTCCTTCTTCTTGGCCGACAGCGGCTGGCCGACCTTGCTGTTCTCCACGTAGACGGCGAGTGCCTTGGTGCCCAGCTTCCAGCCCTGGAGGTAGATCTCCTCGACGTCCTCGACCGTGCTGGAGCTCGGCATGTTGACGGTCTTGCTGATGGCGCCGGAGAGGAAGGGCTGCGCGGCGGCCATCATCCGCACGTGGCCCATCGGGGAGATGGCCCGCTCCCCCATGGCGCAGTCGAAGACCTCGTAGTGCTCCGGCTTGAGGCCGGGCGCGTCGACGACGTTGCCGTGGTCGGCGATGTGGGCCACGATCGCCTCGACCTGCTCGTCCTGGTAGCCCAGGCGCTTGAGGGCCTTGGGCACCGTGTTGTTGACGATCTGCATGGAGCCGCCACCGACGAGCTTCTTGAACTTCACCAGGGCGAGGTCCGGCTCGACGCCCGTGGTGTCGCAGTCCATCATCAGCCCGATGGTGCCCGTGGGAGCGAGCACACTGGCCTGGGCGTTGCGGAAGCCGTTCTTCTTGCCCAGGCGGAGCACGTCCTGCCACGCCTCGGTGGCGGCGGCCCAGACCGGCGTGTCCAGGTCGTCCATGCGCCGCGCGGAGTCGTTGGCCTCGGCGTGCTGCTTCATGACGCGGTTGTGCGCGCTGGAGTTGCGGGCGTAGCCCTCGTACGGGCCGACGGTCCCGGCGAGCTCGGCGGAGCGCCGGTAGGAGGTGCCCGTCATCAGGGAGGTGATCGCTCCGGCGAGGGCTCGGCCGCCGTCGGAGTCGTAGGCGTGGCCGGTCGCCATCAGGAGGGCGCCGAGGTTGGCGTACCCGATGCCGAGCTGGCGGAAGGCCCGGGTGGTCTCCCCGATCTTGGCGGTGGGGAAGTCGGCGAAGCAGATGGAGATGTCCATCGCCGTGATGACGAGCTCGACGACCTTGGCGAAGCGCTCGGCGTCGAAGGCCTGGTTGCCCTCGGCGTCGTCCCGCAGGAACTTCATGAGGTTGAGCGAGGCGAGGTTGCACGAGGAGTTGTCCAGGTGCATGTACTCGCTGCACGGGTTCGAGGCGCTGATACGGCCCGACTCCGGGGAGGTGTGCCAGTGGTTGATCGTGTCGTCGTACTGGATGCCCGGGTCGGCGCAGACGTGGGCGGCCTCGGCCATCTTGCGGAACAGGGCGCGAGCGTCGACCTCCTCCAGGACCTCGCCGGTCATGCGGGCCCGCAGCCCGAACGTCGACCCGGACTCGACGGCCTTCATGAAAGCGTCGTTGACCCGGACGGAGTTGTTGGCGTTCTGGTACTGGACGGAGGTGATGTCGTCCCCGCCCAGGTCCATGTCGAAGCCCGCGTCGCGCAGGGCGCGGATCTTCTCCTCCTCCTTCACCTTCGTCTCGATGAAGGCCTCGATGTCCGGGTGGTCCACGTCGAGGACGACCATCTTGGCGGCCCGGCGCGTCGCGCCACCGGACTTGATGGTGCCGGCGGAGGCGTCGGCACCGCGCATGAAGGAGACCGGTCCTGAGGCGTTGCCGCCGGAGGAGAGGAGCTCCTTGGAGGAACGGATGCGGGAGAGGTTCAGACCGGCGCCGGAGCCTCCCTTGAAGATCATCCCCTCTTCCTTGTACCAGTCGAGGATCGACTCCATGGAGTCGTCGACGGAGAGGATGAAGCAGGCGGAGACCTGCTGGGGCTGCTGGGTGCCGACGTTGAACCACACCGGGGAGTTGAAGGAGAAGACCTGGTGCAGCACCGCGTAGGCCAGCTCGTGCTCGAAGATCTCGGCGTCGGCGGGCGAGGCGAAGTAGCCGTGCTCCTCGCCTGCGGCGCGGTAGGTCTTCACCACCCGGTCGATCAGCTGCTTGAGGCTGGTCTCGCGCTGCGGGGTACCGACGGCCCCGCGGAAGTACTTGCTGGTGACGATGTTGGCGGCGTTGACCGACCAGAACTCGGGGAACTCGACACCCCGCTGCTCGAAGTTGACCGAGCCGTCCCGCCAGTTCGTCATGACGACGTCACGGCGCTCCCAGACCACCTCGTCGTAAGGGTGCACCCCGGGGGTGGTGTGGATGCGCTCGACCCGCAGGCCCCCGGCCGGACGACCGGCCTTCTCAGCCTTCTCCGGCTTGCCGGCCTTGGCTCGAGAGCCTCGTGCCGGGCCGCTCGTCGTCTCTGTCATTCCGCCTCCCTGGTACGGGCATAACGCCCTATGTGTCCCGTTTCTTCCGGGCCACGATGTCTGGCTACCACCGGGCGGCGCCGCTGGGCGCCGTCCGGTGAGGTCTTGGCTGTGTTGCCGGTCAGTCGCCGGCGCTCGCCGAGGCCGGGCTCTCGGCCCGGTCGACGGCACGCGGCGCCGGGTCCGGCCCGGCGGGTTGCGGCACAGGGTGCCGCAGTTCCGCGATGGCGGCCTCGAAGTCCTCCAGCGAGTCGAACGCCCGGTAGACGGACGCGAAGCGGAGGTAGGCGACCACGTCGAGTTCGCGCAGCGGGCCGAGTATGGCGAGCCCCACGTCGTGCGTGGAGAGCTCCGCGCTGCCGGTGGCCCGCACCGCCTCCTCGACGCGCTGGCCGAGTTGGGCGAGGGCGTCCTCACCGACCGGTCTCCCCTGGCACGCCTTACGCACTCCGGCGATCACCTTGTCCCGGCTGAAGGGTTCGGTGACGCCACTGCGCTTGATCACCATGAGTGACGCGTTCTCCAGCGTCGTGAAGCGACGGGAGCAGTGCGGGCACTGGCGGCGTCGCCGGATGGCGGCTCCGTCGTCCGTCGTCCTGCTGTCGACGACGCGGCTGTCAGGGTGCCGACAGAAGGGGCAATGCATCGGGAACCACCTTCCTCACCCTTGATGTGCGACATGGCGAAACAGTCCCTCGGGGGCGGCAAACGCCCCCTCGGAACGGACCCCAGCATAGGCGATGCCGGTCGGCCGGGAAGCACCGGGACACAAGCTGTTGGGGCCGTGCCTCATACAACCACTAGATGTGGTAGCTCTCCACAGCGGGGAGGCACAGCGGAGAAACACCCGGGAAGGCCGGGAACGGGGGCCGCGGAGCGTGGGCGGTAGCGGCGGACGGGACCCGCCCGGCGCGCCGCACCGCCCTGGCCCGACGACCGCCGAAGGGCGGCCCCACACCGAGCAGGCGGCCGGACGGACCGACCTCGGCCGGGCACGGCGGTGCCGATGGCACGCGGAGAACGCGCCCGCGAGAGACTACCTCAGGTGACGATGCGCGCGCCCCGAGGCGGTCCGGGGCGGGCACGCGCGGCGGCCCTTCGCCCGACCGCCGGGGTCGGGCGAAGGGCCGCAGAGGGCGCGGGAGGCGCCGGACGCGGGGCCCGGTCCCCGGGAGGACGACCTCGGGTCCGGACGCGCGACTGCGCCGCAGGGAGGCGGGGGTGCTCAGATGCGCCGCATCACCGCGACGACCTTCCCGAGGATCGTCGCCTCGTCCCCGGCGATCGGCTGGTAGGCGGAGTTGTGCGGGAGGAGCCAGACGTGGCCGTCCTCGCGCTTGAAGCGCTTCACCGTGGCCTCGCCGTCCAGCATCGCGGCCACGATGTCGCCGTTCTCCGCGACGGGCTGACGGCGCACGGTCACCCAGTCGCCGTCACAGATCGCGGCCTCGACCATCGAGTCCCCGACGACCTTGAGCACGAAAAGCTCGCCGTCTCCCACGAGCTGCCGGGGCAGGGGGAAGACGTCCTCCACGGACTCCTCGGCGAGGATCGGCCCGCCGGCGGCGATGCGACCGAGGAGCGGGACGTAGGACGCGGCCGGCTTGCCGGTGGTGTCCGTCGTCTGCGTGCTCGGGGTGTCGGAGCCGCGCACCTCGTAGGCCCGCGGCCGGTGCGGGTCGCGCCGCAGGAATCCCTTGCGCTCCAGCGCCATGAGCTGGTGGGCGACGGAGGACGTGCTGGAGAGACCGACCGCCTGGCCGATCTCCCGCATGGAGGGCGGATAGCCACGGCGCTGCACCGAGTCCCTGATCACCTCGATGACGCGACGCTGCCGGTCGGTCAGACCGGTGCTGTCCGCCCGGATACCGGGTGGCCTGCCCGGCAGCGCGCGGGCGCCCCTGGGCGCCCCCCGGCCGCCGGCCCCTGCGGCGCCGAGGGGCACCTCGGCGGTCTCACCGACCGGATGGACCCGGTCGGCACCGCCCTCGACGGTGTCCTGGGCAGTGAGCGTCACGCTGTCTGCGGTGGTCGTCACGGTGGTCGGCACCCCTTTCGAACTGTTCTCCCTGTGGCACAACGGTAGTTGGTTTCGAAAGGTTGCGCCAAACACACGTTCGAGTGAAATATCGCCGAAAGCATGACGTGATCACACTGTGCGGTGTATGGGCCACACCTCCGCGCCACCCAACGTGCCGCCCGCCGCGCGGCCTCAGGAGTCGGCGACGTCGATCGCGGCGAGCGAGCGGCGGACCTGGGTGGGGTCGGTGGTGTACCAGAAGTCCGGCATGGAGGAGCGGAGGAAGCCGCCGTAGCGGGCCTTCGCCAGCCGCGGGTCCAGCACGGCGACGACGCCGCGATCCCCCGTGGCCCTGACCAGCCGCCCGGCGCCCTGGGCCATCAGGAGGGCCGCGTGCGTGGCGGCGACCGCCATGAAGCCGTTGCCGCCGCCCTGTTCGACGGCCTTCTGCCGCGCGCTCATGAGCGGGTCGTCGGGGCGCGGGAAGGGGATGCGGTCCATGACGACGAGCTGGCAGCTGGCCCCCGGCACGTCGACGCCCTGCCACAGCGACAGCGTGCCGAACAGGCACGTCCGCGCGTCCTCGGCGAAGCGGCGGATCAGCTCGCCCAGCGTCTCCTCGCCCTGGAGGAGGACGGGCACGTCCAGCCGGCCGCGCAGCTCCTCGGCCGCCGCCTGCGCCCCCCGCATCGACGAGAAGAGGCCGAGCGTGCGCCCACCCGCCGCCTCGACCAGACCGGACAGCTCGTCCAGCATGTCGCTGCGGCTGCCCTCGCGGCCGGGCGGGGACAGGTGTCGGGCGACGTACAGAATGCCCTGCTTGCGGTAGTCGAACGGGGAACCGACGTCCAGCCCCTGCCACCTGGGGGATTCCTCGTCTCCGACGGTCTCCCCGGCCTGTTCCTCCCCGGCCTGCTCCTGCCGGCCTTCGGGAGCCAGCCCCAGCGAGGCCGCGACGCCGTTGAAGTCGCCACCGAGCCGGAGGGTCGCGGACGTCAGGACGACGGAGCGGTCGTGGAAGAGCTTCTCCCGCAGCAGACCGGAGACGTTCAGCGGCGCGACGCGCAGCGAGGCGCCGAACCGGTCGTGGCGCTCGTACCAGATGACGTCGTACTCCGAGCCCTGGGCGATCCGGTCGGCGACGGCGTGGACGTTCTCCAGCGAGGCGACCGCCTGCTTGCGCACGGCGTCCTCGTCCTGCACGGAGCGGTCGCGGGTGTTGCCGAGCGCCGTCAGGCAGTTCCGGGCGGCGTCCCGCAGGGCGGCGAGCGCGTGGCCGAGGTCCTCGGGGACCTCCTCCAGACGGCCGGGCAGCGCCAGCTCCATGACCCGCTCGAAGCCCTCCGAGGCCGTCAGCAGCCGGTCGGCCGCCTTCTCGTCGACGAGCTTCGCCGAGCGGCGCACGGCCCGGCTCACCCCGGCGGGCGTGAGCTCCCCGGACGCCACACCGGTGACGCGGGAGACCAGCTCGTGCGCCTCGTCGACGATCAGCACCTCGTGGCCGGGCAGCACCGGCGCGCCCTCGATGGCGTCGATCGCCAGCAGCGCGTGGTTGGTCACGATGACGTCGGCCAGCTTGGCCCGCTCGCGGGCGGCCTCGGCGAAACACTCGGCCCCGTAGGCACACATGGCGGCGCCCAGACACTCGCGCGAGGAGACGGAGACCTGACCCCAGGCCCGGTCGGAGACGCCGGGCCGCAGGTCGTCGCGGTCCCCCGTCTCCGTCTCGTCCGACCAGTCCCGCACCCGGAGCAGGTCCTTGCCGAGCTTGCTGGAGGCGCCCGCCGGGCCGGCGGCCCGGGCCGCCGCCTCGACCGGGTCGAAGAGGCCGTCCTCCTCCTCCGCCGGAACGCCCTCGTGCAGCCGGTGCAGACACAGGTAGTTCGACCGGCCCTTGAGCATCGCGTACTCCGGGCGGCGGCGCAGCAGCGGATGCAGGGCCTCCACCGTGCGCGGGAGGTCCCGCTCGACGAGCTGGCGCTGGAGCGCGAGCGTCGCCGTCGCGACGACGACGCGCTCGCCCTGGGCCAGCGCGGGCACGAGGTAGCCGAGCGACTTCCCCGTGCCGGTGCCCGCCTGGATCAGCAGGTGGGTGCCCTCGCCGACGGCCTCCGCCACGGCCTCGGCCATGGCGACCTGGCCGGGCCGCTCGGTGCCGCCGACGGCCGTGACGGCGGCGTGCAGGAGGTCGGTGAGGGCGGGGCGGGTGGGGAGGGCGGATGCTTCGCTCATAGGCGAGCAACCCTACGTGGTGCCTCTGACACCCGGGCACGGACGCTCGGCCGCTACCCGGCGTGGAGCGGGTTGGGGACCGTGCCGTCCACCACGGCGTGCGGACGTTCGGCGCGGTCGCGGTAGCCGTCCGCGTACAGCCGGTTGCGGTTCAGGCACAGGCGGCCGATGCGCGGCGTGAGCAGGTCGAACAACTCGAAGCGGGGTTTCAGCTCCGGGAAGCGCCGCTGGTGGGCCAGGACGGTGTCGCGGACGAGGGCCCAGAACTCCGCCTCCGGCACGCCGAGCTGCTCCGCGCAGAGGGGTGCGAGGTAGCGGAAGACGCCGACGAACAGACCGCTGTGGATGAACTGGGTGAGGAAGTCCGCCGGTTCGGTCAGCAGCGTGGTGCGGACGGGGCGCGGCAGGTCGGCCAGCTCGGGCAGCGGTTCGTCGGTGAGGTTGACGTCGTCGACGAAGTCCTTCACGGCCAGCCGCGCCGGCACGTCGTGCGCGTCGAAGACGACGATGCTGTTCTCGCCGTGCGGGGAGAAGACCGTGCCGTAGCGGTAGAGGAAGTGCAGGAGCGGCGGCAGGAGCGCCTCGAAGAGGTGCCGCAGCCACACCCGGGGGGTGAGCCCGGACCGGCGGACCAGTTCGGCGGTGAGCGCCCGGCCCGCCGGGTCGGTGTGCAGCAGGGCCGCGAGGCTGCGGGCCCGTTCCCCGGCCGCGAGGTAGGGGCCCACCGGCTCGCGCCAGATGCAGCCGAGCAGCTCCCGGTACTGGTACGGGACGCCGGGGAGCCGGTCGTAGAGCGGGTGCTCGACGGTCACCGAGGCGACCTCGCCCAGCAGGACGACGCGCGTCTCGTCGCGCAGGAACGGATCGGCGTCGCGCACGCCGTGGATCCAGGACGTGACGGCCGGGGCGGCGAGGGTGCGTTCGGTGGGCAGCCCGCGCCACACGAGCGTGTTCAGCACGGACAGCGGCAGTTTCACCGTGCGGGCGTGCGGGCGGCTGATGTTGAGGAACGTGCGCACCGACTGCTGCGGCAGCCGCAGGTCCTCGTCCTCGGGCAGCGGTATGAGGGTGCCGTCGGCGAGCTGGGGGGCGAACAGCGGCGCGATCGTCTCGTCCCACTGCCAGGGGTGCACGGGGAGCCACAGGTAGTCCTCGGGGCGTCGTCCGCGTGCGGCGACGGTGGCGGCGAAGGCCTCCCGGGTCGCGGTGGAGAGCTCCTGGCCGTAGAGCCGCGCGGCGTCGCCGAGCGCGGCGGTGCCCCGGTAGCGGGCGAGGCGGCGGTGCACGGCGAGCCAGGGGAGGCGGGTCGCGACGCGGGCCTCGGGCGTCCAGCGGTCGCTGTCGGCGTGGGACAGGCCGAGCCGTCCCTTGTTGGCGACCAGCCAGGGGTGGCCGGTGAGGTGGCCCTCCAGCTCGGCGTAGCCGAGGTCGGCGAGCTCCGGGACGGACAGCGCCGTCGCGGCGAGCCGGACGTCGGCGCTGAGCGTGGCGGTCAGCTCCCGTAGCAGGTGGCCGAGCGTGTCTCCCGCGAGCCCGAGCGGCACGTCGTGGGCGGCGGTGAGGAACGTCAGCGGGTCGGCGTGCGGGGTGATGCTGTCGGGGTCGACGCGCCAGTGGCCGTAGGCACCGCGCCGGGCGTGGAAGCGGTGGACCGTGCCGTCGGCGACGACCAGCCGGTACCGGCCGACCGTCCCCGCCGCGCCGTCGGACGCGGCGCGGTCGGACGCCGCGCCGTCGCGTTCCGGGACGAGGATCCCCTCATAGGCGAACTCGCCGAGCAGCTTGGCGAACAACTTCCGGGACGCGGCGTGCCAGGGCGTGGCGGGCTCGGTGGATGACGTCTGCAAGTGCGTTCTCCTCAGGTGCGGAGCCGAACGGGACGGTTCTCTCCGGTCCGGTCCGGACGCCGCCGGGGACGGCGGGCGCGCGGTCAGGACCACTGGGAACGACGTGCGGTGTCGCGGCCGGCACCGAGGTGCCGGTGGGGAGGTCTCCCGACCTTAGAGCGCCGGGACCCCTCCCCGCTCGCGGACGACGACAGCCGCACGC
The DNA here is from genome assembly GCF_037911585.1 of Streptomyces sp. GSL17-111. Classification (NCBI taxonomy): domain Bacteria; kingdom Bacillati; phylum Actinomycetota; class Actinomycetes; order Kitasatosporales; family Streptomycetaceae; genus Streptomyces; species Streptomyces sp. GSL17-111. The sequence continues at coordinate 1,028,884 of NZ_JBAJNS010000001.1, forward strand.
TTGTCCGGCAGATCCACCTCCGCCGCGTGCCGGTATCCGGCGCGCAGGAAGGCGCTGACGGACACGGCGTTGCGGACGTCGGGTTCGGCGAGCACGCGGCGGCAGGCCGGACGGTGCGTCAGGACCAGCTCGGACACCGCCCTCAGCAGTGCCGCGCCGAGGCCGCGACCGCGCTGCTCCGCCGGGCCGATCAGCAGGTGGACGCCGGTGTCGTGGGGCAGGGTGGGGAAGTACCGGGCCAGCGGGTCGAGATCGGCGCGGTAGATCTCCCAGTAGCTCATCGGGACGCCGTCCAGCACGCCGAGGCACGGCACGCTGCGCCCGTCGCCCTCCAGTTGCGGACGCAGGTGCTTCGCGGTGACGTCCTCGTCCCCGGCGAGGTCCCAGAAGGCGGCGACGGCCGGGTCGTTCATCCAGGCCGTGACGAGCGGCAGGTCGCGTTCGAGCCGGACGGGGACGAGCTGGAAGGTGCCGAAGGGGCCGTACGCGGGCTGCCACCGGTCGACCGCGCCCACCAGGTCGGTGCCGGGGGCGGCGGTGTCCGGCACGGGTCCGGTGAGCCCGGGAGGCCCGGCCAGGCCGGTGCGGAGTTCGGGCGGCAGTTCCAGGTCGAGGGTGTCGTCCTCGTCCGTGGCGGGGTCGGGGGACGGCACGGCGCCTCCTTCCGGCTCGTGGGTCACTGCGGCGGGTGGACGGCGAGCGGGTTGGGGACGCTGACGTAGACGGACTGGGTGTCCACCGGGCCGACGAGCTCGTCGAGCCCGTGCAGCCGGGTCAGCAGGTTGGCCTTGCAGCGCAGCGACGGCGCGTCGAGGAGGAGACCGGCCAGCGGGGACGGCGGCACGTCGCCGCCCTGGGTGGCGTGCGCGTCGAGGAAGCGCCGGAAGGCGGCCAGCAGCAGGGCCTCGTCCACGCCGGCCTGCGAGCCGAAGGCGCCGATGAGGCCGAGCACGTGGTTGATGCCCAGGTAGTAGGCGAAGCGCTCGTCGGTGACCGCGTCGGGCACGAAGGAGTCGCTCTTCTCCCCCACGCCCGGCACCAGCGCCTGCAGCGCCGCCCGGTGCGAGGCGCGGAAGTAGTAGCCCTGGTTGTCCCGGTAGCGGCCGCCGACGGGCCAGCCCTCGGGATCGAGCAGCACGACGGTGTTCTGCTGGTGGGCCTCCAGCGCGATACCCGCGTGCGCGTCGAGCCACAGGACGGGGGCCACGACCGCGTCCAGGTAGCGCAGGAACCACTCGGCCGCCACGGCCCGCGTCCGCCGGCCGGTGGCCGAGGCCAGGCGCCGCACGACGTCGGCCAGCCGTGAGCGCGTCGGGTGCCCGGCGACGTCCGGCCACGGGCGGGGCGAGGTGAGCGAGGCGAGGCAGACGGCGTCGTCGTCGGGCCGGAAGGGGTTGTGCCGGAAGACGGTGTCCAGCCCCGGCACGGGCGTGCCGTCGGCGTCGTCGACACCGAGCCAGGCGGGGTCGCGCACGATGTCGAACCCGGGGTGGGCGGCCCGCCAGCGCTCACCGAGCCCGCTGCGCAGCAGCCGGTGCACCTCCACACCGCGATGCAGCTCCTTGCGGAGGTTCTCCCGCCGGGAGTTGGTGACGCGGACGGCCAGGGAGAGCTTGAGCATCGTCGCCGTCCCCGGACGAGCGACGGTGCGGATGGACGACGTGGGGTGCCACCGCCCGCCGTGCGGCCCGAGGTCGTGGAGGAGGCCCGCGTCGAACAGCGCGGCCACGGCCGGGCGGCCGCGGACGGTGCGGGCCTGCCAGGGGTGCAGCGGCAGGGCGACGGTTCCGGCCGGCAGCGGCAGGTCCGGTGCGAGCCGGGAGGCGAGCTCGGCCGCCGTGCGTGCCCGGCCGCTCTCCGTCCAGGCCGAGTCGGAGGCCAGGGCGGTGTGGTGGACGGCGAACCAGTGGAGGGGGAAGCTGCCGTGGAGCTCGGGGGAGTACCACTCGGTCTCCTCCTCGCCGAAGCCCTCCCGGCTCTTGGGCGCCGGGTGCGACGGGTGGCCGAGCACGAGGGCCTGCTCCGCCGCGAGGAACGGGTCGGCCCCGGCGGGCGGCCCGGGCCGGGCGCGGCGGGCCGCCAGGAACCGTGCCGTCTGGCGCACGGAGTCGGCGACGCGGGCGGACAGGTCGCTGCCCTCCCCCGGCGTGCCCGCCTGGTGCGCGGCCTCGCGGGCGAGGAGGCCGGCGAGGGTGACGGCGTCGAGAGGGGCGGCGTCCGCCGGAGCGGACTCGAGGCGCACGGGGCCGAAGCGGTGCCACCCCGTCGGGGACCAGTACCGCACGGGCACCCGGAGGGCGGTGCCGCTGCCCGGCAGGGGGACGCACAGCGGGCGGCCGGCGGGCGGTGCCGCCTGGCCCGTCTCCCGTACCCAGCAGCGGAGGAGGTTCTCCGCACCGGCCGCGTCGGCGGCGCGGTGGACGTCGGCGGCGTCGAGGGGATCGTCGGCGGGGTCGGCGGGAATGGGGACGGGGTCGGCGTCCGCCGTGGCCGAGGCGTCGGGCGGGCCCGGGCGGGCCGCGCGGCGCGCCTGACGGGGGACGGTCGGGTCGTCGAGCAGGCGGGCGAGGCGCTGCGGGACGGGGGCGCCGCCCCCGTCGGGGGATTCCTCGGAACCGGCCGTTGCGTTCACAAAACCTCCCTGAGCGTGCGGGAACCGCTGCGCAGCCCGTACGGCGTAACGACGCGACCGCCGTCCGATCACGGCCGACGGCAAGATCCCTTAGCCGGTCGGGGGGAACCGCCGACCCGGCAGCGGCCGTCGTAGGCGGCACCTGCATAGTTGGGGGGCACTCCCTTCGGCGGGGTGCATGACAAGCCACACGCAAGGTGAACCAGTTCAGGGGGAGTTCGTTCCATGTCGTCCACGCGCACGACCGCGCGGCGCCGTACGGCGCTGGCAGCGGTCGCCGCCGTCACCGTTCTGACGGTGACCGCCACCGCATGCGGTCCCGACGAGGCACCGGACAGCGACGCGAAGCCGGCCGCTTCCGAGGCCGCCGATTCCGGCAGCCGGGATCTGGGGCTGCCCAAGGACCTGCCCTTCTCCCTGGACGACCTCAAGCGGTGGAAGGAGGGCGAGTGGGACAACTGGGAGCCGGACGGCTGGCTCGGTGACGCCAAGGACTTCATCAACCCGATCATCGAGGACCTCTGGGACCGCGAGCGGATGAAGGACGCGGAGGAACCGGAGCGCGAGGTCGACGAGGACGAGATCGACGGCACCCCGGACGGCGACGGGGAGGGCGCCACCGAGGACGAGGGCGCCACCGACCCCGAACCCCCGGTCGTGGAGGCCGCCGACGTCCCGACGCCCTACACCGACGGCGCCGCGCCCTACGGCAAGGTGTTCATGGACACCCCGCAGGGCCAGATGGTCTGCTCCGCGACGGTGGTCAAGGACCCGGCGAACCCCGGGAAGTCCGACCTCGTCGCCACCGCCGGGCACTGCGTGCACGGCGGTGAGGGCAAGGGCTGGTTCCGCAACGTCGTCTTCGTGCCGGGCTTCAACCACAAGGGCCTGCCCGCCGAGCAGTTGGAGACCGCCCCCGAGGAGGACGTCCTCCCGCACGGCATCTGGTGGGCCGCCGAGGCCGCCACGACCGAGTACTGGCGCAGCGCCGGCGCCGAGCGCGGTGGGGCGGGTGCCCAGCAGGACTTCGCCGTGCTGAAGGTCAGCCCCGAGGAGGGCGGCAGCGAGACCTCGCTGGAGGAGACGGTCGGTTCGGCCGTGGCGATCAACTTCAGCCTTCCGCAGGTCAGCACGTTGCCCGAGCTCACCGTGCGCGGCTACCCCGCCGCACCGCCGTTCGACGGCAGCTCCATGTTCAGCTGCACGGGCGCGGCCGGCCGGCTCACGATCGACCCCGAGCAGCCCACCATGTACCGCGTCGGCTGCACCATGACCGGCGGATCCTCCGGCGGTGGCTGGGTGGCCCCGGGGCCCGACGGCGACGACCAGCTCTACTCGGTGACGTCCATCGGCCCGCTCACGGCGACGTGGCTGGCCGGTCCGCGGCTCGGCCCGGAGGCCAAGGCCGTCTTCGACTCGCTCAGCTCGTAGCCTCCCGCCGGCGCCGCGACGCGGTGCCGGTGCCAGGTCGATCGGCGCGGGCGGGGTGCGCTCCCGTGCACCCCGCCCGCGCCTTCTGACATCGCGCTCCGCCCGACGTCACGTTCCGCTTGCCGATTTGCCGATTTCCCGAGTTCCGAGGAGAACTCCGCATGCCCGCTGCACGCACGGCCCGCCGCCCCGCCCTCGCCCTCACGGCCGCACTGGCCGCGCTGGCCCTGGCCGCCACGGCCTGCGGCCCCGACGACGCGGACACCGACGCCAAGGCCGGCGTCTCCGCGTCGCCCGCCGCCGAAGGCGGCGAGAAGGACCCGGGGCTCGGCCTGCCCGACGAGCTGCCGGACGATCTGCCCGACTCCCTGAGGGACCTGGAGGGCTGGAAGAAGGGCGGCTGGGAGGACTGGGACAAGGACGGCTGGCTCCGCGACGCCCAGGACTTCGTCAACCCCTACATCGAGGGCCTGTGGGACACCGGCCGCATGCAGGAGGCGGAGGACCACCACAAGGAGGTCAGCGAGGAGGACCTGGCCTCCTCCTCCGCGCGGACCGGCACGGACCCGGCACCGGCGGCGGTCGAGGCGTCCGAGGTGGACCGGCCCTACCACCGGCACGCCGCCCCCGTCGGCAAGGTGTTCATGGACACTCCGAGCGGTCCGATGGTCTGTTCCGGGACGGTCGTCAAGGACCCGAACAACCCGGGCAGGTCCAACCTCGTGGCCACCGCCGGCCACTGCGTGCACGGCGGCGGCGACGCGGGCTGGTTCCGCAACATCATGTTCGTGCCGTCCTACAACGACCGGGGACGCGCGCCGGAGCAGGTGACCGGCGCGCCGTCGCACGAGGTCGCGCCCTACAAGATGTGGTGGGCGGACTGGGCCCAGACGACGTCCTACTGGATCGAGCGCGGCGACGCGCTGCGCGGCGACGCCGGGGCCTCGCAGGACTTCGCCGTGCTACACGTCGAGCCCGAGGACGGTTCGGGGAAGTCGCTGGAGGAGACCGTCGGAAGCGCCCTGCCGATCAACTTCGACGCCCCGGGACCCGACGAGCTGGCCGGGCTCAGCTCCTACGGCTACCCGGCGGCGCCGCCCTACGACGGGGCGCTGATGTACACCTGCACCGACCGTCCCGGACGGCTCACGGTCGACCCCGAGCAGCCGGCGATGTACCGGATCGGGTGCACGATGACCGGCGGCACCTCCGGCGGCGGCATGTACATCGCGGGCCCGGACGGCAAGGCGGAGCTGGTCTCCGTCAACTCGATCGGCCCGCGTCCGGCGACCTGGCTCGCCGGGCCCTACCTCGGTGCCTCGGCCGAGGGCGTCTTCTCCGCGATCAGCGAGAAGTTCGCCGGTCAGGGCTGAGCCGAGGCACCGAGCACCGAGCACCGAGCACCGAGCACGACGGTCCCGGCACTCCACGGAGTGCCGGGACCGTCGGCGTACGCGGCCCGCGCGGCGCGCGGGCGGAGACGTCAGACGTGGGCGAAGGGGCTGCGCACCGTGTCCCCGCCGGGCACCGGAGCCGAGGGGTCCTCCCCCAGCTCCACGATCCGGTTGTCCACGTCCACGTGGACGACGCGGGGCGTGTAGGTGCGGGCCTCGGCGTCGTCCAGCTGCGCGTAGCTGATGAGGATGACGAGGTCACCGGGGTGTACGAGGTGTGCGGCCGCACCGTTGATCCCGATCACGCCGGAGCCCCGCTCGCCCGCGATGGTGTACGTCTCCAGCCGGGCGCCGTTGGTGACGTCGACGATGTGGACCAGCTCGCCGGGCAGCAGGTCGGCGGCGTCCAGCAGGTCCGCGTCCACGGTGACGGACCCGACGTAGTGCAGGTCGGCCTCGGTGACCGTGGCACGGTGGATCTTCGACTTGAACATCGTACGCATCATCGAGGTACTCCTGGATTCGTGCTCCCTGCCTGCGTCGGCGCAGGTCAAGTGCGGTTTCACTGCCCTACAGCGCGCCACCGTGCGGGCGCTTCCCCCCGTTACCACGGCGACCCTCCCAGCCTACGCAACCCCTCTCGAAAGCTCGCCGTGATCACCGTCACGCCGACGACGCCGAGGACGCGGGCACGGTGCCGCCGGATCGGCCAGGAAGCACAGGACGAGCAGGACCAGGGCGGCCCCTCTCAGCACGACGGACTCACCGGAGGTCCGCACCAGCGCGCTCGCGACGAGAGCCAGCTCCAGCACGGCGGCCACGGCGATCGCCGTACGGGCGGACGTGCCGCGGACGCAGGAGCGGAGCAGCGTGCCGCAGGCCCACAGGCCGACCGCGACGACGACACCTCCGACGACCATGGAGATCCGCACCCGATACGCCACGGACTCCGGCGGTTCGTCCAGCGGCGCGAACGCCGCGATGGAGTTGAGGACGAAGGCGAAGACCGCGACGACCGTGCTCTGGGCGAGCAGCACGAGCGCGGTCGCGGCCCGCAGCAGGCGGATTCCTGTGGACACTGCGTTCCTCCCCTGGGCGCGGGTGCGACGACGGTTGCCGCACCGCATCACATCACCGGTGTGCGTGACCGTGCGGCCCTCGGCACGGGCCGCCTCCGAACTCCTGTCGCGCGGCCGGTGGTTCGGATGAGAAGGGGCCGGGGCGGCGACACACCGCGCAGTGGGCGGAGGGGGTTGCACGGCTATGCGCAGTGGTTATCGCGATGTGACGCAACCGTGATGACACCTTCGCGATGTCCCGCCGTTCATCGACCGTTCAGGATCGGTGCCGTGTCGGGTCACTTCGCGCTCCTAGCGTCCAGCGCATCAAGTAATCCTCAGGTCGGCTGGCCCGACCGAATGTTTCGGAAGAGGCAATCGTGAAGCGCAGCACCCGTAGCCGCATCCTCGCTCTGTCGACCGCAGCCGTCCTGTCTCTGAGCCTCGCGGCCTGCGGCTCCTCGAACGAGTCCGACGACGACAACGGCGGCGGTGGCGGCAGCGAGTCGTCGCTCTCCGGCACCCTGTCCGGCGCGGGCGCCAGCTCGCAGGACGCCGCCCAGCAGGCGTGGATGGCCGGGTTCCAGGAGGCGAATCCGGACGTGACGGTCAACTACGACCCGATCGGTTCCGGTGGCGGCCGGGAGCAGTTCCTCGCCGGTGGCTCCGACTTCGGTGGCACGGACGCCTACCTCGACGACGAGGAGGTGGCGAAGGCCACGGAGCGGTGCGGCGAGCTCATCGAGATCCCGGCCTACGTCTCCCCGATCGCGGTCGTCTTCAACGTCGAGGGTGTGGAGGAGCTCAACCTCAAGCCCGGCACCATCGCCCAGATCTTCGACCAGAAGATCACCAAGTGGGACGACCCGGCCATCGCCGAGGACAACCCGGACGTGGAGCTGCCCGACACGGCCATCTCCCCGGTGAACCGCTCCGACGAGTCCGGGACCACGGAGAACTTCGTGGAGTACCTGTCCGCCACCGCCGGGGACGACTGGCCGCACGAGGTCAGCGGTGACTGGCCGGTCGCGGGCGGCGAGGCCGCCCAGGGCACCTCCGGCGTCGTCCAGGCGGTGACGAACGGCACCGGCACGATCGGCTACGCGGACGCCAGCCAGGCCGGTGACCTGGGCACCGTCAACGTCGGCGTGGGCGGGGAGTTCGTCGGCTACTCGCCGGAGGCGGCGGCCAAGGTGGTCGAGGTCTCCGACCGCGTCGAGGGCCGCGGCGAGTACGACTTCGCTTACGACCTGGCCCGGGACACCACCGAGGCGGGCACCTACCCGATCGTCCTGGTCTCCTACGCCATGGCCTGCTCCACCTACGAGGACGAGCAGACCGCCGAGCTGGTGCAGGCGTACCTGGCCTACATGGTCAGCGAGGAGGGCCAGGCGGCCGCCGCCGAGGCGGCGGGCTCCGCGCCGCTGTCGGACACGCTGCGCGAGCAGGCCGAGAAGGCCATCGAGGCCATCTCGGCGGGCTGACCCGGCCGACCCCGCCCGGGCGGTCCGCGGCACGACGCGGACCGCCCGGGCACCGGCGAGTCAACCGCCGGTTCACCCGCACGTGCGAAGAAGGTTCGAGGAAGGACGTGTCCGTGCCCATCACCACCGAGACCACCGGTCGGCGGGGAACGCCGCTGCGGCTGGGGGACCGGGTCTTCTCCGGTGCGTCGACCGGGGCCGGCGTGCTGATCCTGGTCGTGCTGGCGGGGGTGGCCGCGTTCCTGCTCGTCGAGGCCTGGCCCGCCGTCACCGCGCCGGCCGAGGACATCCCCGGCGGCGAGGGCGTCGCGCTGTACGTGTGGCCGCTGCTGTTCGGCACGCTGCTGTCGGCCCTGCTCGCCCTGGCGATCGCCGCACCGCTGTCGGTGGCGATCGCGCTGTTCATCACCCAGTACGCGCACCGCCGCGTGGCCACCACGCTGGGCTACGTCATCGACCTGCTGGCCGCCGTGCCGAGCATCATCTTCGGTCTGTGGGGCGTCTCCCAGCTGGCACCGCTGACCGTGGACCCCACCGGCTGGCTCGCGGAGAACCTCGGCTTCATCCCGCTGTTCGAAGGGCCGGCGTCCTCCACCGGACGCACGATGCTCACCGTCGCGCTGGTGCTGGCCATCATGATCCTCCCGATCAACACGGCTGTGGTCCGTGAGGCGTTCCGGCAGACGCCGCGGCTGCACGAGGAGGCGTCCTGGGCACTGGGCGCGACGCGCTCGGAGATGATCCGCATGTCCGTGCTGCCGTTCGGACGTTCGGCGATCATCGGCGGCTCCATGCTCGGACTGGGCCGGGCGCTCGGCGAGACGATGGCCGTGGCCATGGTCCTGTCCACCTCGGGCGGAGTGACCTTCAACCTGATCAGCAACGGCAATCCGTCGACGATCGCCGCCAACATCGCGCTGCAGTTCCCCGAGTCGACGGGCATCAAGGTCAACGCCCTCATCGCGTCCGGGCTCGTGCTCTTCGCCGTGACCCTCGCGGTCAACATGACAGCGCGCGCGGTGATCAACCGGCGGCGCGAATTCTCGGGAGCCAACTGATGCCCACCCCCACCTCCACCTCCACGAAGTCCACCGACCCCGACGAGCGCCACGCGCCGGCGTCCGAGCCGTTGACGCACGGAACCCTGCCCGCCGCGGGGCCGCCGCTGGTGCTTCTGGGGTCCCTCGTGGCGGCCGCCGTGCTGTGGCTGCTGGGCTGGAACCCGGCGGTCAGCGGCCTGGTCGCGGCGGTCGGCTACACCGCCGTCGTCTACGCCTGGTCCCGCGCGGTGGAGGAGGCGCGGGCCGCCCGGGACCGGCTGATCACCGCGGTCGTCTCCTCGGCGTTCCTGCTGGCGATGCTGCCGCTGATCTCGGTGCTGGCCACCGTCGTCAGCCGTGGCCTGACCCGCTTCGACGGCGAGTTCTTCACGCACTCGATGCGGGGCGTGGTCGCCGAGGGCGGCGGCGTCCACCACGCGATCTTCGGCACGCTCATCATCACCGGGCTGACGACGCTGATCTCCGTCCCGGTGGGCCTGCTGACGGCCGTGTACCTCGTCGAGTACGGGCGCGGCCGGCTCGCCCGCGCCATCACCTTCTTCGTCGACGTGATGACGGGCATCCCCTCCATCGTGGCCGGGCTGTTCGCCTACGCGCTGTTCGTGCTGTTCTTCGGGCCGGGCGTACGCATGGGCATCGCGGGCGCGGTGGCGCTCAGCGTGCTGATGATCCCCGTCGTGGTGCGCTCGGCGGAGGAGATGCTGAAGCTCGTCCCGAACGAGCTGCGCGAGGCGTCCTACGCGCTGGGCGTGCCGAAGTGGCGCACGATCCTGCGCATCGTGCTGCCGACGGCGCTGGCCGGCATCGCGACCGGCGTCACGCTGGCCATCGCGCGGGTGATCGGGGAGACGGCTCCCCTGCTGATCACCGTCGGCATCACGACGAGCGACAACTTCAACCCCTTCGACGGGCGCATGGCGACGCTCTCGGTGTTCTCGTACTACGAGTACGTCTCGCCCGGCGTACCGCCGGAGGCGTCGCTCGACCGGGCGTGGGCGGCGGCCCTCGTGCTGATCCTCATCGTCATGGCGCTCAACCTCGTGGCCCGGTTGATCTCCCGCCTCTTCGCGCCCAAGAGCGCGTGACGCAGCCCCGCGACCGGCGCCACCAGCACACCGACAAGGAAGAACCCCCGTGGCCACACGTATTGAGGTCTCCGGCCTCGACATCCACTACGACCGCTTCCTGGCCGTGCACGACGTGTCGATGGACATCGAGCCCCGGCAGGTCACCGCGCTGATCGGCCCCTCCGGCTGCGGCAAGTCCACGTTGCTGCGCGCGCTGAACCGCATGCACGAACTCGTCCCCGGCGCCCGGGTGAGCGGGAAGGTGGTGCTGGACGGCCAGGATCTCTACGGGCCGGATGTGGACCCGGTGCGGGTGCGGCGGCACGTGGGCATGGTCTTCCAGCGGCCCAACCCGTTCCCGACGATGTCCGTGTACGACAACGTCGCGGCCGGGCTGCGGCTGAACCACCGGCGCATGCCGCGCTCGGAGATGGACGGCCGCGTCGAGCGGTCCCTGCGGGCGGCCAACCTGTGGACGGAGGTCCGCGACCGGCTGCACCGCCCCGGCTCCGGCCTCTCCGGCGGACAGCAGCAACGCCTGTGCATCGCCCGGGCGATCGCCGTCGAGCCGGACGTCCTGCTCATGGACGAGCCGTGCTCGGCGCTCGACCCCATCTCCACGCAGGCGATCGAGGACCTCATCCTGGAGCTCAAGTCCAGCTACACCATCGTCATCGTGACGCACAACATGCAGCAGGCCCAGCGCGTCAGCGACACCACGGGCTTCTTCAACCTGCGGGCCGCCGGTGAGCCCGGCGTTCTGGTGGAGATGGCGGACACCGCCACCCTCTTCACCCGGCCCGCCAAGAAGGCCACGGAGGACTACGTCTCCGGCCGCTTCGGCTGACGCCGGTTGCGAGCCGGCGCCGTCCGTCCGAGGGCGTCCACCGAGCGTCTGACCCGCGCCCGGCGGACGCCCTCGGGGCATCGACACGAGGGGAGAACGTGCCGTGACAGCCAAGCGCACCGGGCCGGCGGTGGACGGCGCGCAGCCCGCCGCCGAGCCCGGGCCGGGCCCCGGCGGACTGGCGCTGGGCACCGACCCCGTCGTGCTGCTGGCGGACGCTGACGAAAGGATTCGCCAGGGCCTGACCGCCCACCTGGCCCACTACCGGGTGTCCGTCGTCCACTGCGCCGACGGGGCGAGCGCGCTGCTGGAGACCGGGCTGCGGCAGCCGGACGTCCTGCTGGTCTCCGCCCGACTGCCGGTGCTGGACGGCACGGACGTCCTCCGCGTCATCCGGCGGCGCACGGCAACCCCGGTGGTGCTCGGCGTCGGCCCGGACGACACCGGCCTGGTGGCCTCGGCGCTGGCGGACGGCGCGAGCGCGTGCGTCGCCCGCCCGTACCGGCCGCGCGAGGTCGCCCGGCTGCTCAGCCTGGCCGACGTGGGCGGCCGTGACCGGCTCCGGCCCCTCAGCTGCGGCCCGATCACCCTGGACCCGAGCACCTACGAGGTCCACGTGCACGGCACGCCAACGGCCCAACTCCCGCTGCGCGAGTTCCAACTGCTGCACCTGCTGATGCGCAACCCCCGCACGGTCATCACCCGGGCCCGCATCCGCTCCGAGGTGTGGGGCGACGAGGCCCAGCGGTCGAACACCATCACCGTGCACGTCCGGCGGCTGCGGGAACGGCTGGGCGACGACCCGCACCACCCGGAACTCATCCAGACCGTCCGCGGCGTCGGCTACCGCCTCGTCCCACCCGCCTGACGCGGCCTCCGGCGTCCGGACGAGACGGATCACCGGTAGGCGATCTCGGCCCACACCGTCTTCGTGAGGGCGTCCCGGCAGGCGTACCCCCAGCGTGCGGAGTAGACGGCGACGAGGAGCAGCCCCCGTCCCGATTCGGCGTCCGGTGTGGCCGCCGCGTTCACCGGGTGGACGAGGCCGCGTTCCGGCCGGGTGTCGGTCACCTCGACGCGCAGGACGCCCTCCGTCGGCAGGAGCAGCGTCAGCCTGAAGTCACGGCCGGGGACGGTGCCGTGGGCGACGGCGTTGGCCGCCAGTTCGTCCGTCACGAGGGCGACGGCGTACGCGGCGTCGGAGTGGTGCGGAAGGCCGGTCCACTCGGTGAACTGCTGCACGGCGAGCCGCCGCGCCAGCCGCACACCGCGACGGCTGCCGCTGAGCCGCAGCCCCAGTCGCAGGGGTTCGACGCGGCCGGTCCGGGAGGTGGTCTGTCGTTGAGTCACAGCGCCCAGCGTCGGGATCCGTGCATGCCCTGACCAGGGACGACGACCGTACCCGGACCGGAGGTACGGCGAAAACCCGGCGCCGACCCGGTGGTTGTACGGGTCTTGTACGGGTCGGTGTCCGTGCCCTGCCGGGGCGGGGCCCGTTGGTCCTGGTGCGGCGGGTCCACGGGCATCCGGGAGGAAGGGCGTGAGGAAAGTGCGGGATACACGCAACGGTCGCGCGACGCGGACGAAGGACCAGGGAGGCGAGCGGCCGGGGGCCTGGTCGGCGTACGGGCGGCTGCTCCAGCATCTGCGGAAGCGGGCGGGCCTCAGCCAGCAGGAGTTCGGTGAGGCCATCGGGTACTCGCTGGAGTTGGTCGCCTCGGTCGAGCAGGGACGGCGTCCGGCGAAGGCCGCGTTCACGGCGGCGGCTGAGCACGTCCTGGAGGCGCGGGGCGTGCTGGACGTGCTCCAGGACGAGGTGGACCGGGCGAAGTTGCCCCGGTTCTTCCGCAACTTCGCGGTCATCGAGGCGGAGGTCGTGAGCCGCTTCTCCTACGACCCGCTGCTTGTGCCCGGACTGTTGCAGACCGAGGCCTACGCGCGCGCCGTCTTCGCCGGTCACTGCCCGCCGCTCAGCGAGGAGACCATCGACCAGCACACCGAGGCCCGCCTCAGCCGACAGAAGCTCCTCACCCGCGACGACCCGCTGGCGGAACTCTCGTTCATCATCAGCGAGGAGGCGCTGCGTGACCCGGTGGGTGGACCGGACGTCATGCGCGGGCAGTGGCGGCAGCTCTTGGACATCGGGGCCCTGCGCAACGTGGAGGTGCAGGTCATGCCTGGCCGTTCAGGAGTACACCCGGGCAGAAACGGCCCGTTCGTCGTGCTTGAGACCAGTGAGCATCAGCACCTCGGATACATCGAATCGCATGAAGTCGGCTGTGTGATCCGAGATCCGGCAGAGGTCAGCGCCTTCGGGATGCGGTATGGCAAGCTGCGGTCGCAGGCCCTCAACGGCAGGGATTCAGCGCAGCTCATCCAACAGCTGATCGGAGAGACATGAGCGTGGAGCGGGTAACCCGGAACGCCGACAGGCTTCTCTGGTTCAAGAGCAGCTACAGCGGCTCCGGCGGCGGGGACTGCGTCGAGGTCGCGGCTGACGGCGACGCCGTCTACGTCCGTGACTCCAAGGCGGCGGCGAACGGACCCGTCCTCCGCGTCAGCCAGGACACCTGGGCCGCCTTCATGAGCCACACGGCGACCGCATAGGGCTCAGCACACGCGCGACCGCCCCCACCGGACGGTGGGGGCGGTCGTGTTCGGCCGCAGCGGGCCGCTCCGCACGCCGGGGAGACGCCGGGCAGCGGGGCGACGGGTCCCGACGACTCGGACGGCCGACGTGCGACGCGGGCCGGGGGCCGAAGCCGTTACGGCAGCGGCGGGTACGCGTTGCCCATCAGCTCCTGGAACTGGGCGGAGAACCAGTGCCCGGAGACGGGAGCGTCCGGAAGGGCGCCCGAGAGGTTGCCGCCGTTGCGGGGGTTACCGGTGTACGTGGGGTCGCACATGCGGTCGAAGCCCTTGCCCTCGTCGTTCGGGATCTCCCGGCTGGACCCGTCGGACTCCCCCGGCGGCTTCATCCACACGTAGGCGTCGATGCCGGGCTCCGGTGCGGCCTGCGGCCGTTCGCCGAGTCCGGCTCCCTGCTGGTTGCACCAGTTGCCGATGTGGATGCGGCGGTCGTAGCGGCCACCGTCCACGTAGGCGTCGACGCTGGTCGTCGCGCCGGGGCCGGTGGGTCGGTCGGCGCCGCCCCAGCCGTTGCGGGAGGTGTCGATCAGCATGCCGATGTTGGCGTCGAAGCCGACGGAGACCAGTTCCTGGCGGAAGGCCTGGGCGAACGAGAGCTCGTCGACGTAGCGGTTCCAGTCGACCCACTGCGACTGGCGCACCGACGTTCCGGCCACCTGGTCGTCGACGGAGAAGTTCTCCTCGCGCAGGGCGCTGTAGTTGGCGGTGTTGGTGATGAAGCCGTGCACGTCGTCCACGGTCGCGCCCTCGGCGGTGGCGGCCTCCTTGAAGACGTCCGCCGTGGCGCCGAAGTTGTCGTCCCAGCCGATCCAGCCGTGGTGGCCCGCGTCGACGTAGTTGTAGACGTGGGGGACGTCACCGAGCTGGTTGAGGGCGTAGCCGACGCCCTTCACGTAGTTGCCGTTGGCCTTCATCACGTCGCACTCGGGCGTCGCGGTGGGCCGGCTGCCCGTGTTCGTGACGAGGTTGGGGAGGGAGTCGATCTCCACCGTCGTGACGATGCGCAGGTCGGCGTACTTCTCCTCGCCGAGTATCGCGGCGATCGGGTCGATGTACTCGGTCTTGTAGCGGTCTATCTCGGTCGGCCCGAGCTCGCCGTTGGAGGCGAGTGCGGCGCAGTCGCGGCCGGGCAGGTTGTAGATGACGAGCTGGACGACGAGTTCGTCCGAGCCCTTCTGCTCCAGTGCCGCGTCGAGGTGGTCGCGCAGGCCCATGCCGCCGTTCACGCCGTCGATGGCGGCGATGCGGTCGAGCCAGACGCCGGTGGGCTGGTCGGCGATGCGGTCGCCGCCCGGCTCGGCGGCGGCGTTGGCGGACCACTCGGGGTTCACGTACACCTTGGCGCCGCTGTACGGGTTGTCGACCCGGTCGCCCGGGGGCGGGTCGGTCGGGTCCGGCGGGTCGGTGGGCCCGCCGGAGTCGACGTTGCACGTCGTCCCGTTCAGGGTGAACGTGTCGGGGATCGCGTTGCTGCCGCTGTACCCGGCCTGGAAGCCGAAGCTCACCGACCCGCCGGTGCCCAGTTGGCCGTTGTAGGACTCGTTGGTGGCGCTGACCTCGGCACCGGACTGGCTGAGCCGGGCGTTCCAGCCGTTCGTGATCGTCTGGTTCCCGGCGTAGGTCCACCCGACCGCCCAGGACGTCACGGGTGCGGCGTTGTTGGTCAGGGTCACCGAGGCGGTGAAGCCGGTGTCCCACTCGTTCTGCACCTCGTAGTCGACGGTGCAGGGGACTGCGGCCGTTCCGGGGCCTGATGGGGCGACGGCGAGCGCCGTCCCGGTGGCGCCGGCGACCATCGCCATGGCGGCGAGGAGCGCGGTTCTGGTGCGGTTCATGAGTGCGGATCTCCCCTACGTGTATGCGTGTTGCCGTACGGATGACATGCCTGAACGGAGCTGTGTGCGTGGCGCGGAGAGAGCGGTGACGCCTTCCGGAGACCTTTCCGGCGCATCACCGGTGGGAGCGCACACGGAGGCGCACCACCCTTGACGTTGTGGACTGTCGGGCGTCGCAACCGTGGAACATGCGCCTTGAGAGCGCTCCCACTCATCGAAAGGTAGAGCACGCCTGTTCATCGCGGCCAGAGTCGGTACCGGGGACGACCGTTAGGGCAGCGTTATCCGCGCGACAGCCGCGGGTTATCCCCGGGCTCGGCGCATCGCGCGGACCGGCGCGGCCACCCCGCGTCCTGACGCCCCGTCGACGGACGGCGACCCCTGCCGGCGACCCCTGCCGGTGGCCCCTGGCGACGACCCCTGCCGGTGACCGGCTTCGCTGACCTACCGTGCACGCATGACCACGGTTCTCGTCGTCGAGGACGACGTACTCGTCCGCGAGGCACTCGCCCGCTCGCTGACGTCGGCCGGCTACCGCGTGACCTCCGTCGGCACCGCGATGGAGCTGATGCGGCGGCTCGTCCCGCCCCTGCCCGACCTCGTCGTCCTCGATCTCGGCCTGCCCGACCTCGACGGCGGACAGGTCCTGCGGATGATGCGGGCGATCAGCCGGGTCCCGGTCATCATCGCGACGGCCCGCAGCGACGAGTCGGAGATCATCCGGCTGCTGCGCGACGGGGCCGACGACTACGTGACCAAGCCGTTCTCCGGGGAGCAGCTCGCGGCCCGCGTCCAGGCGGTGCTGCGCCGCTCGGGGCAGGCACCGCCGGACACCCTCACGGCCGGGGACCTCGTCATCGACCTGGCGCGGCGGCGGGTGACGCTGGGCGGCTCGCGCGTGGACCTGAACCGACGGGAGTTCGACCTGCTCGCGTACCTGGCGCGGCGGGACGGCGCGGTGGTCACCCGCAGAGAGCTGCTGACCGAGGTGTGGCGGGGCAGCGACGTGTACGACCGCACCATCGACGTCCACGTGTACTGGCTCCGGCGCAAGCTGGCCGCGTGTGGCGGGGACCCGGGCTACGTGGAGACCGTCCGGGGCGTGGGCCTGCGGCTGGCCATACCCGCGACATGACGCTCCGCACCTGGCAGTTGGGCCTCTCCCTCGGTGTCGCACTGCTCACGGCGCTGGCCTTCGCCCTGCCCCTCGGCTACGCGGCCCGGCAGCAGGCGGCCGACCGCGCCCAGCAGCGGTCGGAGCGCAGGGCGGCGGTGCTGGTGACGGTGCTCGCGGCGACCCGCGACGCGGACGCGGTGCGGGCCGCGTGGCGCAGCACGGGCGAGGACGCGGCCTCCACCTGTGTGCGTCTGCCGGGGGCCGCGGCGGTGGGTCGGTGCCACGCCTCCGGGGACGCCGCCCGGCGGGCCGTGCGGGACGGGCGCACGGTCCGGGCCCGGGCCGGGGGCGAGGAGGTCATCCTGCTTCCGGTCCGGCTGCCCGAGGGCGGCACGGCCCTGGTGGAGTCGGTCGTGCGGAAGGACGAACGCACCGACGGCGTGCTCGCCGCCTGGGCGGTGCTCGCCGCCGCCGTCGCGTCGCTGACGCTGGTCGCGGTGCTGGGCGCGGACCGCATCGCCCGTCGCCTGGTGCGGTCGTCGGACGACCTCGTGCACGCGGCCTCGGCCGTCGGCCGGGGGGAACTCGGCGTCCGCGTGCGCGTCGGAGGGCCGCGCGAGGTGCGCGAGGTCGCGACGGCCTTCAACGCCATGACCGATCGGATCACCGAGCTGATGCAGCACGAGCGGGAGTTCGCCGCCGACCTCTCGCACCGGCTGCGGACGCCGCTGACCGCGCTCAGGCTGGAGGCCGACCGGGTCGAGGGGCAGGTCGCGGAGCGGTTGCGCGGCGCGGTGCAGGCACTCGACCAGGAGGTGACGCGGCTGATCGGGCTCACCCGCAAGGGCTCGGCCGAGCCCCCGGCCGGGCGGGGGCACTGCGGTGACCTCGCGGGTGTGGTCGGCGCCCGCATGGCGTTCTGGTCGGCGCTGGCCCAGGCCCAGGGCAGGCGGTGCGAGGTGACCGTCGACGCGGGGCCGGTCGAGGTGGCGGTGCCCGAGGAGGACGTCGTGGCGGCCCTGGACGCGCTGCTCGGGAACGTCTTCCGGCACACCCCGCCGGGCACCCGGTGCGGTGTGTACGCCGGGCCGTCGGACGGCGTCCCGGCCCTCGTCGTGGAGGACGCCGGCCCGGGGATCCCCGCCGGTGAGGCGGCGCGGGCGCGCGGGCACAGCGGCGGTGCCTCCAGCGGGCTGGGGCTGGACATCGCGACGCGCGTGGCCGGGGCGGCGGGCGGGCGGCTGGTGATCGGTACGGGCCGGCTCGGCGGTGCCCGGGTGTGCCTGCGGTTGGGGGCCGGACGGCCGCCCGCACGCCGTCGGATGGGAGGGGACGGCGCGCGCGGGGGCGCGTCCTCGCTTCCGGACGGGGCGGGGTGAGGCGGTCGGCCGCCGTCAGGTCTCGCTCTCCAGGGCCGCCCGCGTGTGCGGCCCGTACACCCCCTTCGGGTCGGCCTGCACGCCTCTGAGCGCCTGGTAGTTCTGGACGGCCGCCTCCGTGGGCTGTCCGTACACGCCGTCCACCGGGGTCGTGTGGATGCCGACGGTGCGCAGCCTGCGCTGGAGGTCGAGCACCGCACTCCCCCGGTCCCCCCGCGCCAGCACGGCCGGGGTCTCACGGGGCGTCTCCCCGGGCTCCGGTGCGGCGTCCTCCGGCGCGCTCGGTCGGGGCGGGGGCGATGTCGGGGCCGCCGGGGCGGGCGGGGACTCGGGGGTCGGCTCCTCCGCCGCGACGCCGACGTCCCTGGGGGGCGTGTCCCGGCCCGGGGAGGAAAGGGGCGCGGGGGCGGTGGACCCGCCGCCCGGGGCGTCCGTCGGCGCGGACGTGGCGGTGGCGGGTGCGTCGGGGACGGCGGGTGGGGACGCCGTCGGGGGCTCGACGACGGGTGTCGGGATCGGCGGTGGCTCGAAGGGCGTCACGGGTTGTGCGAAGAAGTGCACCAGCGCGGCGGCGAACAGGCCGAGCGCGGCAAGCGCCGTGGCGACCCCCAGCCGGGCGCCCGTCCACCGCATCGGCGGCCCTCCCTCCCCGCACGGGAGCCCCTGAAGCCCACAAGGCTCCTGAGAGCGCTCTCAGAACGAGTCGCGGCCGAGTCTAGCTCCCACCGCTCCGCGCCCGCAGCCTCGCGCCGACCCCCGCAGCCCTGCGTTCCGCCGCCCCGCGTACTGCCAACTCGCGCACCGCCCCCGCCCGGAGGAGCCTGGAAGGGAGCCCGCAGCACGGCGCACGGCTCCTTCGCGGGCGGGCCGGACGGCGAGACGACCGAAAGCCGAGTGAGGCGGTAAACCCATGGGACGTTTGACGGGCCGCACGGCCCTGGTCACGGGAGGCGCGCGCGGTATCGGTGCCGCAATCGCCTCACTCTTCGTCGCCGAAGGGGCGTCGGTGCTGATCGGCGACGTCCTCGACGAGGAGGGCGAGCGCCGCGCCGACGAGCTGGGCTCCGCCGCCACGTTCCTGCACCTGGACATCACGAGCGCGGAGCAGTGGCGGGACGCGGCGGACCGCGCGGAGGGGGAGTCCGGGAGGCCCGTGTCCGTCCTCGTCAACAACGCGGGCGTCCTGGCCTTCGGCACGGTCGAGGAGACGGCGCCCGAGGAGTTCCGGCGCGTCCTGGACGTCAACCTGTACGGGCCGTGGCTGGGCACGCACACCCTGGTGCCGACGCTGCGGCGGGCCGGCGGCGGGGTGGTCGTCAACGTGTCCTCCACCGCCGGACTGATGGGGTACGCGCGGATCGGCGCCTACGTGGCCAGCAAGTGGGGCCTGCGGGGGCTGACGAAGTCGGCCGCGCTGGAGCTCGCGGCGGACGGCGTCCGGGTGTGCTCGGTGCATCCGGGCCCCATCCGCACCCCCATGACCGCCGACATGGACGACTCCGTCGCCGCCGCCCAGCCGATCGCGCGGTTCGGCACCCCGGAGGAGGTGGCCCGCATGGTGCTCTTCGTGGCCGCCGACGCCACCTACTCCACCGGGTGCGAGTTCGTCGTCGACGGCGGGGCGACCACCGGGAGCAGCATCCTCGCCGACGAGGAGACATGACCATGGACGCGATGCGCACGCCCGGGCTCCCGCCGTCGGCACGGCCTGCGGCCGACGGCGGCGGCCCGCACCGTGACGCCGAACGCCGCCGTGGAGGTGCGTGATGCCGCAGCACGTCGTCGTCGGACTGGACGGCTCACTGGAGAGCCGGGTCGCCGCGCGCTGGGCGGCCCGCGAGGCCGTGAGCCGGGAGGCGCCGCTCCTCCTGGTGCAGGTGCAGGACGTCGACCCCGACCCGCTCGCCCGCGTTCCCGGGGAGGCGGCCGCCCACGAGTGGGCCGAACACACCGCCGAGGACGTCCAGGCCGAACTCCACCGCACCCACGCCACGCTGCGCAGCACCACGGAGGTGCGGGAAGGCGCGCCTCCCGACGTGCTGGCCGAGCTGAGCTCCCCCACCGGGCTGCTGGTGCTCGGTTCGCGGGGTCTGGGCGCGATCCGGGGCTTCCTCGTCGGGTCGGTGGCGCTGCCGACCGTCGCCCGCGCGCACGGTCCGGTCGTGCTCGTCCGCCCACGGCCGGAGCCGTCGCCCCCCGAGACCGCCACCACGGCGCCCCGGGCGCGCGTCGTCGTCGGCGTGGATCTCGACGCCCCGGCGGGGGAGGTGCTGGCCTTCGCGTTCGACACGGCGGCCCGCTGGGGAGCGGCGCTGCACGCCGTGCACGGCTGGGAGCCCCCGCCCGCCTTCGGCGTCCGGCCGCTCGTCGCCGCCGAGGACGCGCGCGTCCAGCTGAACCAGGAGAAGGAGGAGGCGCTGGTCGGCCTGCTGCGGCCGTGGGCGGAGGAGCACCCCGCAGTGCCGGTGGAGGCGCGGGCCGTGGTGGGCGTGCCCGGACGGCTCCTGCTCGACGCGGCGGCGGACGCCGGCCTCCTGGTGGTCGGACGGCACGTCCGGCGCGGACGCCTGGGGCCCCATATCGGCTCCCTCGCCCACGCCGCGCTGCACCACGCCGAGATCCCCGTCGCCGTCGTCCCGCACCCCTGAGGAACGAACGGCCTCACCCCCGTCCAGGTCCGAGGTGAACACGAGATGTCCCGCTACGTGTACGACTTCGCCGAGGGCGGCCGCGACATGGCGGACCTCCTGGGCGGCAAGGGCGCGGGGCTGGCCGAGATGACGGGGCTCGGACTGCCCGTACCCCCCGGCTTCACCGTCACCACCGAGGCGTGCCGCGCCTACCTCGCGCAGGGCACGGAACCGCCGGGCCTGACGGAGGAGCTGTTCGACCGGCTGACGGCGCTGGAGGCCGCCACCGGCCGGACGTTCGGCGACCCGCGCACCCCGCTGCTGCTGTCCGTACGCTCCGGCGCACCCCGGTCCATGCCGGGGATGATGGAGACGATCCTCGACCTCGGTGTGAACGACGCCGTGGTGGCGGGCCTGGCCAGGGCCACCGACGACCCGGCCTTCGCCTGGGACTGCTACCGCCGCTTCGTCGAGATGTTCGGCGGCACGGCGATGGGTGTGGCGGCCGAACGGTTCCGCCGGGCGCGGGAGGCGCTGGGCCCGGCGGACGGGCCCGCGCTGGTGGACGCCCTCCGGCGGGTCGTCCGGGACGAGACGGGGCGCGCCGTCCCCGAGGATCCGCGCGAGCAGCTCGTGGCGGCCGTCCGGGCGGTCTTCCGGTCCTGGAACAGCGAGCGGGCCCGCGTCTACCGCAGGCGCGACCGCATCCCCGACGACCTCGGGACGGCCGTCAACGTGCAGATGATGGTCTACGGCAACCTGGGCCCCCGCTCCGGCACGGGGGTGGCCTTCACCCGCGACCCGGCCACCGGCCGGCCCGGCGCGTACGGCGACTACCTCTCCGGTGCCCAGGGGGAGGACGTCGTCTCGGGAACCCGGGACACCGGCTCCCTCGAACGGCTCCAAGCGAGCGATCCCGTCTCCTACGGCACCCTGCGCGAGCACCTGCGGACGCTGGAGGCCCACTACCGGGACCTGTGCGACGTGGAGTTCACGGTGGAGCGGGGCGAGCTGTGGATCCTGCAGACCCGCGTCGGGCAGCGCACCCCGGAGGCGGCGTTCCGTATCGCCGACGACCTGGTCGGCGAGGGGCTCATCACTCCGCTGGAGGGCGTGCGGCGGGTGAGCGGGGAGCAGCTCGGGCGCCTGCTGTTCCCACGCTTCGACGCCGAGGCGGCCGGTGAGCCCGTCGCACGCGGCGTGCCCGCCTCCCCCGGAGCGGCGGTGGGCGCGGTCGTCCTCGACTCGGGAACGGCCGTGGAACGCGCGGCGCGCGGGGAGGACGTGGTCCTCGTGCGGCGGGAGACCACCCCCGACGACCTGCCCGGCATGATCGCCGCGCGCGCCGTGCTGACCAGCCACGGCGGCAAGACGAGCCACGCGGCCGTGGTGGCGCGGGGCATGGGACGGGCCTGCGTGTGCGGCGCCCGGGACCTCACCGTCGACCCGGCCGCGCGGCGCTGCACCCTGCCGGACGGAACCGTGCTCCCGGAGGGCACGGTGGTCTCCGTCGACGGCTCGGCCGGCACCGTCCACCTCGGCGGCCTGCCGCTCGTCGCCTCTCCGCTGACGCGGTACTTCGAGACGGGCGAGGGCGGCGGCCTCGCCGACGCCGTCGCCCGTACCCTCGACCACGCCGACGCGGTGCGGCGCCTCCAGGTGCGCGCGAACGCCGACACCCCCGAGGACGCGGCCCGGGCGCGGCGCTTCGGGGCCCAGGGCATCGGTCTGTGCCGCACGGAGCACATGTTCCTCGGCGAACGCCGGCGGCTGATCGAGGACCTCGTGCTGGCCGGGACGGACGCCGACCGGGAACGCGCGCTGAGCGCCCTGCTGCCGCTGCAACGGGCCGACTTCACCGCGCTCCTGGCCGCGATGGACGGGCTTCCGGTGACGATCAGGCTGCTCGATCCGCCCCTGCACGAGTTCCTGCCCGACCGCACCCGGCTCGCCGTCCGCGTCGCCGCGGCGGAGGCGGCGGACCGTGCGCCGGACGAGCGCGACGTGCGCCTCTACACGGCGGTGGAGCGGATGCACGAGCAGAACCCGATGCTCGGGCTGCGCGGCGTCCGGCTGGCCCTGGTCGTCCCCGGGCTGGTGGCCACACAGGTGCGCGCCGTCGCCGAAGCGGTCGTGGCCCGGCGTCGCGACGGGGGTGACCCGCACGCGGAGATCATGGTGCCGCTGGTGTGTGCCGCCGAGGAGCTGCGTCTGGTGCGCGAGGAGGTGGACGCGGTGCTGGCCGCCGTCTCGACGGAGAGCGGCCAGCGGGTGGACTGCCCCGTGGGCACCATGATCGAGCTGCCGCGCGCGGCGCTCACGGCAGGCCGCATCGCCGCGGAGGCGGACTTCTTCTCCTTCGGGACCAACGACCTCACCCAGACGACCTGGGGTCTCTCCCGCGACGACGTCGAGGCCACCCTGCTGCCCACCTACCTCGACCGGGGCATCGTCCCCGTCTCCCCCTTCGAGGTGCTGGACCGGGAGGGTGTGGGCGCCCTGGTGCGCACGGCGGTCCAGGAGGGCCGAGCCGCGCAGCCCGGCCTGCCGACAGGGGTGTGCGGGGAGCACGGGGGCGACGCGGACTCGGTGCACTTCTTCCACGACGTCGGTCTGGACTACGTCTCCTGCTCCCCCTACCGCGTCCCGGAGGCCCGGCTGGAGGCGGCCCGCGCGGCCCTGGAGCCGGGCGGCGGCCCGGCGGACGGCTGACGGCTGACGGGCGGCGCCGTCAGCGCCGTCAACGCCGTCAGTGGCCGTGGCTGTCCGTGCGGACGACGGCGACCGGGCACCGGGCGTGCTGGAGCATCGCCTGGCTCACCGAGCCGAGCAGGAGTCCGGTGAACCCGCCCCGGCCGCGCGCGCCGACGACCAGGAGGCGCGCCGTCCCGCTCGCCTCGATGAGGGCCTGACGCGGATGCTCCCGGACCAGCCGCCGCTCGACCGGCACGTCCGGGTAGGCGGTCCGCCAGCCCGACAGCGTCTGGGCGAGGAGGCGCTCCTCCTGGTGCTGGAGGTGGTTCTTCTCGTACAGCGCGGTGTGCGGGTCTCCGGGGCCGAGTTCGACCGGGGTGCTCCAGCCGTCCCACGCGTGCAGGGCGGTCACCCCGACGCCGTACCGGGAGGCCTCCGCGAACGCGAAGGCGAGCGCCGCCTCGTCGGTGGGCCCGCCGTCCACGCCGACCAGGACGTCCCCCGTCGGGTCCTCCCGGCCGCGTACCACCAGCACCGGGCAGTGCCCGTGGGCCGCCAGGTGCACCGCCGTGGACCCGACCAGCAGCCCGACGAACCGGCCGAGCCCCCGGCTGCCGACGACCACCAGCGTCGCCGCGCGCGACTCGGCCTCCAGGACGGTGAGCGGCTCACCGGTGACGAGCGCCGGGGTGATCTCCAGCTCGGGAGCCAGCTCCCGCGCCCGGTCGGCCGCCTCCTCGAGCAGCCGCTCGGCCTGGTGGCGCAGCCCGCCGTCCGACGGGCCGAGCTCGGAGGGGCCCAGTGGCACGTGCATGAGCGGCCAGATGAACGCGTGCACCACGCGCAGCGCGCAGTGCCGGGTGCGGGCCTCCTCCACGGCAACGGCGACGGCCGCCAGACTCGACTGCGATCCGTCCACTGCGACAACCACCGGTCCCGGCACGGACGGCCTCCCCTGCTCTGCGTTCCTCCGCGGCATCCTCGCCACCTCCTGTCTCCACGATGCTCCACGCCACCGTGCCCCCGCAGGCGCCGATCGGTCACTTTCTGCGGCCGTTCGGCCCTGTCGCCGGAGCCCCGGTCCGTGCCACGTGGTGGGCTGGCGCGGGAAGGGCGCGGCGGCCCGCCCCGCGGAAGGCCGACCGGCCCACGGGCCCGGGCCGGGCGGCCCTGTACCGGGACGGCCCGGCAGGAGCACCGTGAGGTGAGGGGGCACACCGCCCCGCCGAACGTGGAGGGACGACCATGACACACACCGTGACCGTGGGCCTGGACGGCTCAGCGGCGAGCCTGGCCGCCACCGACTGGGCGGCCCGGGAGGCCGCCTCCCGGGCGGCGACGCTGCGCCTGGTGTGCGTCCGGGACAACACGCCGTACCCGTACGCCGCGCTCGCCAGGACCGAGGCGGACTTCGAGCGGGCCCGCCAGGTGTGCCGCGAGGCCGCCGACCGCGTCGCGCTCCGGTGGCCGGAGCTGCGGACGAGCACCGAGACCCCGGCCGGGCGACCCCCCTCGGTGCTGGCCGAGGCGTCGGAGGAGTCGGAGCTGCTCGTCCTCGGCACGCGCGCCATGGGCCGG
Source organism: Streptomyces sp. GSL17-111 (assembly GCF_037911585.1). Taxonomy (NCBI): domain Bacteria; kingdom Bacillati; phylum Actinomycetota; class Actinomycetes; order Kitasatosporales; family Streptomycetaceae; genus Streptomyces; species Streptomyces sp. GSL17-111. The sequence continues at coordinate 1,053,740 of NZ_JBAJNS010000001.1, forward strand.
CTGCGCGCCCACCTCGTCGGCTCGGTGGCCCTCCGGACCGTCCCGCACGCCGCGTGCCCCGTCGTGCTGGTGCGGGCGGGGACGGCCCGGGAGGGCCACGCCGAGGACGGGGTGCCGACGGGCCGCGTCGTCCTCGGTCTCGGCAGCGGTGAGGCCGCCGCCGAGGTCGTCGGGCACGCCTTCGGCACGGCCGCGCGGTGGGGGGCGCCGCTGCTGGTGCTGCACGTGCGCCGCCCCTCGCCCCTGCTCCTGGAGGACATCGACGACGACGACGGCGACCTGGAGGAGTCGGGCGCCACCGGCGTCGTCGCGGCGGAGCTCGCGGAGCGCCTGCTGCCGTGGCGGGAGAAGTACCCCGACGTCGCGGTGACGGCCCGGACGGTCACCGGCTCCCCGGCCGAACGGCTGGTGGAGGCGGCCGAGGGGGCCGCGCTGGTGGTCGTCGGACGCCGGGTGACGTACACCGGTCCGGGGGCCCACGTCGGGCCGGTGGCCCAGGTGGTGATGCACCACGCCACGGCTCCCGTGGCCGTCGTGCCGCACGCGTGATCCCGGAGCCTTGGGGTGGCCCGGGCCGGGCCGCGCGGGCCGGGAGGCGCGGACGTCCTCCCGCGCGGCACCCTGGAAGGAGACCGTTCGACTCGACCGCCCGAGCCCGGTGACCGCGCCGGTTCCACGGGGAGTGAAGGAGCGCCACCATGACCGCACACGAGGCCGGGGCCGAGGGCCCGGCGTCCGGGGACGGCAGGGCCCGGGGCGACATCGGACGGCGCATGGCCCGGCGCCGCGAGGAGCTGGGCCTCAGCCGCGAGGAGGTGGCCCTGCGGGCGGGCACGGCACCCGGCTACCTGGAGTACCTGGAGGAGCGGCCCAGCGCCGCACCGGGGAGCGGCGCCCTGCTCCGCATCGCGAACGCGCTGGAGACCACGGTCGCCGCGCTGCACGGCGGTGTGACCGACCTTCCGCCGGGCACCGGCCGCGCGGCGGCGGGCGCCGAGATGCACGAGCTGGGCCCGGCGGAGTGCCGGGAGCTGCTCGGGACGCACGGCGTGGGCCGGCTGGTCACGGCCACCTCCGAGGGCCCGGCAATCGTGCCGGTCAACTACAGCGTCGTGGAGGGCGACATCGTCTTCCGGACAGCGCCCGGGGCCGGACCGGCGGGCGTCGCCGGTACCGACACCACCTTCGAGGTCGACCGCATCGACGACGCGCTCAGTGAGGGCTGGAGCGTCCTGGTGCGCGGCCCCGCCCGCCGGGTGACCGGCGAGGACGAGGAACGCCGCCTGGCGGAGCAGGCGTACTCACGGCCGTGGCCGCCGGGTGAGCGGGCCCTGTGGGTGCGCATCACCCCACGTCACCTCACCGGCCGCCGCGTCGCGTCCCGTTGAGGACGGGCCGAGCGCCGAGCGGCCCCGGCCCGATTGCTACGGTGGGGGCGCCGGGGTGAGGAGGCGTCGTCCATGGACCGTGACGCGGGGGCCGAGCACCTTCCGAGACTGGGTCTCGACCAGCTGCTGGACGAACTGCAGGTGCGCATCGACGCGATGCGGGGCACCCGGGACCGCGTGCACAGCCTGCTCGACGCCGTACTCTCGGTCGGCAGCGGGCTGGAGCTGCCGCAGGTGCTGCGGCGCATCGTGGAGGCGGCCACCGACCTGGTGGACGCCAGGTACGGAGCCCTCGGCGTCATCGGGGAGGACGGCGGGCTGGCGCAGTTCCTGACGGTGGGCGTCACCGAGCAGGAGGCCGGTGCGATCGGCCCGCTGCCCTCCGGACACGGGCTGCTGGGCCAGCTGATCCGCCACCCGCAGCCCCTGCGGCTCCCGGACCTCTCGCGGCATCCCGCCTCGTCGGGCTTCCCGGCCCACCACCCCGCGATGGGGTCCTTCCTCGGCGTGCCCGTCCGCGTCCGCGACGAGGTGTTCGGCAACCTCTACCTGACCGAGAAGCGCGGCCGGGGGGACTTCGACGAGGAGGACGAGGCGGTCGTCTCGACGCTGGCGGTGGCGGCGGGCGTCGCGATCGAGAACGCCCGGCTCTACGAGCGGCAGCGCGCCCGCCGGCGCTGGCTGGAGGCCAACGCGCGGGTCACCGAGGGGCTCCTGTCCGGCGCCGAGGAGCCGCACGCGCTGGAGATGATCGTGGACCACGCCCGCCGCATCCTCGGCGCCGACCTGGGCGCCCTGCTGCTGCCCGTGCCGGGCGGCCCCGAGCTACGGGTGGCCCTGGCCCTCGGCGACGGGTCCCGGGAGCGCCGCGATGTGCTGGTGCCCCGCGAGGGCACCTTCGTCGGGCTGGCCGCCGCGTCCGGCACGGCGGTCACCCGCGCGGACGTCGGCGACGAGCCGACGGTCGACGACGTCTCGCCCTGGACGGGCCTCGGTCCCGCCGTGGCGGTGCCCCTGGGCACGGGCGAGGGCCTGCGGGGCGTCCTGGCGCTGGCGCGGGGGAAGCAGGGGGTCGCGTTCGGCGAGGGGGACACGGAGCCGCTGCTGGCCTACGCCGGGCAGGCGGCGATCGCCATGGAGCTGGCCGACCGGCGGCGGTCCGCCGAGCAGATCGCCCTGCTGGAGGACCGCGACCGGATCGCCCGCGACCTGCACGACGTGGCGATCCAACGGCTCTTCGCGACCGGCATCACGCTCCAGAGCGCGCAGCGGTTCGTCGACCATCCGCAGGCCCGCGAACGGCTCGCGCGCGCCGTGGACGACCTGGACGAGACGGCGAAGATCATCCGGTCGTCCATCTTCGGGCTGCGCCGCCGGGAGGGCGCGGGCGGTCAGGGCCTGCGGGTCCGCGTCGCCCAGCTTCTCGAACAGGCGGCCGGGACCCTCGGCTTCACACCGTCTCTGCGCATGGAGGGCCTGGTCGACACCTCGGTGCCCGCCGACACCGCCGAGCACGTGACCGCCGTGCTGGCGGAGGCCCTGAGCAACGTCGCCCGGCACGCCGGTGCGCGCGGCGTCGACGTGGCGCTCGTGGTCGGCGGCGGGCAGGTCGCCCTCAGCGTCACCGACGACGGCGTCGGTCTGCGCGCCGGAGGGCGGCGCAGCGGGCTGCGCAACCTGGCCGAACGCGCCGAACGGCTGGGCGGGACGCTGGAGCTGGGCGCGTCGGACGCGGGCGGGACGCGGCTGCGGTGGACGGTTCCGTTGCGCGAGGACTGAGCGAGGGCCGTGCCCGGCCGCCCGGCCGCCCGGCGGGTGTCGCTCAGGGCGTGCGGCCCTGCGCCCGTCCGCCGGGCTGTTCGGTGGCGCGGGGGCCGACCTGCGTGGCCAGGACGGCCGCCTGCACACGGCGCTCGACACCCAGCTTGGCGAGCAGGCGCGAGATGTTGTTCTTCACCGTCTTCTCGGACAGGAAGAGCCGCGCACCGATCTGCCGGTTCGTCAGGCCGTCGCCGATGAGGGCCAGGATCTCCCGCTCCCGGTCCGTCAGCCCCGCGAGGGCGTCGCCCTGGGCCGGACGCTCTCCGGGGGCGTCACCACGCAGCGTCCTCATCAGGCGGGCCGTGGTGGCGGGGTCGAGCATGGACTGCCCGGAGGCCACCGTACGCACCGCCGTGACGAGGTCCGAGCCCTTGACCTGCTTGAGCACGTAGCCGGCGGCGCCCGCCAGGATGGCGTCCAGCAGGGCGTCGTCGTCGTCGAAGGACGTCAGCATCAGGCAGGCCAGCTCCGGCATGCGCGAGCGCAGCTCACGGCAGACGCCGATGCCGTCCCCGTCCGGCAGCCGCACGTCCAGCACGGCGACGTGCGGACGCAGCGCGGGGCCGCGCGAGAGGGCCTGCTCGATCGTGCCGGCCTCCCCCACGACCTCCAGGTCCGGCTCCGCGTCCAGCAGGTCGTGCACCCCCCGTCGCACGACCTCGTGGTCGTCGAGGAGGAAGACGCGCACGGGGTGCGCCGCGGTGAAGCCGGGCCGGTCTGTCATGGCGGAGTTCCCTGCTGAGGTCGGGGCGGGAGGACTCCTCCATCCTGGGCGAGGCCGCCCCTGCGGGCCAGGGCCGTCCGGCCCTCTTCCGGGCCTGGCTCCCGTCCCGGCCGGCACTCCCGGGACCTCCGGCACCCGCACAGGGCCGGTCGGCCACCTGTGCGGGCCGGGGCGAGCGGGCGACGGTGGTGCCGCGGGGACGGCGCCGGGGCACGCGGCCGGACGGGACCGTTCGGACGCCGGAGTGGTCCGGCCCGTTACAGCGCTCCCCGGCGCGGTACTCCGCACACGAAGGACCGGAGCGGCCGCCCGCCGCCCCTCGCCACTGCCGAAGGAAGACCATGACGCACACCGTGACCGTGGGGCTCGACGGCTCCTCCGAAAGCCTCGCGGCGACCGACTGGGCGGCCGACGAAGCCGCGCTGCGCGGGGCCACGCTGCGGCTGGTGCAGGTCTACCAGCCCGTGCCCGTGCCGTACTCGGCCGTCGTGGAGGCGGACGCGGAGTCCCGGGCCGCGCACCGGATCTGCGCGGAGGCCGCCGAGCGGGCGTCCCGCCGCCACCCCGGCCTGCCCACGCGCACGGACGTGCGCCAGGGCCGTCCGCACCAGGAGCTCGTCGAGGCCTCCGGCGAGACGGACCTGCTCGTCCTCGGCTCACGCGGCCTGGGGCGGCTGCTGGGCCACCTCGTCGGCTCGGTCGGCCTGCGGACCGTGCCGCACACCGCGTGCCCCGTGGTCCTGGTGAGGTCCCGGCAGCCGGACGGAGGCGCCGGGGAGCGCGGTGCGGACGACGGCGCCCCCGGCTCGGCCGACCGGCCCCGGGAGATCCTCGTCGGGGTGGACGTGGACGAGCCCTGCGCGGAACTCCTCGCCTTCGCCTTCGAGACCGCCGCGCGCCACGACGCCCCGCTGCGGGCCGTGCACAGCTGGCGCATGCCCCTCATCTACGGCGCCGACCCCTACGTCCTGCCGCCCGAGGTGTACACGGACGTCTCCGACCTGGCGACCGAGCACCTGCGGACGATGCTCCGTCCGTGGGAGGAGAAGTTCCCCGGCGTCCGCGTCACCGCGCAGGTGGTCAGCGGCGGCCCGGCAGACCACCTCGTGGAGGACGCGGGTTCCGCCGCGCTCGTCGTCGTCGGACGGCGCGTGCGCCGGTCGCCGTTCGGCACCCACGTCGGTCCGGTCGCCCTCGCCGTCCTGCACCACGCCCACGCGCCCGTGGCCGTGGTCCCGCACCGGTGAGCGCGGCGGAGACGGCGTCGGCACCCGGCGCCGTGGTGGTCGGCGTGGACGGATCGCGGTCGAGCCGGGCGGCGGTGGTCCTCGCGGCCCGCGAGGCGCGGCTGCGCGGACGGGCCCTGCACGTCGTGCACGCCCTCACGACACCCGTACCCCTCCGGCCACCCGGCCCGCCCGACGCCCCCGGTGAGGGCGGCCTGTGGGACCGGGCGGAGGCGCTGGTGGCCGAGGCCGTGGAGACGGCCCGCGCGGCGGGGGCGGGCGAGCGGGTCAGCGGTGCCGTGCTGCCCGGCGAGCCGCTGACGATGCTGGAGGCCGCCTCGCGCTCAGCGGCCATGGTCGTGGTCGGGAGCCGGGGACGGGGGGAGTTCCGGGGCCTGCTCCTGGGCTCGACGGCGGTGCACCTGGCGGCGCACGGCCACTGCCCGCTCCTGGTGGTGCGCGGCGAGGGCGACGCGTCCGGCCCGGTGCTGCTCGGCGTGGACGGATCGCCGACCGGAGCGGCGGCGGTCGCGTTCGCCTTCGAGGAGGCGGCGCTCCGGGGCACCGGCGTGCGGGCCCTGCACGCCGCTACCCCGCTGCCGCCCGGCGCGCCCACGCCGTCGGATCCGCCGGGCGGGGACGAGGAGCGGCTCCTGGCCGAGAGCCTGGCCGGTCGGCGCGAGCGCCACCCGAACGTCCCCGTGGAGCGGGCGGTGGTGCGCGGCGGCGTCCGCGAGACGCTCATCGAGGCGAGCGCGGACGCCGGCCTGCTGGTGGTCGGTGCCCGGGGACGCGGGGGTTTCGCCGGGCTGCTCCTCGGGTCGGTCAGCCAGGCCGTCCTCCACCACGCCCGCTGCCCGGTCGCCGTCGTGCGGCGCCCCGATGTCCGGCGCTGACGCCGACGGCGAGGCCGACGGCGCGCTCGGGCGGGCGGCGGTCCGCCCGTCCGACGCGCACCACACCCTGCCGGCCCACGAGGTCGTGCTGCTGCTGGAGAGCGACGCCGAGGACGGCCTGAGCCCACCGGAGGCGGCGCGGCGACAGGAGCGGTTAGGCCCCAACGTCCTGCCCCCGGCGGCGGGCGGCGGGCTGCTGACGCGCGTGCTGCGGCAGTTCCACCATCCGCTGGTCTACGTGCTCCTGGCGGCGGGCGCGGTCACCACGGCCCTGGGCGAGTACGTGGACGCCTCGGTGATCCTCGGCGTGGTGCTGGTGAACGCGGCCATCGGGTCCGCCCAGGAGTCGAAGGCCGAAGCGGCGTTGGCGGGCTGCGCGCGCTGACGGACACCACGGCCGTCGTGGTACGCGGCGGCCGTGACCGGTCGGTGCCCTCCGCCGATCCGGTGCCCGGGGACCTGGTGCGGGTCTCCGCGGGCGCGCCGGCCTTTCGTGGCCGTGCCGGTGGCGGCGCGTATCGGCCGGTTGCCGGCCGAGAAGGTCAGCCGCCGCGCTTCAGGCGTACGACGACGGGGGCGCCGAAGGGATCGCCGGACTGGTTGACCTGGACGTGTCCGGCCCCCAGCCAGTCGTCGGTGCCGGGCACTCGGTGGATCTCCTCCAGCCACAGCGACTGGTTCGACCCCTTGCGGGCACCGGTCGACAGCGGCAGGCGGGGGCGCTTGATCTTCACACACCGGCCGTCGTCGGTCAGGTACCAGTTGCCGCTGAGGAACAGGCCCTCGTCGTCCTGACCCACCGGGATCCGCAGAGTGCACCCGCCGGGCGCGGGCGGCTGCTCGACCCACTTCGAGCCGTCCCAGCGCAGCCGGATGTACTCGTCCGCGGGTTCGTCCTCGACCTCTCCGTGGTTGAAGGTGTTCTTGCCGTACGCGCGCACCTCACCGCTGTCGAGCGCGAAGACCTGACCGAGGCTGGCGCCGGGCTCCGGCGGGATCGGCTCCTCGAAGCGGGCCTGTGGAGTCTCCACCGACGTCCAGGACGTGCCGTCCCAGTGCATCGAGGCGGGCTGGCTGTACCGCTCGCCGTGGCCCCGCTCGGTGCCCGGCCCGGTCGAGCGGCTGCCGACCGCCCAGACGTCGTCCGGTCCCGCCACGGCGAGGTCGGAGGCGCCGTACGGCAGCCGGGTCGTGGTCCAGGACGTGCCGTCTCAGTGCTGGGCGATCCGCTCGCCGTCGAGGGCCCAGATGTCGTCCGGGCCCGCGGCCTCGAAGTCCCTGACTTTGCCTGGCGGGGGGTTCGGCACCGCGGACCAGCGGGTGCCGTCCCACTGTGCCCAGGGGTTCACGCCGGTGCGCTGTGCGGAGGTCTGCGGCCGCAGCCACAGTGCTTTCTCGCCGACTTCTTCGAACAGTGGCGGGGAGTCGGTGGTGCCGAGAGCTTCGGGAAGGGGCTCGCGCTTCCACTGCGTACCGTCGTAGTGGAGCAGGTGGGCGTTGACCTTGCCGTTGTTCTCGGTCCCGACCGCCCAGATGTCGTCCTCGGCCAGGACGGCAACATCGGCGAGCTTTCCGCTGAAGTCCGCGATGTACTCGAACTCCCAAGTGAGGGAGCCCGCAACGGCCTTCGGCGGGGCGCCCTGGCCGCCGGATTCCACCGTGCCGGCGGAGCCAGTGGTGCCGGAGCCGGCCGGATCGGAGTCCGTGCCGCACCCCGCAGCCGTGAGCAGCAGGGCAACCACGCAGAGACGCGCTGAAATGGCGGCAGGGCGGCGGGGTGGATACATGCGGCAAAAGCCTGCACGGTGCGACTAACGGGCCGGTAACGGCCGGGTCCGGATCGCGCCTCAATCGATCGGAGCACTTCAGTTGGCGCGTCCCGTCAGGTGTGGCGTCCGCCGCGGCGGTGAGTACGGCGCGCCGCAGGCGCAGTGCGTCCCGGCGGGCCAGTGCGTCGGTCAGGGTGCCAGGCGGGCCCTCCCGGCAGGCGCAGCAGAACCCGAGAACCGCCCCGGCCGACCAGTCAGACGATCTTCACCGTGGACACCGGCCGCCGACCAGCGCGAGTAGCTCTCCCGTTCCTCACACCAGACCCGTGACCAGCAACTTCACGATGCACACCACTCACCGAGGAGAAGCGGCTGCGGCGGCACGCCCTGTGAGCGCGCCGCCCGCCCGTCAGGCCGCCGCGTAGGGGCGCAGGGCCGCCGCCAGCTCGTCGTGGACGCGGGCCCTGACCAGCGTGCCCGTCTCCGTGTGCTCCTCGGACAGCAGCTCGCCCTCGGTGTGCACGCGGGAGACGAGGCCGCCCTCGGTGTAGGGCACCAGGACCTCCACCTCCACGGCGGGGCGGGGCAGCTCGGCGTCGATCAGCGCGAGCAGCTCCTCGATACCCGCGCCGGAGTGGGCGGAGACGGCGAGGGCGTGCTGCTCGTTGCGCAGCAGCCGCTGGATGACGAGCGGGTCGGCGACGTCGGCCTTGTTGATCACGACGATCTCCGGCACGTCCGTGGCGCCGACGTCGCGGATCACCTCCCGTACGGCGGCGAGCTGCTCCTCGGGGACCGGGTGGGCGCCGTCGACCACGTGCAGGATCAGGTCGGAGTCACCGACCTCCTCCATCGTGGAGCGGAACGCCTCCACCAGGTGGTGCGGCAGGTGCCGGACGAAGCCGACGGTGTCGGCCAGGGTGTACTGCCGTCCGCTGGGCGTCTCGGCCCGGCGGACCGTCGGGTCCAGGGTGGCGAACAGGGCGTTCTCCACCAGGACGCCGGCGCCGGTGAGTCGGTTGAGCAGGGAGGACTTGCCCGCGTTGGTGTAGCCGGCGATGGCCACGGACGGCACCTGGTTGCGTCGCCGTTCCTGCCGCTTGACCTCGCGGCCCGTCTTCATCTCCGCGATCTCGCGGCGCATCTTCGCCATCTTCTCGCGGATGCGCCGGCGGTCGGTCTCGATCTTGGTCTCACCGGGGCCACGGGTGGCCATGCCGCCGCCGGACGAGCCGGAGCCACCGCCGCCCATCTGCCGGGACAGCGACTGACCCCAGCCACGGAGCCGGGGCAGCATGTACTGCATCTGGGCGAGCGAGACCTGAGCCTTGCCCTCGCGGGACTTGGCGTGCTGGGCGAAGATGTCGAGGATCAGGGCGGTGCGGTCGACCACCTTGACCTTGACGACGTCCTCCAGGTGGATGAGCTGCCCGGGGCTGAGCTCACCGTCGCACACGACGGTGTCGGCGCCGGTCTCGAGCACGATGTCGCGCAGCTCCTCGGCCTTGCCGGAGCCGATGTAGGTGGCCGGGTCGGGCTTGTCACGGCGCTGGATGACGCCGTCGAGCACCTCGGCGCCGGCGGTCTCGGCGAGCGCGGCGAGCTCGGCCAGCGAGTTCTCCGCGTCCTGTGCCGTGCCGGACGTCCAGACGCCCACGAGGACGACGCGCTCCAGGCGCAGCTGCCGGTACTCGACCTCCGTGACGTCCTGGAGCTCGGTGGAGAGGCCGGCGACGCGGCGCAGCGCCGCCCGGTCCGAGCGGTCGAACTGCTCGCCGTCACGCTCCCCGTCGATCTCGTGGCTCCATGCGACGTCCTCCTCCATCAGGGCGTCAGCACGGCGCGTGGTCGGGTCGTTGCGCTGGCCGAGGTGCGGAAGAGAAGAAGAGAAGGTCAAGGGTGTCCTCACGTCGATGGAATGGACCTCGGTAGGCACCAACGCACGACGGTCGGCGTTCATTCCCCCGAGGGCTGAGGGGCGGGCGCGCGGGGCGGGCCCAGGCCCTCGGGGGAAATGGTGGCACGGCCGGGCGGCGGCGTCACGTGAGTATCCACCGAGACGCGCGGTCAGCGCGCCGTGCCGCGCCAGTCCGGGTGCCCGGGCATGGGCGGGGTGCGCTCGCCGTACAGCCAGGCGTGCAGGAACGCGGTGAGGTCCTCCCCGGCGACCTCGCTCGCGAGCGCGACGAAGTCCGCGGTGGAGGCGACGCCGTGGGCGTGCCGCTCGACCCACGTCCGCTGGAGCTCGTCGAACGCCCGCGCACCGATCCTCTGGTGCAGGGCGTAGAGGGCGACGGCCGAACCCTCGTAGACGACGGGACGGAAGATGCCGAGCTTGTCGTCGTCCTCGGGCCGGTGGATCCGCGCGGGCGGCCCGTAGTCGCGGCGCCAGGCGTCGGACGCCTCGTACGCCTTGCGGGCGAGCCGGGCCAGCGACGGGCCGCCGTGTTCGGCGGCCCAGCGCCACTCGTACCAGGTGGCGTGCCCTTCGCTGAGCCACAGGTCGTCCCACCGGCGCGGGCTGACGCTGTTGCCGTACCAGTGGTGGGCCAGTTCGTGGATCATGACGGCCTCCCGGTGCCAGGCGGGGTAGCGGGGGTTGGTCAGGAAGTCGACGGAGAACAGCGACAGGGTCTGCGTCTCCAGGGCGAAGCCGAGGTCGGCCTCGGCCACGAGCAGGCCGTAGTTCTCGAAGGGGTAGGCGCCCACCTTCTCCCGCATCCACCTCAGGTGCTCCGGCGTCCTCTCCAGCCAGGGCTCCAGCGCCGCCCGGTGCTGTTCGGGCACGACGTGGCGCAGCGGCAGGCCGCCCGGCCCCTCGTCCCGGACGACGACGGACCGGCCGATGGCGACCTGCGCGAGCTCGGTGGCCATCGGGCGGACGGTCCGGTAGGTACGGGTGACGGTGTCGCCGTGCGTCCGCTCACCGGCCCGGCGCCCGCTGGCCACGGCGGTGAAGCCCGTCGGAGCGGTGATGCGGAAGGTGAACTGCGCCTTGTCGGACGGGTGGTCGTTGGCCGGGAAGACGCGGTGCGCGGCGTCGGCCTGGTTGGCCATCACCAGCCCGTCCCGCTCGGTCCTGATCCAGCCGCTGGGCCGGGCTCCGGAGGTGGGGCTGGTGTGCCGGACGTCGATGCGCACGACGTCGCCCCGCTTGAGCTCCCGGTCGGGGCTGAGGACGATGTCCTCCCCCACCGACGTCCACGGCACCCGCTCGCCGTCGATGCGGGCCTCGCGCACCGTGCCGTTGGCGAAGTCCAGGTTGAGCCGTTCCAGCCGATCACCGGTGACGCGGGCGGTGATGTGCGTCCCGGCCTCCAGGGGACGGGTGTTGTCCCCGCCGTAGCGGAGGTCGATGGCGTAGCGCAGGACGTCGTAGCCGGGGTTCCCGAGCGTGGGGAAGAGGCGGTCGCCGATGCCCAGCGCCTCGGGCTGCGGCGCGGAGGCGACGAGGCCGAGCGAGACGGCTACGGCGGCGGTGGCGGTGAGCCGGGACCGCAGGCGGGCACGGGCGGGTCGGGGGCGTGGGGTCCGGGGGGCCGGGTACGGGCTGGGGGAGGTCATGATCCATCAGGTACCAGCCGGAGCGGCCGCTTCGGTGACGGCGCATCACCGGGCCACCCGATCGGATGGTCATACCGCAACCGCCGGGTGCGCCCGCAACGGCCACGGACGGCAGGTCGGATCGCCTCGGACCGGTCGCCTCACACCACGGGACGGGTGGCGCGGACCACGTCGTAGACGCCCGGCACGCCGCGCATGGCCCGCATGAGGGCCGGCAGCGCCGTGGCGTCCGGCAGCCGCAGCGTGTACCGGTGCCGCACCCGCTGCTCCCGCGGCGGCTCGACGTCGGCGGAGATGACGGCGGCGCCCTGCACGGCGATGGCCTCGGTCAGGTCGGCCAGCAACCGGGGCCGTCCGAACGCCTCGGCCAGCAGCGTCACCCGGCACCCGCCTCCGCCGGCCTCCCAGCGGACGGGAACGGGCCGGCGCCCCGCCGCCGTCATCCGCCCCGCGACGGCGCAGGCGTCGCGGTGCACGGTGACGGCGCCGCCGCGTACCGGGAAGCCCGTGACCGGGTCGGGGGGCACCGGCGTGCAGCACCGGGCGAGCCGCACCGGGCGGTCCGGCAGGTCCACCGCCACGGCGGCCCGCTCCGCACCGGGAGCGGGCGACGGACGCCCGGCACCACCCGGCCCGGACGCGTCCGCCACCGGCCCGGGCGCGGCCTCGGCCGGGGCGCTGCCTTCGGGGTGGGCCTCCAGCCACCGGCGGACGGCGATCCGCGCGGCGGGCGTGCGGACGTGTTCGAGCCAGTCCGGGGAGGGCCCCGAGGCGCCCTCCGGGGCGAGCAGCAGGTGGAGGGCGTCCCCGTCCCGCAGGACGGTGCCGAGCGTGGTGAGCCGTCCGTCGACGCGGGCCCCGATGCAGGTGTGCGCCCGGGGCCCGTACCGCGCGTAGGCGGCGTCGAGGCAGGTGGCCCCGGCGGGGAGGTGCAGGGTGCCGCCGCCGCAGAAGACGGTGACCTCACGGTCCTGCGCCAGGTCCTCCCGCAGGTGGGCCCAGAACGTGTCGGGGTCGGGGGCGTCGCTCTGCCACTCCAGCAGCCGGGACAACCAGCCCGGCCTGGTCGGGTCGGCCCGCTCCGCCTCGCTGCCACGCGCCCCGGCCGACCCGTCGGCGGTGCCCTCGGCGTCGTCGGCGCCCTCGACGGGAGCGCGGCGATGCGGGTCGCCGAGCGCGATGACGCCCGCCTCGGCGACCCGGTGCATGCGGTGGGTGCGGATCAGAACCTCCGCCACCCGGCCCTCCGTGTCGGCGAACGCCGTGTGCAGGGACTGGTAGAGGTTGAACTTCGGGACCGCGATGAAGTCCTTGAACTCGGAGATCACCGGGGTGAAGCAGGTGTGCAGCTCCCCGAGCACGGCGTAGCAGTCGGCGTCGTCCTCGACGAGGATGAGGAGCCGTCCGAAGTCGCAGGGGCCCAGCGGCCCGCGTTTCATCACGGCGCGGTGCACGGACAGGGCGTGCCGCGGCCGGATCTGCACCTCGGCGCTGACCGGGGAGTCCCGCAGCACGCCGCGCACGGCGTCGGCGACGGCCCGGAGCGGATCGGGCCCGGCCGTGTGGGCCCGCATGATCTCCCGGGTGTGCGCGTAGCTCTCCGGGTGGAGGATCTGGAACGCCAGGTCCTCCAGCTCCGTCTTGAGTGCCTGGACGCCGAGCCGTTCGGCGAGCGGGATGAGCACGTCCCGCGTCACCTTGGCGATCCGGGCCTGCTTCTCCGGCCGCATGACGCCGAGGGTGCGCATGTTGTGCAGCCGGTCGGCGAGCTTGACGGTCATGACGCGGACGTCGTTGCCGGTGGCGACGAGCATCTTGCGGAACGTCTCCGGCTCGGCGGCGGCGCCGTAGTCGACCTTCTCGAGTTTGGTGACGCCGTCCACGAGGTAGGCCACCTCGGCGCCGAACTCGGCGCGCACCTGGTCCAGCGTGACGTCGGTGTCCTCCACCGTGTCGTGCAGCAGCGACGCCGTCAGCGTCGTCGTCTCCGCGCCGAGCTGCGCCAGGATGAGGGTCACGGCCAGCGGGTGCGTGATGTACGGTTCGCCGCTCTTGCGCATCTGCCCACGGTGCGAGGACTCGGCCAGGAGGTAGGCCCGGCACAGCGGTGCGAGGTCGGCGCGCGGGTGGTGGGCGCGGTGGGCCTGGGCCACGTGCTCCAGGGCGTCCGGGAGGCCGCCGCGCGGGGCGGAGCCGCTCATCGCAGCCCGGCTGAGTTTTCTCAGGCCCCGTACCGCGCTCAAGGCAGCCCCCTGTCCAGGTGTCGCACCGTCAGTTGCTCGATGCTACCGACCTCACCACGTGGCACCCCGTGGGTGGTGCCGCCCGACGGAGGGATCACCCCATCGGGCGATACCCGCGTCCCGCGTGGCGAGTTGAGGCACGCACCGGCGGCACGCTAGGCCGCGAGCCAGCCCGGCACCCTAGGCCGCGAGCCAGCCCGGCTCGACGAGGCCCTCGGCGACGATGACGGCCGGGCCGGTCATCTCGATCTCGCCGTCGGGGCGCTCGGTGATCTCCAGCCGCCCTCCCGGCACGTCCACCGTGTACGTCACCGGCACGCCCCGCACGGCGGGGTCCGCCCCGTCCCGGCGGGCGGCGGCGACCATGACGGCGCAGGCCCCCGTGCCGCAGGAGCGGGTCTCGCCCGAGCCGCGCTCGTGCACGCGCAGCGCGACGTGCCCGGGGCCACGGTCGACGACGAACTCGACGTTCGTGCCCTCCGGGTAGGCGGTCGCCGGAGCCACGAGCGGGGCCTCCAGCAGGTGCCCGGCGTCCGCGAGGTCGGCGACGAAGGCGACGGCGTGCGGATTGCCCATGTTCACGTTGCGGGCCGGCCAGGTGCGCTCCCCCACCGTGACGGTGACCGGCGCGTCCTCCTGCGGCGGCAGCGTCGCCCGGCCCATGCCGACGGTGACCCGTCCGTCCTCCCCCAGCCGGACGTGCCGGACACCGGCCCGGGTGGCGACGGCGAACGCCTCGTCCTTCACCAGGCCGGCGCGGTGCAGGTAGCGGGCGAAGACCCGGACGCCGTTGCCGCACATCTCGGCGATGCTGCCGTCGCTGTTGCGGTAGTCCATGAACCACTCGGCCGTCGCCGCCATCGCCCGCGCCTCGGGGTGCGCGGCGGACCGCACCACGTGCAGCACCCCGTCGGCACCCAGACCCGCCCGGCGGTCGCACAGCCGCGCCACCGTGCGGGCCGGCAGCTCCACCAGCCCCTCGGGGTCGGGCAGGATCACGAAGTCGTTCTCGGTGCCGTGGCCCTTGAGGAAGACCAGAGGGGCGGGGGGCTGCGGTGCGGTGCTCACACGGCGATCGTACGGGAGCCGGCACGGCGCGACCGCCCGGCCGCGACCGCACGGGGCACGCCGCCGGGGCGGTGCCGTCGCCGGGTGCGGCCGTCGGTCTACCGGAGGCGGGCCACCCGCCACACCGCCAGCGCGACGAGCACGAGGCAGACCGACGCGTACAGGGTCACGACGCGCCAGTCGGGGCGCTCCCCCGAGCCACGGGCGGGCATGCCGGGCCAGGCGTGCCCGACGCGGCGCGCCGCCATCAGGCCCCAGCCCGCCGCGCAGCCGGTGATCAGCAGGCCCAGCATCGCGACGACGGCGCCGCCGTCGCCGATGTCGAAGGCGAGGGGGAAGGCGAACATCAGCGAGCCCAGCACGGCGAGGCCGACGATCGGGGCGAGCTGCCACAGTCGCAGCCGGCGCGGTGGCCGCAGCTCCGCGTACGACTCCTCGGGGTACGGCTCCCCTTCGCCGTCGTCGGGGACGCCGTCCACCGCGAACCGGGCCGCGGGCACCTCGACCGTCCCGGACATTCCGTCGGTCCCGACGCGCGCGGACGTCACCGCGCTCTCGCGGGAGCCCTCGTGCACCCGCGTCGCGGGGCCCGGCTCCCGTCCCGGTTCGTCGCCGCCACGAGGGCCGGCATCCGTCGCCACGTGCCCTCCCGAATCACCACGGCATTGCGGCTAGAGCGTCGATGATGGCACGTCGGACCTGCCGGTCAGCGCTCTCCGGGCGTCCCGATGCCATGACGTGATCAGGCTGTGACCGCCCGTTCGACCAGCGACAGCGCGTGTCCGTTGAGGCTGCCTCGGTCCTCCGCCGCACCGCTCAGCCAGTGCACGCGATCGTCCCGGCGGAACCACGAGTCCTGGCGCCGCGCGAAGCGCTTGGTGGCCCGCACCGTCTCCCGGCGGGCGTCCTCCTCGGCGCACTCCCCGGCGAGCGCCGCCAGCACCTGCTGGTACCCCAGGGCGCGGGAGGCCGTCCGGCCCTCCCGGAGCCCCACCGCCTCCAGCGCGCGGACCTCCTCGACCAGCCCCGCCTCCCACATGACGTCCACCCGGCGGGCGATCCGCTCGTCCAACTCGGGCCGGGGCACGTCGACCCCGACGTACAGCGTGTCGTACACGTCCCGCCGGGCGCCCGGCTCGGGCAACTGCGCGGTGAAGGGACGCCCGGTGATCTCGATGACCTCCAGCGCGCGCACGATCCGGCGGCCGTTGCCGGGCAGGATGGCCGCCGCGGCGGCGGGGTCGGCGGCGGCGAGGCGGCGGTGCAGCTCCCCGGGTCCGTGCTCGTCGAGCTCCGCCTCCAGCCGGGACCGTACCGCCGGATCGGTGCCGGGGAACTCCAGCGCGTCCAGCGCCCCGCGCACGTACAGCCCGGACCCGCCCACGAGCACCGGCGTGCGGCCGCGCGCGAGCAGGCCGTCGATCTCCTTCCGGGCCAGGCGCTGGTACTCCGCGACGCTCGCGGTGACCGTCACGTCCCAGACGTCGAGCAGCCGGTGCGGAACGCCCCGCCGCTCCTCCCGGGTCAGTTTGGCCGTGCCGATGTCCATGCCCCGGTAGAGCTGCATCGAGTCGGCGTTGACGACCTCGCCGCCCAGCGCACGGGCGAGCGCCACGCCGAGGTCGGACTTGCCGGCGGCGGTCGGGCCGACCACGGCGACGACCTGCGGGGCGGAGGGGGAGGGAGGGGGGCTCTTCACACCGGCCAGTCTCCCAAACCGGGCCGCCCCCTCACGAACGGGCGACGTGACGCCACCCGGGCACCGTCGTTGCGCTTCACAGAGGTGGTGGCGCGCGAGCCGCACCCGCACGATGGGGAGTTGTCATGGGCGTACTGAGCTGGTTCCGCAGGAAGCCGACCGACGGGTCGTCCGGGGCGGGAGCCGATGCCCCCGACGCCACCGGGCAGGAAACCGCCGCCGGAGCGGCCGGGAGTGGGGGCGCCGACGCCGCCGACACGTGTGCGGCGCAACCCCGGGGGAACACGTCCGAGGACGGCGCGGGGAACCCTGAGGGGCCCGCCGCCGTTGCCACGAGGACGGACGGCGCGCCGGGGGAGGCTCGGGAGGACGTGGAGATCCCCCAGCAGCAGTCCGCCAGTGAAGCCGCTGCCACCGAAAGCGGCGACGGTGCCCGTACATGAGATCCGACGTCGAGGAAGGTGACTGCGATGAGCATGCTGGACAAGCTCAAGGGGTTGCTCGTCAAGCATGAGAGCAAGGTCGGCCAGGCCGTCGACAGAGCGGCGCAGATGGCCGACAAGAAGACCAAGGGCAAGTACAGCGGCCAGTTGCGGACGGGCAGCCAGAAGGCCCGCCAGGCCGTGGACCGGCTGGCCGACGAACAGCGGCGGCGCGGGCCGGGCGGCCCCGGCGGTCACCCCGGCCCCGGCGGTCCGGGCCCCGGCGGTCAGCCGGGCGGGCCGCGCTGACGTCCGCCACGTCCCCCGTCCGCCGTGTCGGCCGAGTGACCAGCAGGGTCACGCGGCCGACGCGGCGGACATCCGGGGTCAGGACCAGCACGCCACGAGGTATCCGACGCCGTAGGGCGCGCGGTCGTAGAGCAGCTTGCCGGTGAGCCGGGTCCGTCCGGCGGCTGCGGCGAGCACCTGCCAGCCGGCCCGGCCGGAGGCCTGGAGCTCGTAGCCGAGTTCGGGGTCGAGGGCGGCCAGCGCCCCGGTGTCGGCGGCGCCGAGGGCCCGCGCGACCTCCGCGTCGAACGCGGCGGCCCGCTCGTCGAAGTAGCCGGGTGCCTTGAGCGTGCGGCAGGCGCTGCCGTCGCCCATGACGAGCAGCGCGACGCGGTCGCCGTCCCCGGCCAGCTCGCGGCCCGTGGCGGCGCACCGCTCGGGCGTCAGCGTCTCCGCCACACCGCGCCCCGTGACCGGGGCGGCCCGCCAGCCGTGGTGGTCGAGGAGCCAGGCGGCCACGGCCAGGGAGGGCGGCAGCCGGCGGTCCCCGCCGTCGCCCTGACCGAGCGGGACCGCGAGGTCCACGCCGTAGCCGTGGAAAGAGCCGCGGCTGCCCGGCGGGTACGTCCCCCGGGCCAGCGGATTGGCGGGCCCGACGACGACGAGGCGGTCGGGGCGGGCGGCGGCCAGCGCGTCCAGGGCCTCGGCGCAGGCGGCGCGGGCGTCGTCCATCTCGGGTGCGGCGCCCTTGGCGACCTCGGGCACCAGCAGTGGGGGGCAGGGGCAGGCGGCGGCAGCGGCAAGCATGGGCGGCAGCCTAGCGCCGTGGGGACGCCGTGCCCCCGTATCCGGCGCGGATCGGCATATTCGGCAACGGGTGCGGTCCGTCGCCCGACGGGGCGTCCCCGACCCGTCGCCCGGCGACGGAGGGGCCCGCCGTCAGCAGGCCCGGCAGCCGTCGCCCTGCGCGGCGGGCTGCGCGGCGGGCGCTCCCACCGTGGGCAGACCGAGCATGACGCCCGAGGGTGCGGGTGCCGCGGTGCGGGCCTCCCAGGCGTCACCGGCGCGCGTGCGCCGGACGGCGAGCGCCGGGCCCTCCGCCAGCAGGTGGTGGGGGGCGGCGTAGGTGACCTCGACGCTCACCATGTCGCCGGGGCGCACCGGCTCCTCGGGACGCGCGAAGTGCACCAGCCGGTTGTCGGCGGCCCGGCCGGACAGCCGTCGGGTGGCCTCGTCCTTGCGCCCCTCGCCCTCGGCGACCAGCACCTCCAACGTCCGGCCGACCTGCGCCCTGTTCTCGGCCCAGGAGATCTCCTCCTGGAGGGCCACCAGGCGCTCATAGCGCTCCTGGACGACCGCCTTGGGGATCTGGCCGTCCATCTCGGCGGCCGGGGTGCCCGGACGCTTGGAGTACTGGAAGGTGAACGCCTGCGCGAAGCGGGCCTCCCGGACGACGTGCAGGGTCTCCTGGAAGTCCTCCTCGGTCTCGCCGGGGAAGCCCACGATGATGTCCGTCGAGATCGCCGCCTGCGGCATCGCCACCCGCACGTTCTCGATGATCTTCAGGAAGCGCTCCTGCCGGTAGGAGCGCCGCATGTCCTTCAGCACCTTGGAGGAGCCGGACTGCAGCGGCATGTGGAGCTGCGGCATGACGTTCGGCGTCTCCGCCATGGCGGCGATGACGTCGTCGGTGAAGTCACGCGGGTGGGGCGAGGTGAAGCGGACGCGCTCCAGCCCCTCGATCTCCCCGCAGGCACGCAGCAGCTTGCCGAACGCCTCCCGGTCGCCGATGTCGCTGCCGTAGGCGTTCACGTTCTGGCCGAGGAGGGTGATCTCGATGACGCCCTCGGAGACCAGCGCCTCGATCTCGGCGAGAATGTCGCCGGTCCTGCGGTCCTTCTCCTTGCCGCGCAGCTGCGGCACGATGCAGAACGTGCACGTGTTGTTGCACCCGACGGAGACCGACACCCACGCCGCGTAGGCCGACTCCCGGCGCGTGGGCAGGGTGGAGGGGAACGCCTCCAGCGACTCGGCGATCTCGACCTGCGCCTCCCGCCGCACGCGGGCCCGCTCCAGCAGCACCGGCAGCTTGCCGACGTTGTGGGTACCGAAGACGACGTCCACCCAGGGCGCCTTCTTCACGATCGTGTCGCGGTCCTTCTGGGCCAGGCACCCGCCCACCGCGATCTGCATGCCGGGCCGGGCGGCCTTCCTGGGCGCCAGCTGACCGAGGTTCCCGTACAGCCGGTTGTCGGCGTTCTCCCGCACCGCACAGGTGTTGAAGACGACGACATCGGCGCCGTCGGCCCCCTCGGGCGCGCGCACATAGCCGGCGTCCTCCAGCAGACCGGCCATCCGCTCGGAGTCGTGGACGTTCATCTGGCAGCCGAAGGTGCGCAGCTCATAAGTCTTCGCAGTCATCTCAGTCGACCAGGGTACGCGTTCCCCCGAGCCCCCCGCCCCTCCGGTGCACGTACCTGCCGCCCGGCGGAGCGCGGATGGCAGGATCGGCCCATGGCCACCCTCCGCATCCGCCGCCTCGGCCGGCGCCGGGCGCTCGAAGCCGCCGCCGCGCTGGTCGCGCTCGCGCTGCTCGCGTGGTGGCTGCTGCCCGCCGACGACCCGGCCCCCGGCGGCCGGGTCACGTTCGCCACGGGGGTGCCGACGGGCGTCTACGAGCGCTACGGCGCCCTGCTGGAGCAGCGCGTGCGGACGGAGTTGCCGGAGCTGGAGATCGAGCTGCGGCCGAGCCAGGGCTCCGTGGAGAACATCCGGCGCGTGCTCTCCGGCGAGGCGGACTTCACCATCGCCCAGGCCGACGCCGTCGCCGCCCACCTCCGTGCGGGCGGCGAGGACGCCGCGCGGCTGCGGGCCTGTGCACGGCTCTACGACGACTACATCCAACTCGTCGTTCCCGCCGACTCCCCCGTCCGCACGGCCGCCGACCTGGCGGGGCTGCGGGTCGGGGTCGGCGAGCTGGAGTCCGGGGTGCGGCCCATCGCCCGCCGGCTGCTCACCGCCGCCGGGCTGGACCCGGACCGGGACGTGACCACCGTGCACGAGGGCATCGACACCATGCCGGGCATGCTCGAAGGCGGCCGGCTCGACGCCTTCTTCTGGAGCGGAGGGCTGCCCACCGGCGCCGTCCAGAGCCTCGCCGCCCGCAGCGACGTCCGGCTCGTCGGCCTGGGCGACCTGGTGCCCGCGCTGCACGCCCAGGACCCCGTCGCCCGGCACTACCGCGCGGCCGTCATGCCCGCCGACGCCTACCCCGAGGTGCAGCGCGGCGAAGGGGTGGAGACGGTCGCCGTGGCCAACCTGCTGGTGACGGCGCAGCGGGTGGACCCGGACGTGACCGCCGGACTGACGCGCGTCCTCATCCGCAGCCGGGACCGCATCGCCCACGAGGTCCACGCCGCCCAGCGTGTGGACCTGCGCACCGCCATCTACACCGACCCGCTCCCCCTGCACGAAGGGGCCAGGCGCTACTACCGCGCGGTCAAGCCCTGACGTCCGCGCCGTCACCACCGGCGAGCCGCACGACGCTCGCGTGCAGTGCCGCCGCGTCCACGCCCGGCAGCGCCGCCGCCAGGTGCCCGTCCGGACGGACCAGCAGGACGCTGTGCGCCTCGGCGCCCGGGTACGCCTCGGCGACCAGCAGTTCGGCGGGGAGCGGCAACCCGCGCACGGCCGCCGCGAGCTGAGGCATGACGCCCGCGTTCCGCCAGTGCCGGCTCTCCCACACGCCCGTGCCGGGCGCCACGAGCACCACCAGCAGGCGTCGGCCCAGCCGACCGCGCAGCGGCTGCCGCTCCCCGCCCGGCGGGGTCACCGGAACGTCGGCGGCCGGCCGTCCCAGCTCGGCGGAGACCGGCATCCCCGGCAGGGCGGCCGACGTCAGCGGGGATGCCGCGTACGCCCCGGGCGCACCCAGCGGGCCCCGGCCCGCGTGGCCGTCGGTGAGCAGCCCGAGCGGCCCCCGGCCACCGGGAAGGAGGGAACGCAGACCGCTGCCGCCCTGCACCAGGGGCAGCGCCTGGTCCAGGGCACGCAGCCGGGCGACCGAGACGCCGCGCCGCTCGCTCTCGTAGGTGTCCAGCAGCGCGTCCGTCGCCGCACCGCCCTTGCCGTGCCAGGCGACGGCCAGCTTCCAGGCCAGGTTGTCGGCGTCGCGCAGCCCCTCGTCGACACTCTGGGTGCCGAGCGCGCCCAGCAGCCGCGCGGCGTCCCCGGCCAGGAAGGCGCGCCCGCACCGCCAGCGGCGGGCCAGCCGCTGGTGCGCCGTGTGGACGCCGGTGTCCAGCAACTCGTAGGCGGGCGTACCGTCCTGCGGCCCCGCCTCCTCCGACCAGGCCGCCAGCGTGCTCTCGATCCGCCGCAGCAGGTCCTCGGGGGTGACGAGATCCCCGCGCGGCGGCAGCCGCCAGTCCAGCCGCCACCGGCCACCGGGCAGCGAGCGGGCGCTGACCTCGCCGGCGCCGTCCGGCGGATCGCGGTGCAGCAGTGCCTCGTCCGGCCAGGGCAGCGGCACGCGCAGGGCGGCGACCGCCCGGCGCTCGACCGACGTCCGGCCCGGGAAGCGGACGCCGAGCAGCTTGCGGACGGTCGAGCGGGCTCCGTCGCAGCCGACGAGGTAGCTCCCCGACCACGTGGCGCCCAGCCCGCCGGAGGTACGGGCCCGCACGCCGGAGGCGTGCTGCTCCAGCTCCGTCAGACGGCGGCCGGGGACGAAGTCGACGAGCCCGCTGCCGCGCACGGCGGCCGTGAGCGCGCCGGTCAGGGTGTGCTGCGGCAGGTGGAAGGGCGCGTCGCCCGGCGCGAAGTCCTCCTGGTCCAGGCACTGACGGCGGCGCAGCGTGCGCCAGACGCGCCAGTGGGTGCCCGGCAGCGCGGCCGGGCCGGCCAGCCGCTGGGCGAGTGCGGCGGTGTCGGGCCGCAGGACGCAGGTGCGCGCCGGGCGGACGGGCGCCTCCCCGTCCCCCGTCTCCAGCAGCACCGACGGCACCTCGTGCCGTGCGAGCGCCAGCGCCAGCGCCAGCCCCACCGGGCCCGCGCCGACCACGATCACCGGCTCCACCGCACCCCGTTCCGACGCCTCGGTCCGTGCCGGGGGTCCCCGACGGGGACGGGAGTGGGGGCCGGGGGCCGGACGCCGTGCGTGATCACACCCGTATGCAACCCACTGCCCGTGCAACCGTCAAGTGACGGCCGCCCGGGCAGCGGGTTGCGTGGAGGGGACGGAACCCCTCAGGTCCGGTCGGTCTGCCCGCCCCGCTCCGTCACCGGCTCGGGGCCGACGTTCTCCAGCTCCTCCAGCTGTTCGGTGCCGAGGACCGCGCCGGAGGACTTGCGGCCCTGCCGGATGCGCCGTTCCAGCCAACTCGCGCCACTGGTCAGGGCGAAGTTGAGCACGATGAACAGCACGCCGACGAAGAGGTAGGCGGCGATGGGGTTCGAGTAGTTGACCGTGATCAGGTCGCCTTGGCGCAGCAGCTCACTGAAGCCGAGCACCGCCCCACCGAGCGCGGTGTCCTTCACGATGACGACCAGCTGGCTGACGATGGCCGGAAGCATCGCCGTGACCGCCTGCGGAAGCAGGACGAAGGTCATGACCTGCCACTTGCGCATCCCGATCGCCTGCGCGGCGTCCGTCTGGCCGCGCGGCAGGGACAGGATGCCCGCCCGCACGACCTCGGCGAGCACCGAGGCGTTGTACAGCACCAGGCCGGTGACGACCGCGTACAGCGGCCGGACGTCGGAGTCGACGTTCGTCCACATCGCGTAGGCCTCGTTCGCGAAGACCATGAGGAGCAGCACCGGAATGGCTCGGAAGAACTCCACGATCGCGCCCGCGGTGCTGCGGACCCAGGCGTGGTCCGAGAGTCGCGCGATGCCGAGCACGGCGCCCAGCGGCAGCGCGATGGCCATCGCGAGAGCCGCCGCCTTCAGGGTGTTGACCAGCCCGGGCAGCAGGAACGTCGTCCACACCCGCGAGTCGGTGAAGAACGGGGACCACTTGTCGGCCTCCAGCTCCCCCGCGTCACCCAGCGTCCGCAGCACCCAGTAGAGCGCGGCGCCGAGCACGACGAGGAACCCGACCGTGTAGAGGACGTTGCGGACCTTGGCACGCGGCCCCGGCGTGTCGTACAGGACGGAACTCATCGCTTCACCGCCACGCGCTTGCTGAGCCAGCCGAGCACCAGGCCGGTGGGAAGGGTGAGCACGATGAACCCGAAGGCGAACACCGCGAAGACCAGCAGGATCGCGTCGGACTCATTCTCGATCATCTCCTTCATCAGCAACGCCGCCTCGGCGACACCGATGGCCGCGGCGACCGTCGTGTTCTTGGTGAGGGCGATGAGGACGTTCGCCAGTGGCGCCACCACCGAACGGAAGGCCTGCGGCAGCACGATCGACCACAGCACCTGGAAGAAGCTGAGACCCAGCGCGCGGGCCGCCTCCGCCTGGCCGAGGCCGACGGTGTTGATCCCCGACCGCAGCGCCTCGCAGACGAAGGTCGCCGTGTAGGCGGCCAGCCCCAGGACGGCCAGCCGGAAGTTGATCGATTCGATATCGCCCTCGGCACCCAGCGTGATGCCGAGCGAGTTGTACAGGCCGAGGGACGTGAAGACGATGATGAGCGTCAGCGGGGTGTTCCGCACGACGTTCACGTACGCCGTGCCGAAGGCCCGCATCACCGGGACGGGGCTGACCCGCATACCGGCCAGGACCGTGCCCCAGACCAGGGCTCCGATCCCGGAGAAGACGGTGAGCTGCACCGTCAGCCAGAACGCCCCGAGCAGGTTGTACTGAGGCGAATCAAGGAAATCGAACACTGTCTACCGCGCTCTCACCTCATGGAAGGCGGGGCGCGCCGGGCGGAATCCGACGCGCCCCGTGGCTTTGTCTGACCGCCGCCGGGTCAGCTCTTCTCGGTGATCTCCGGAGCCTCGCCCGGGTCGTAGCCGGCCGGGCCGAAGTGCTTGTCCACGGCCTCCTTCCAGGAGCCGTCCTCGACCATCTTCTCCAGGGCCGCGTTGACCTTCTCCTGCATCTCGGTGTCGCCCTTCTTCAGGCCGATGCCGTAGTTCTCGTCGCTCAGGCTGAGGCCGGCGAGCTTGAACTGACCCTCGTAGTTCTCCTGCGCGGCGTACCCGGCCAGGATGGCGTCGTCCGTGGTCAGCGCGTCGACGGTGCCCTTGCTGAGGCCGTCCAGGCACTTGGAGTAGGTGTCGAACTCCTGCAGCTCGGCCTCGGGTGCCAGCTCGTTCTTGACGTTCTGCGCGGACGTCGAACCACCGACCGAGCAGAGGTTCTTGTCGTTCAGGTCCGAGGCGTCGGTGATCGCCGTCTCGTCCGAGCGGATCAGCAGGTCCTGGTGCGCGATGAGGTAGGGGCCGGCGAAGCTGACCTTCTCCTTGCGCTCGTCGGTGATGGAGTACGTGGCCGCAATCATGTCCACGTCACCACGGCTGAGCAGGTTCTCCCGCTCCGGGCTCGGCGACTGCTTCCACTCGATGTCCTCGGCCTCGTAGCCGAGCTCCTTGGCGACGTACGTCGCCACATCGACGTCGAAGCCCTCGTAGGCGCCGTCCGGCGTCTTCAGGCCGAGACCCGGCTGGTCGAACTTGATGCCGATCGTGATCGTGTCGTCACTCCCGCTGTCCCCGCCACAGGCGGTGGCGGAGACGGCGAGGGCGAGCGCGGCGGCGACGGCGGCACCGGTCTTGCGGAATCTCATGTGGTTTCCCTTGGTGAAGTGGTGGGCGGGGCCCGTACGGTCGTTCAGTGCGCGAGGATCTTCGAGAGGAAGTCCTTCGCCCGGTCGCTGCGCGGGTTGCTGAAGAACTGGTCCGGCGTCGCCTCCTCGACGATCCGCCCGTCGGCCATGAAGACCACGCGGTTCGCCGCGGACCGGGCGAAGCCCATCTCGTGGGTGACGACGACCATCGTCATGCCGTCCCGGGCCAGTTGCTGCATGACCTCGAGGACCTCGTTGATCATCTCGGGGTCGAGCGCGGAGGTCGGCTCGTCGAAGAGCATCACCTTCGGCTCCATGGCCAGGGCGCGGGCGATGGCCACGCGCTGCTGCTGGCCGCCGGAGAGCTGGGCGGGGTACTTGTCGGCCTGGTTGCCCACGCCGACCCGGTCCAGCAGGGCGCGGGCCCGTTCCTCGGCCTCGGCCTTCGGCGTCCTGCGCACCTTCGTCTGACCCAGCGTGACGTTCTGCAGGACCGTCTTGTGGGCGAAGAGGTTGAACGACTGGAAGACCATGCCCACGTCCGCGCGCAACCTGGCCAGTTCCTTGCCCTCGGCAGGGAGCGGCTTCCCGTCGATGCTGATCGACCCCGAGTCGATCGTCTCCAGGCGGTTGATGGTGCGGCACAGGGTGGACTTGCCGGACCCGGAAGGACCGATCACGACGACCACTTCGCCCCGGGCGATGGTCAGGTCGATGTCCTGGAGCACGTGCAACGCGCCGAAGTGCTTGTTGACGTTGTCCAGTACGACCAGGGGTTCCGCCGGGTCCGCCGTGCCTCCGGCGTCCTTGGTCACCGATACTGCGCTCATCGGCGTCACTCGCTCCGTCCTCGTCGGTTGGTGGGACCTTAGTGACCGGCTCGGAGCAGCGTCATCACATCTGAGCGGAACTTGAGCATAACGATCCAGCCACGCGCCACGACGGTGCGTGAGGGGGCCGCACGGCCGCGTACCGGCTGCATAACGGAACGCCCGGCGGCCCGGAACCGCCTTGACGTGCGGCGTCGCCGTCGGCGTGGATGCAGGCGGGCTTCCCCCCGAGGCGTTCGGCGGGACAATGGGGGCCGCGTAGGCACACGATGAGCACAGGGACGGAGGCGGTATGCGCGTGCTGCTCGTCGAGGACGACGACCACGTCGCCGCCGCGCTGTCCGCCGTGCTCGCCCGGCACGGCTTCACCGTCGTCCACGCGCGCAGCGGCGCGGAGGCCCTGGAGCAGGTCCTGCCCTCCGAAGGCGGCACGTCCTTCGACGTGGTCCTGCTCGACCTCGGCCTTCCCGACCAGGACGGCTTCGAGGTCTGCGGCCGTATCCGGCGCTGCACCGCCGTCCCCGTGATCATGGTGACAGCCCGCGCCGACGTGCGTTCGCGCGTCCACGGGCTCAACCTCGGGGCCGACGACTACGTCGTGAAGCCCTACGACACCGGGGAACTCCTCGCCCGCATCCACGCCGTCAGCCGCCGGACGGCCCACGGTGAGGGGCCCGCGCCCTCCCTCGCCGCCGCCGGGGAGGGCGAGCGGGAGGCGGACCCCGGGCTGCGGCTCGGGCCGGTGCTGATCGAGACCGCCGGACGCCGCGTCACGGTCGCGGGCGAGGCCGTCGCCCTCACCCGCAAGGAGTTCGACCTGCTGGCGCTGCTCGCCCAGCGCCCGGGCGTCGTCTACCGGCGGGAACAGATCATCAGCGAGGTGTGGCGGACCAGCTGGGAGGGCACCGGCCGCACGCTCGAAGTGCACGTGGCCTCGCTGCGGTCCAAGCTCGGCCTGCCGGCACTCATCGAGACCGTGCGCGGCGTCGGCTACCGGCTGTCGGTGCCAGACGACCCGCCCCGGTAACGTTCCGCCGGTGCGCGCCCGTCTGCTGCCCCTGCTCATCGTCCTGATGGCCGGTGTGCTCCTCGCCCTGGGCTTCCCCCTCGCCGCCAGCATGGCCGCGGCCGAGCAGCAGCGCCTCGTCGTCGACCGCATCGACGACACCGCCCGCTTCGCCTCGCTCGCCCAGTTCGTCACCTCGCGGCCGGGAGAGGTCTCGCAGCCGACGGCCGAGGCCCGCATCGAGGACGGCAACCGCGACGAACGCCTCTCCACCCTCACCGACGAGCTGGCCCGCTACCACGACCTCTACGGCATCAACGCCGGGGTCTTCTTCCGGGACGGGCAGGCCATGGCCGCCTCCCCCGGGGGCTGGCGCGTGCCGGACACCGGGGCGGGCGCCGACGCGTTCGCCGAGGCCCTGGCCGGGCGGCGCAGCCACGATCCGCCCCAGGTGTGGCCCTGGCAGACACACCGCATCGCCGTCGCCTCCCCCGTCATCCGGGACGGCGACGTGGTGGCCGTCGTGCTCACCGACTCCCCCACCGGGCAACTGCGCTCCCGCATCCTGCGCGACTGGGTACCGCTGGCCGCCGGGGAGGCGGCCGCGATGCTGCTCGCCCTCGCGGCGGCGGCCCGGCTCTCGGGGTGGGTGCTGCGCCCCGTGCGCGACCTGGACAAGGCGACGCACGACATCGCCACCGGACGGCTCACCTCGCGGGTGGCCGCCGCCGGGGGGCCGCCCGAGCTGCGTCGGCTGGCGCACTCCTTCAACGAGATGGCCGACCACGTGGAGGACATCCTGGAGCAGCAGCGCGCCTTCGTCGCCGACGCCTCGCACCAGCTGCGGAACCCGCTGTCCGCGCTGCTGCTGCGCATCGAGCTGCTGGGGCTGGAGCTACCGGGCGACCGCGCGGGCTTCGAGGCCGTACAGACGGAGGGCAAGCGGCTGGCCCGCGTGCTGGACGACCTGCTGGGCCTGGCGACGGCGGAGCACAGCCGCGCGGACCTGCGGCTGACCGACGTCGGAGCGCTGGCCACGGAGCGCATCGCCGCGTGGCGCCCGGTGGCGGAACGCGAAGGGGTGGAGCTCGGCCGGGAGGGACCGGCCGCCCTGACGGCGTGGGCCGATCCGATCGCACTGTCGAGCGCGCTGGACGCCGTGGTGGACAACGCCGTGAAGTTCACACCGCGCGGCAAGGCGGTGACCGTCGCCGTCGCGGCTGCGGGTGACCACGTCACCGTGGAGGTGGCCGACGAGGGCCCGGGGCTCACCGAGGACGAGCTCGACCGGATCGGTGACCGGTTCTGGCGCAGCGGCCGCCATCAGAACGTCTCCGGCTCCGGGCTCGGACTCTCCATCGCCCGGGCCCTGCTCGCGGCCGGTGACGCGTCGATCGCCTACTCACCCCGTGTGCCGCAGGGGCTGTGCGTCACACTCACCCTCCCCCGGTCGGGGCCCTGAGTCAGGTGTCCGGGAGGTACTCCTCCCACTCGGTGGCGTCCTCCTCCTGGTGCTCGGCCTCCTCCACCAGGGCCTGCCGGACGACGCGCAGCGCCAAGCCCTCCGGATACCCCTTGCGGGCAAGCATGGCGGCGAGGCGGCGCAGCCGCCGCTCCGGCGCCAGCCCCCGGGTGGTCCGGAGCTTCCGCTCCACCAGGGCGCGTGCCGTCTCCTCCTCCTGCTCGGCGTCCAGCTGCCCCAGCGCGCCGTCGATCACCGAGGAGTCCACGCCCTTGGTGCGGAGCTCCCGCGCGAGCGCCCGGCGGGCGAGGCCCCGGCCGCGGTGACGGGACTCCACCCAGGCGTCGGCGAACCCCGCGTCGTCGATGAGGCCGACCTCCTCGAAACGGGTCAGCACCTCCTCGGCCGCCTCGTCGGGAATGCCGCGTTTGCGCAGCGCCTCCGCGAGCTGACTGCGCGTGCGGGGCGTCCCGGTGAGCAGCCGCAGGCAGATCGCCCGCGCCTGCTCCGCCGGATCGCGCGGCCCGGACGGTGCCGCCTCCTCGGCCCTCGACGAGGAGACGGCACCGCCGTTCTCGGGTGCCGGGGCGCCCCCCGGCCAGTCCGTCCGCCGTGTCATACCGGGGCGTCCGGACTAGCTCTTGGCCGCGGTACCGGCGGCCTTGGCGGACTTCCCCTTCGCGGCCGCCACCGGAGCGGCCTTCGCGACCGGGTCCGCGAGGCCGGGGGCGGGGGCGGGGGCGGTGCCCGGAGCGGCGTCCTCGCCGGGCTCGGCAGCGGGCTCCTCGGCGCGGACGCCGATGCCGAGCTTCTCCTTGATCTTCTTCTCGATCTCGTTGGCCAGGTCCGGGTTGTCACGCAGGAAGTTGCGGGCGTTCTCCTTGCCCTGGCCGAGCTGGTCGCCCTCGTAGGTGTACCAGGCGCCCGACTTGCGGATGAAGCCGTGCTCCACGCCCATGTCGATGAGGCCACCCTCACGGCTGATGCCGATGCCGTAGAGGATGTCGAACTCGGCCTGCTTGAACGGGGGCGCGACCTTGTTCTTCACGACCTTGACGCGGGTGCGGTTGCCGACCGCGTCGGTACCGTCCTTGAGTGTCTCGATCCGCCGGATGTCGAGACGCACCGAGGAGTAGAACTTCAACGCCCGGCCACCGGTCGTCGTCTCGGGAGAGCCGAACATCACTCCGACCTTCTCGCGGAGCTGGTTGATGAAGATCGCCGTCGTCTTCGACTGGTGGAGTGCGCCGGTGATCTTGCGGAGCGCCTGGCTCATCAGCCGTGCCTGGAGGCCGACGTGGGAGTCACCCATCTCGCCCTCGATCTCGGCGCGGGGCACCAGGGCGGCCACCGAGTCGACCACGATGAGGTCGAGCGCGCCGGACCGGATGAGCATGTCGGTGATCTCCAGCGCCTGCTCGCCGTTGTCCGGCTGCGAGAGGATCAGCTGGTCGACGTCGACCCCGAGCTTCTTGGCGTACTCGGGGTCCAGCGCGTGCTCGGCGTCGACGAAGGCGACGGTGCCGCCGGCCTTCTGCGCGTTCGCCACGGCGTGCAGGGTGAGCGTCGTCTTACCGCTGGACTCCGGGCCGTAGACCTCCACCACACGGCCGCGCGGCAGGCCGCCGACCCCCAGGGCCACGTCCAGCGCCGTCGACCCGGTGGGGATGACCTCGATGGGCTCGTTCGGCCGCTCACCGAGACGCATCACGGCGCCCTTGCCGAACTGCCGTTCAATCTGTGCGAGCGCGGCGTCGAGCGCCTTCTCGCGGTCGGTTCCTGCCATGGGTGCCACCGGTTTCTGGTTCGATCGCTTCACATCCGGGACGCTAGCGGCTGCCACTGACAATCGGGCCACCCAGGTCCTCTCCCCGACCCGCGTGCGGGCCTGCCTGCTGGGGTCGGAGACCGGGAAGGGCCAGGAGCGCTTCCGCCGCCTCCATGGGAATCCATGTTCGATTTTTGTGTCAAGTGAACCCGCCGACCCTGTGGAGACCGAAGAATCCCCAGCTCACAGCCCTGATCGCGCTCCTTGTGGACCCTCGCGCCACCCGAAGGGGTGAGATGAGGTGGGCACAGGCTGACGTCAACGCAGCTCGGCGGGGACGTCCATCGCCGCGCACACCGCGCGCCAGACGTCCTTCGCGTTCCACCCGGCCTCCAGCGCCTCCCGCACCGTACGACCGCCCAACTCGGACATGACGTGGTCGCGCGCGAAGGAGTCGGCGTACGCCGGGCCGAAGTGCGCCGTCATCCGCTCCCAGAAGTCCGTCAGCCGCATGCGTCCAGTATCGCGCAGGCCGCGCGGGCGCCCGACCGTCAGCCATCCCGGCTCGCACACCGACGGTGAACATGGTCCCCGGCTCCGCCCCTCCGCCGCCGGAGGTGGAGCGGCGACGGAGCGGGCCGCTGTCGGTACCCCGGTGCACGATGGGGGCATGGCTCACGCTGCCACCGACGCACTCGACGACTTCTCCCCCGCCACCCGCGCGTGGTTCACCGGGGCCTTCCGTGCGCCCACGGCGGCGCAGGAGGGGGCCTGGCGGGCGCTCGCGGAGGGGTCGGACGCCCTGGTCGTCGCGCCGACGGGCTCGGGGAAGACGCTGGCCGCGTTCCTGGCGTCGCTGGACCGGCTGGCGGCCGCGGCCCCGCCCGCCGAGCCGCTGAAGCGGTGCCGCGTGCTGTACGTGTCACCGCTGAAGGCGCTGGCGGTGGACGTCGAGCGCAACCTGCGGAGCCCGCTGACCGGCATCCGGCAGGAGGCGCTGCGGCTCGGCATGCCGGAGCCGGACGTGCGCGTGGCGATCCGCTCCGGGGACACCCCGGCGGCCGACCGGCGGGCGATGGCCCGCCGTCCGCCGGACATCCTGATCACGACACCCGAGTCGCTGTTCCTCATGCTCACCTCGCAGGCGCGGGAGGCGCTCGGCGGCGTGGAGACGGTGATCCTCGACGAGGTGCACGCCGTGGCGGGCACCAAGCGCGGGGCCCACCTGGCGCTCTCCCTGGAACGGCTGGACGCGCTGCTCGACCGCCCCGCACGCCGGATCGGACTGTCGGCCACGGTCCGCCCGGTGGAGGAGGTCGCGCGCTTCCTCTCCCCGCAGCGGCCCGTGACGATCGTGCAGCCCCCGGCGGAGAAGGAGTTCGCCCTCCAGGTGGTCGTGCCGGTGGAGGACATGGGCGAGCTCGGCGGCTCCCCGGTGGCTGACGGCGGCGAGGGGGGCGACAGACCGTCCATCTGGCCGTCGGTGGAGGAGCGCATCTGCGACCTCGTGCAGGCCCACCGTTCGACGATCGTCTTCGTCAACTCCCGCCGCCTCGCGGAGCGGCTGTGCAACCGGCTGAACGAGATCGCCTACGAGCGGGCCACCGGCGAACCGCTGCCGAAGGACCACGCGCCCGCCGAGCTGATGGGCGGTTCCGGCGCGGCGGAGGGCGCCCCGCCGGTGCTGGCCCGGGCGCACCACGGGTCGGTGTCGAAGGAGCAGCGCGCCCTGGTGGAGGAGGATCTCAAGGCCGGGCGGCTGCCGGCGGTGGTCGCCACCTCCAGCCTGGAGCTGGGCATCGACATGGGGGCGGTGGACCTCGTCGTCCAGGTGGAGTCGCCGCCGTCGGTGGCGTCGGGGCTGCAGCGCGTGGGCCGGGCGGGGCACCAGGTGGGGGCGGTGTCGGCGGGCGTCGTCTTCCCGAAGTACCGGGGGGACCTGGTGCAGTCGGCGGTCGTGACGGAGCGGATGCGGCAGGGTGCGATCGAGGCGCTGCGCGTTCCGGCCAACCCGCTGGACGTGCTGGCGCAGCAGATCGTGGCGATCACCGCGATGGACGTGTGGGACGTGACGGAGCTGCTGTCCCTGGTGCGGCGGGCCGCTCCGTTCGCGGCGCTGCCGGAGTCGGCGTTCACCGGCGTGCTGGACATGCTGGCGGGCCGCTATCCGTCGGACGCGTTCGCCGAGCTGCGGCCCCGCGTCGTGTGGGACCGGGTGGCGGGGACGGTGAGCGCGCGGCCGGGGGCGCAGCGGCTCGCCGTCACCTCGGGCGGCACCATCCCCGACCGGGGCCTGTTCGGTGTCTTCCTCGCCGGGGCGGACCCGAAGCGGGGCGGCGGCCGGGTCGGCGAGCTGGACGAGGAGATGGTGTACGAGTCCCGGGTGGGGGACGTGTTCACGCTGGGTACGACGTCCTGGCGCATCGAGGACATCACGCGGGACCGGGTGCTCGTCTCCCCCGCCCCCGGAGTGCCGGGCCGGCTGCCGTTCTGGAAGGGCGACCAGCTGGGGCGTCCACTGGAGCTGGGCCGGGCGTTGGGGGCGTTCCTGCGCGAGGTGGGCGCGCTGGAGGAGGCGGCGGCGCGCGAGCGGCTGACCGCGGCCGGTCTGGACGGGCTGGCGGTCGGAAACCTGCTCGCGTACCTGGCGGAGCAGCGCGCGGCGTGCGGGCACGTGCCGGACGATCGCACGATCGTGGTGGAGCGGTTCCGGGACGAGCTGGGTGACTGGCGGGTGGTGGTGCACTCGCCGTTCGGTGCCCAGGTGCACGCGCCGTGGGCGCTGGCGCTGGGGGCCCGGCTGACCGAGCGCTACGGTCTGGACGCCCAGGTGATGCACGCCGATGACGGGATCGTGCTGCGGCTGCCGGACGCGGACCTGCTGGGCCTGGACACCCCGGACGGCGCGCTGGAGCCGGACCGGTCCTTCGACGCCGAGCAGGCGCCGGTGGGCGCGCAGGACGTGCTCTTCGACCACGGTGAGGTCGACGGGATCGTCACCGAGCAGGTGGGCGGTTCGGCGCTGTTCGCCGCACGGTTCCGGGAGTGCGCGGCGCGGGCGCTGCTGCTGCCGCGCCGCGACCCGGGGCGGCGGACGCCGCTGTGGCAGCAGCGCCGCCGTGCCTCACAGCTCCTCGAGGTGGCGAGCGGGTTCGGTTCGTTCCCGATCGTGCTGGAGGCGGTGCGCGAGTGCCTGCAGGACGTGTTCGACGTGCCCGGGCTGACCGAGCTGATGGGGGACGTCGCGGCCCGCCGGGTGCGGTTGGTGGAGGTGACCACGCGGGAGCCGTCGCCGTTCGCCCGTTCGCTGCTGTTCGGGTACGTGGCGCAGTTCCTCTACGAGGGCGACACCCCGCTGGCCGAGCGGCGCGCCGCCGCCCTCTCGCTGGACTCCCGGCTGCTCGCCGAGCTGCTGGGCCGGGCGGAGCTGCGGGAACTGCTGGACGCGGGGGTGCTGGCGGAGCTGGAGGCGGAGCTCCAGTGGCGCACAAAGGACCGGCGGGTCAAGGACGTGGAAGGGGTGGCGGACGCCCTGCGGGTGCTCGGGCCGCTCACGGACGAGGAGCTGGGCGAGCGCGGTGCCGAGCCGGGTTGGGGGGCGGAGCTGGCGGCGGCGCGGCGGGCGGTCGCCGTGCGGATCGCCGGGCGGGAGCACTGGGCCGCGGTGGAGGACTCCGGGCGGCTCCGGGACGCCCTGGGGGTCGCCCTGCCGGTCGGTGTGCCGGAGGCGTTCACCGAGCCGGTGCCCGATCCGCTGGGGGACCTGCTGGCCCGGTTCGCCCGGACGCACGGTCCGTTCACGACCGCCCGGGCCGCCGCCCGGTTCGGGCTGGGGCAGGCGGTGGTCGACGGGCAGCTGCACCGGATGGCCGCCGAGGGCCGGCTGCTGCGGGGCGAGTTCCATCCGGCGGGGGCCGGTCAGGAGTGGTGCGACCCGGCGGTGCTGCGCAGGCTGCGGCGGCGGTCGCTGGCCGCCCTGCGGCAGGAGCTGGAGCCGGTGCCCGGGCCGGTCCTGGCGGCGTTCCTGCCCCGCTGGCAGCACGTGGGGGCCGGTGGACTGCGCGGCGTCGACGGCCTGGCGCGCGCCGTGGAGCAGCTACAGGGCGCCGCCGTTCCGGCGTCGGCGTTGGAGCGGCTGGTGCTGCCGGGGCGGGTCGTCGGGTACGAGCCCGCGATGCTGGACGAGCTGACGACGACCGGTGAGGTCCTGTGGGCGGGTGCCGGGACGCTCCCCGGCAAGGACGGCTGGGTCGCGCTGTACCCCGCGGACAACGCGCCGCTCCTGCTCCCCGAGCCGCACCCGCTCGAGCTGACGTCCCGCCACCGGGCCGTGCTGGCGGCGCTGGAGGGCGGGTACGGCCTGTTCTTCCGGCAGATCGCCGAGCAGGTGCGGGCGGTGGAGCCGGAGGTGACGGACCTGCTGCTGGCCGAGACGGTGTGGGAGCTGGCCTGGTCGGGGCGGCTCACCAACGACTCGCTGGCGCCGCTGCGGGCCCTGCTGGGCTCGGGGCGCACCGCCGGGTCGACGGCACACCGGGCGAAGCGGGCGGTGCCGCGCGGCCGGTACGGCTCGCTGGGGGTGCGGACGGCGTCGCGGAACGGGCCGCCCACCGTCGCGGGCCGCTGGTCGCTGCTGCCGGAGCGGGCTGAGGACGCCACGCTGCGGGCCCACGCCTCGGCGCGTACGCTGCTCGACCGGCACGGTGTCGTCACGCGCGGTGCGGTGGCGGCCGAAGGGGTGCCGGGCGGCTTCGCGGCGGCCTACCGGGTGCTGTCCGCGTTCGAGGAGAGCGGTCAGGCGCGGCGCGGGTACGTCGTGGAGCACCTGGGTGCGGCCCAGTTCGCGATGGACGGCGCGGTGGACCGGCTGCGGGCCGTCCACACCGCCCGGGAACGGGAGCGGGAGCAGCGGGCCGTGGTGCTGGCGGCGGCCGATCCGGCGAACGCCTACGGGGCGGCGCTGCCGTGGCCGGAGCCGCCGGAGGGCGCGGGTCACAAGCCGGGACGCAAGGCGGGGGCGCTCGTCGTGCTGGTCGACGGCGAGCTGGCCCTGTATCTGGAGCGTGGCGGCCGGTCGCTGCTGGCGTGGAGCGAGGGGGCCGCGCTGGAGGCGGCCACGGCGGCGCTGGCCGGTGCCGCCCGGTCCGGGTTGCTGGGCGCGCTCACCGTCGAGCGGGCCAACGGTGCGCCGGTACTGACCTCACCGCTCGGCGGCGTCCTGGAGTCGGCCGGGTTCCACGCCACGCCGCGCGGGCTGCGGCTGCGGCCGTAGGAAGGGGGCGGGATGCCGGAGGGTGACACCGTGTGGCGCACGGCGCGACGTCTACACGTGGCGCTGTCCGGGGCGCGGCTGAGCCGGGGGGAGCTGCGGGTGCCAGCCTTCGCCACGGCCGACCTCGCGGGGCGGGAGGTGCTGGAGACGCTGCCGCGCGGCAAGCACCTGCTGACGCGGCTGAGCGGTGGGCTGACCCTGCACTCGCACCTGCGGATGGACGGCGCGTGGCGGCTGTACGCGGCCGGGGAGCGCTGGACGGGCGGGCCTGGCCACCAGATCCGCGCGGTGCTGGAGAACGCGGAGCGGGCCGCCGTCGGCTACCGGCTGCCCGTCCTGGAGCTGCTGCCGACGCGGGAGGAGGAGCGCGTCGTCGGGCATCTCGGCCCGGATCTGCTCGGTCCGGACTGGGACGCGGCCGAGGCCCTGCGTCGGCTGCGGTCCGCGCCGGGCCGGGAGGTGGGCGAGGCGTTGCTGGACCAGCGCAACCTGGCGGGCGTGGGCAACGTGTACCGGTCCGAGCTGTGCTTCATGGCGCGCGTTCCGCCGTGGACGCCGGTGAGCGAGGTGGCGTCGCTGGACCGGATCGTCGATCTGGCCCGGCGGCTCCTGGACGTCAACAAGGCCCGCGCGGACCGGGTGACCACCGGCGACCGGCGGCGCGGGCGGCAGCTGTGGGTGTACGGGCGGCAGCACCGGCCGTGCCTGCGGTGCGGGACGCCGGTGGCGCGCCGGGAGGCCGCCGGGCCACCGGGGGCGCCGCGCCCGGTGTACTGGTGCCCCCGGTGCCAGCCGGAGGCGCCGGGACGCCGGGCGGCGCCGGGGTCCTGACGGGACGACGTGGGCGCCCGCCCCGCGTCGTCGGCGCCCACGTCAGGGCGACGGGGCTCCGGTGAGGCGGGACCGGGTACGGGCGCGCGCGGCGGGCGGCAGGGTGGCCAGGATGTCGGCGAGCGTGACGCCGTCCAGGCTGCCGCGCCACGCCTGGTGCGCGTCGGCCATCTTCTGCGCGAGCACGCAGGTGCGGCGGCACTCGTCCGGGGGCAGTGCGCCGCTGCCCTGTTGCCGGATCTCCCGGCACTCGTAGGGCGAGGAGGTCCCGTCGACAGCCTCGACGAGCGCGAGCAGCGTGATCGCGGCGGGTGGCCGCGCCAGCCGGAAGCCTCCCCTGGGCCCGGTCGCCGCGCTCAGCAGCCCGGCTTTGACGAGCGCCTTCAGCTGCTTGGCGAGGTAGGCGGGCGGCAGGTCGAAGTACTGGGCGAGCTGCGCCGTGGACGCGCTGGTGCCGGGCTCGAGCTGCGCCAGCGTCGTGGCGCAGTGCAGGACCCATTCGGTGCTCGCTGGCAGCTTCACGCCTTCGAGTCTAATACTCGCTATTATGGATCTCCATAGTCCATAATGTGTCCACCGAAGAAGGGGAGACCAGCATGCGCATCGCAGTCGCCGGAGCCACGGGGAACATCGGGGCCCGCACCGTCACCGCCCTGGAGCAACAGGGGCACGACGTCGTCCGCATCAGCCGCTCGCTCGGCGTGGACCTGCAGACCGGTGAGGGGCTCGACGCCGCCCTCGACGGCGTTCAGGCCGTCGTCGACACGACGAACGCGCCCCCCGCCGACCGGGCCGCGTCCGTGGCCTACTTCGGCACCACCACCCGCACGCTGCTCGCCGCCGAGGAGCGGGCGGGCGTCCGGCACCACGTCCTGCTGTCGATCGTCGGAGTCGGCCGCACCCAGGGCAACGCGCACTACGCCGGCAAGCGGGAACAGGAGCGTCTGGTCGCCGACGGCCCGGTGCCGTGGACGATCGTCCCGACGACGCAGTTCCACGACTTCGCCGCGATGGTGACGAGCTGGACCGAGCAGGACGGCGCCGCCACGGTCGCACCGCTGCTCGTCCAGCCCGTCGCCCCCGCCGACGTGGCCGCGGTGCTCGCCGAGGTCGCGGCCGGGACGCCGCAGGGGCGCCACGTCGACGTGGCCGGCCCGGAGACCCAGGATCTCGTGGACATGGCCCGACGCACCAACCAGGCGCGGGGCCGCGAGGTGCGGCTCGTCCCGACCTGGTCGGGGGCCTTCGGCACCGCCATGGCCGGTGACGTGCTGCTGCCCGGGGAGGACGCCCGCATCATGCCCACGACGTTCGAGAAGTGGCTCGCCGAACAGCACTGAACGACCGCGGACGATCCACCGGCACGGCAGGGCGCGTGACACACGAACGCCGGGCGGGCTGCGAAGGCAGCCCGCCCGGCGTTCGTGTGCGGTGCGTCCGTGAGCCCGGGCTCACGGCATCGCGCGGAGCCTCAGGCGGCGACGACGTCCACGGCCTCCTGGGGCCGCTTGATCGTCACGCGCTCGTCGGGACGGCCGGTGACGGAGGTGACCGACACCGGGTTGAGTACGGGCCGCATCGGCGCCGGCACCGCATCGCCGGCGGCCGACTGGGCCAGCTCGGCCAGGGCCAGCTCGTCGCTGACCTCGCGCATCAATTCGGACATCGGTACGTCCAGTGCGTCGCAGATGGACGACAGCAGCTCGGAGGAAGCCTCCTTCTGCCCCCGCTCCACTTCCGACAGGTAACCGAGTGAGACGCGCGCGGATGCGGAGACTTCGCGCAGGGTACGGCCCTGACGCTGGCGCTGCCGACGGAGCACGTCACCCAGCAGGCGACGGAGCAGAATCATCGGTGGCTCCCTCCTCGGACCGTGGACCTGAATCCTTCATGCCCCACCGTACCGCCTACAACCGCGGCCGTGCGGGGAGCGATGTCGTGTTCACTCAGGGCTGCAAACATCCCTTACCCCCGCTCTGTTCCGTATCCTGTCCCCCGCGATTTTCCCGCAGTTCCGTGCGGAGCAGGTCGAGAGCGGCTCGGACGCTGCCCTCGCGGACCGCTCTCCTGTCCCCCGCCAGGTCCAGCCGGCGGGCGGCCACGGCGCCACCGGGACCGGCGACGGCGATGTGCACCGTGCCGACCGGCTTCCCGTCCTGCTGT
The DNA here is from genome assembly GCF_037911585.1 of Streptomyces sp. GSL17-111. Classification (NCBI taxonomy): domain Bacteria; kingdom Bacillati; phylum Actinomycetota; class Actinomycetes; order Kitasatosporales; family Streptomycetaceae; genus Streptomyces; species Streptomyces sp. GSL17-111. Next base: position 1,091,921 of record NZ_JBAJNS010000001.1, read on the forward strand.
TCCGGACCGGCGACGCCCGTGGTGGCCACGCCCCAGTGGGTACCCAGCAATCGGCGAACACCACGTGCCATCTGGCGGGCGACCTCGGGGTGCACCGCCCCCTCGCGGGCGAGCAGGTCGGCGTCGACGCCGAGGAGCTGCTGCTTGAGTTCGGTGGCGTACGCCGTCACCGAGCCGCGGAAACCACGGGAGGCCCCGGGGGCGGCCGTCAGCGCCGCGGCGACGAGCCCGCCGGTGAGGGACTCGGCGGCGCCCGCCGTCTCCCCCCGGTGCACCAGCAGGTCCAGGGCCTCGGCGGCGACGGCGTCGAGGCCCTGGACCTGCCGCGTCTCCTGCGACCCCTGTGTCTCCTGGGGGGCCCCGGGCTCCCGGACGTCCTCGCCGCCGCTCACGCCGACCGCTCCGCCACCGCGCCCGCCCGGCGCAGGCTCACGGCCTGGTGGACGTACTCCACCGCGCTCCCCACGGTGAGCGCGACGGCCGCCGCCATGACCCACCAGCGCAGGCTGGCCAGCGGACCGGTGAGCGCCAGGATGTACATACCCACCGCGACACCCTGGGCGAGCGTCTTGAGCTTGCCGCCCCGGCTGGCCGGGATGACGCCGTAGCGGATCACCCAGAAGCGCAGCAGCGTGATGCCCAGCTCCCGGCCGATGATCACCACGGTCACCCACCAGGGCAGGTCCCCCAGCGCGGAGAGGCAGATCAGGGCCGCGCCCATGATCGCCTTGTCGGCGATGGGGTCGGCGATCTTGCCGAAGTCGGTCACCAGGTCGTACCGGCGGGCCAGCTCCCCGTCGAAGAGGTCGGTGATCATGGCGATCGTGAACGCCGCCCACGCCAGCGCCCGCCAGCGCGGGTCGTGGCCGCCGTCGACGACCATGAGGGCCACGAAGCCCGGCACGAGGGCCAGCCGGATCATGGTCAGGATGTTGGCGATGTTCCACACGCCCGCCTGCCGGGCCGCCGGCCGACGCGACTCCGCCAACCGACCGCCCCCGGCCGCTGAGGCCGGGACGCCTGTCATGGAGCTTCCTCCTCGACCGGTCCTGGTTCGGCGACCAGATCAACGCCCTCGGCCGCCACCGCCTTCGCCTCGACCATACGTCCGGGCACGAGTCCGGCGCAGCCCGGGCCGGTGAGCAGCACCTGCCCGTCCGTCTCGGGCGCCTGGTGCTCGGCGCGGCCGATGACGCCCTCCTCCGCGTCGACGCGCTCCACCAGCACCGACAGCCGTCCGCCGACGCGCTCCTCGGCGCGCTGTGCCGTCAGCTCCTCGGCGAGCGGCGTCAGGTGTGCCAGACGCTCGGCCACGGCGTCGGGGTCGAGCTTGCCGGGGTACCCGGCCGCCTCGGTGCCGTCCTCGTCGGAGTAGCCGAAGACACCGATCGCGTCGAGCCGCGCGCCGGTGAGGAAGCGTTCCAGCTCGGCGAAGTCGGCCTCGCTCTCGCCGGGGAAGCCGACGATGAAGTTCGACCGCACACCGGCCTCGGGCGCCTTGGACCGGATCGTCTCCAGCAGCTCCCAGAAGCGGTCCGTGTCACCGAAGCGCCGCATCGCGCGCAGGACCGAGGGGGCCGCGTGTTGGAAGGAGAGGTCGAAGTAGGGCGCGACCCCTTCGGTACCGGCGAGGACGTCGATCAGCCCGGGGCGGAGCTCGGCGGGCTGGAGGTAGCTCACCCGGACGCGCTCGATGCCGTCCACGGCGGCCAGCTCGGGCAGCAGCGTCTCCAGCAGGCGGATGTCGCCGAGGTCCTTGCCGTAGGAGGTGTTGTTCTCCGAGACGAGCATGATCTCCTTCACGCCCTGCTCGGCGAGCCAGCGGGTCTCGCCGAGCACGTCGGAGGGGCGCCGGGAGACGAACGAGCCGCGGAAGGAGGGGATCGCGCAGAACGAGCAGCGTCGGTCGCAGCCCGAGGCGAGCTTCACCGACGCCACGGGGCCGGTGTCGAGCCGACGCCGCAGGGGGGCGCGGGGGCCGGAGGCGGGCGCGACGCCGTCCGGTAGGTCGGCGGGGGCGGAGGCGAGCGCGTCGCCGTGCCCGGGCAGGGCCACCTGCGAGTCCTGGCGCTCGGCCGGGGTGATGGGCAGGAGCTTGCGGCGGTCGCGCGGCGTGTGCGGAGCGTGCACGCCGCCGGAGAGGATGGTCTGGAGCCGGCCGGAGATGTCGGCGTAGTCGTCGAAGCCGAGGACGCCGTCCGCCTCGGGCAGGGCGTCGGAGAGCTCCTTGCCGTAGCGCTCGGCCATGCAGCCCACCGCCACGACGGCCTGGGTACGACCCTGGCCCTTCAGGTCACCGGCTTCGAGCAGGGCGTCGACGGAGTCCTTCTTGGCCGCTTCGACGAACCCGCAGGTGTTGACGACGGCGACGTCGGCTTCCGCCGCGTCGTGGACGAGGTCCCAGCCGTCGGCCGCCAGGCGGCCTGCCAGCTCCTCCGAGTCCACTTCGTTACGGGCGCAGCCAAGTGTGACCAGGGCGACGGTGCGGCGTTCGGGCATGCGCTCAGCCTACTTCGTCACGACCGCGGCCCCGGCCGTGCCCTGCTGAGCGGGGCACGGCCGGGGCCGCGGTCGGGCGTGGGCGGGCGTCCGGCCGTCGATGCCGGACGGGGCCGGGTCAGCCCTGGGCCGGGTCGCCCTTGGTGTAGCTGACGCGCTGGACCTGGCCGACCTCGCCCACCTGGTCGACCTTCTTGCCGTTGACATAGAGCTCGACGGCTCCGGCGTTGCCGAGGACGAGGTCGATCTGCTCGTCGTCGGTGAACGTCTGGCTGTCGCCCTCCTCCAGCACGCCCTCGTGCATGAGGCGGCCGGTGTGGTCCTCGGCGGAGATCCAGGTGTCGCCGTTGCTGGCGACGAGCTTGACGGTGACCTTGTCGGCCGGGGCCGCCGCGATGGCGCTGTCGGAAGGCTTCGGCTCGGGTTTCGACTCGGGCTTCTCGGGAGACGGACTGGGCTCGGCCTCGGCCGACTCGCGGTCGCTGGACTCGGCCACGGGGCGGCCCTTGTCGTCGCCGCCGACCAGGGTGAAGCCGACGAAGCCGACGACCACGACGATCGCGGCGACCATCGCGGCCGTCCAGTTCGGCCGACGACGCTCGGGTCGGATGCGTTCCGCTTCGAACAGTGGAGCGGCCGGAGTGGCCTGGGGACGCCCGCCGTGCTCGGCGTCGTACTGGTCGACGAGGGGGGCGGAATCGAGGCCCGCCGCCTTGGCGAGCGAACGGATGTGCCCGCGCGCGTACACGTCCCCGCCGCAGCGGGAGAAGTCGTCCTGTTCGATCGCCTGCACGATCGGGACGCGTACACGTGTGGCGGCACTGACCTCTTCGACGGTCAGCCCCGCCTGGATGCGGGCCTGGCGGAGGACGCGGCCGACGGCCGGCCGGTCCTCGTGCGGGACGGCCGAAGGCCGTTCCTCTTCGGGTGAGTTGCCGATGGACACGGGAGCGCCTTTCGAGCGTGTAGCCACCTGCTGGGCATTCAGTCTAGGGGGGTCCGGAAACGGGCGGGCAAGCGGTCGGACGGGCTTTGTCCACCATCAGGATGGCCGACCGTCCTGATGCTGGACCCGCGCACCGCCGCAGCGGTACGGGTGATGTTCCGCTTACCCGCCTAACTGGACGTATGCCCAGAGGGAACGGTTGTCCGCCCTGTCGTTACGAGACCTACTCTTTATGAGTTACCCGTTCGTGTCCCCGCGGATGAGAGCGAGCACCCCGTCCAGCTCGTCCGGCTTGACGAGCACGTCCCGTGCCTTGGATCCCTCACTGGGCCCCACGATGTCGCGACTCTCCATCAGGTCCATCAGTCGCCCGGCCTTCGCGAACCCGACGCGAAGCTTGCGCTGGAGCATCGAGGTGGAGCCGAACTGCGTGGAGACGACCAGCTCGGCGGCCTGGCACAGCAGGTCGAGGTCGTCACCGATCTCCTCGTCGATCTCCTTCTTCTTCCCCTGCCCGACGAGGACGTCGTCGCGGAAGACGGGCGCCATCTGCTCCTTGCAGTGGGCGACGACGGCGCGGATCTCGTCCTCGGTGACGAAGGCGCCCTGCATACGGGTGGGTTTGCCCTGCCCCATGGGGAGGAACAGCCCGTCACCCTTGCCGATGAGCTTCTCCGCCCCCGCCTGGTCCAGGATGACGCGGCTGTCGGAGAGGGAGGACGTCGCGAACGCCAGCCGGGACGGCACGTTCGCCTTGATGAGCCCGGTGACGACGTCGACGGACGGCCGCTGCGTGGCCAGCACGAGGTGGATCCCGGCCGCCCGGGCGAGCTGGGTGATGCGCACGATCGCGTCCTCGACGTCCCTCGGCGCGACCATCATGAGGTCCGCGAGCTCGTCGACGATGACCAGCAGGTAGGGGTACGGCGTCAGCTCCCGCTCACTGCCCTCCGGTGCGCTCACCTTGCCCGCGCGCACGGCGGCGTTGAAGTCGTCGACGTGCCGGAAGCCGAAGGCGGCCAGGTCGTCGTAGCGCAGGTCCATCTCCCGCACGACCCACTGCAGGGCCTCGGCGGCCTTCTTCGGGTTGGTGATGATGGGCGTGATCAGGTGCGGAATCCCCTCGTAGGCGGTCAGCTCGACCCGCTTGGGGTCGACGAGGACCATCCGCACGTCCTCCGGCGTGGACCGCATCATGACAGAGGTGATCAGGCAGTTGATGCAGGACGACTTGCCCGATCCGGTGGCACCCGCGATCAGGATGTGCGGCATCTTCGTGAGGTTCGCGTTGACGTAGCCGCCCTCGACGTCCTTGCCGAGCGCCACCACCATGGGGTGCTCCTCGCCCTGCGCGTCCGCCGACCGCAGCACGTCGCCGCAGTTGACCATCTCCCGGTCGCTGTTGGGGATCTCGATGCCCACGGCCGACTTCCCGGGGATCGGCGAGATGATCCGCACGTCCGCGCTGGCGACGGCGTAGGCGATGTTCTTCGTCAGCGCGGTGATCTTCTCCACCTTCACCGCGGGCCCGAGCTCCACCACGTAACGGGTGACCGTCGGGCCGCGGGTGAAGCCGGTGACGGCGGCGTCCACCTTGAACTCCGTGAAGACCGTCGTCAGCGACTCCACCACGGCGTCGTTGGCCGCGCTGCGCGTCCGGCCGGGCCCACCCCGCTCCAGCAGGTCCAGCGAGGGCAGCCCGTAGGTGATGTCCCCGGAGAGCTGGAGCTGTTCGGCCCGCGACGGCAGGTCCCCGGCCGGCTCGGGTGCCGCTTTGGTCAGGTCCGGCACACCCCCCGAAGCGCCGGCTCCGGCGGCCGGGCGGCCGGGGCCGGACGCGGAACGCTTCGGCCGGCCCCCGTCGCGCTCGGCGGAGACGGTCGTACTGATGTCGGCCAGCAGCCGGGACGGCTGGACGCCGTGGAGCAGGGCACCGTCCAGATCGGCGGCTGCAGCGGCGGCCAGGTCGACGGCGTCCAGCGAGCGGCCGTCCCGGCGCGCGTGCGACGTCGGGTGCCGTTCGGCGGGCAGGACCCTGGCCGGCTCCCCGCCCTCGACGTCCGCCACGCGCCGGGGTCGGCGGGCGGTACGCCGACGGTCCAGCGCCTCCTTCTCCGCGTCCTCCGGGCCGATGTCCTTGCGCAGGTCCGGCCGGCGTCGGCGGCGGGGGGCCGCGTCCTCCCGCGCGTCGTCGTACTCCTCGGCGTCCTCCTCGTACTCCTCCTCCGCAGCCGCCACGAGGCCCAGGCGGACGCCGGCCTGACGCAGCCGCTGCGGGATCGCGTTCACCGGCGTGGCCGTCACGACGAGGAGCCCGAAGACCGTGACCAGGAGCAGCAGCGGCACGGCGAGGACCTCGGTGACGGTGAGCACGAGGGGCTGCGCCGCACCCCAGCCGATGAGTCCGCCCGCGTCCCGCAGCGCGGCCCCGCCCTCGTCCCGAGTGGGTGAGCCGCAGGCGACGTGCACGAGCCCGAGCACCCCGGCGACCAGCGCCGACAGCCCGATGACGACGCGCCCGTTCGCCTCCTGCTGCTCGGGGTGCCGGATGAGCCGCACGGCCAGCACGCCGAGCAGAACGGGCACGAGCAGGTCGAGCCGCCCGAAGGCACCGGTGACCAGCATCGTGACGAGCTCTCCGACCGGGCCCTGAAGGTTCGACCAGGTGCCCGCCGCGACGACGATGACCAGGCCGAGCAGCAGCAGCGCCAGCCCGTCCTTGCGGTGCGCCGGGTCCAGACCCTTCGCGCCGCGCCCTATGCCGCGCAGGAGCGCACCGATCGTGTGGGCGACGCCCAGCCAGATCGCGCGCACGAGACGGAAGATGCCGCCCGTGGGCGACGGTGCGGGCTTCGGCGGCTTCTTGGCGGCCGTCCTCTTCACCGCTTTCCGGGCGGGCGGCTTCTTCCCGGTGGCCCGGCTCGCCGGCTTGGCCGGCGGCTTCGCCGCTGACTTCTTGGCGGGCGCCTTGGCGGCTGCTGCCCGGCTGCCGGACGTACGTGAGGCCATGATGGCGAGGTTACCGCCGCGGGGCGGGTGAGGCACGGATGGATCAGGGGTGACCGCGCACCGGACAGGCCGCCGCACACCGCACCGGACGGGCGCGTGGGCGGAACTGACGCCCGATCAGCCCCGACCCTCAGCGGCGCGGACGCGGTGACCGCGCCGTCACTGCTGTGAGGGGACCGACGCCGGGCGGCCGTCCGTGCCGGGCTCCAGGGCGTCAAGGGCCCTGCGCAGCCCGGTCAGTTTGCGCTCCAGGTGCGCGGCGGTGGCGAGCGCTCCGGCGTCCGCGTGGTCCCCCAGCTGCTTGGACAGCGCCTCGGCCTGCTCCTCCACGGCGGCGAGCCGGGCCGAGAGCTCGGCCAGCACTCCGGCCGCCGTCTCCGTCGCCGCCCCGGACTCCCGGCCGTTGCCGTTGTCCAACTGGAGCCGCAGCAGCGCCGCCTGCTCCCGCAGCTGCACGTTCTTCATGTACAGCTCCACGAACACGGACACCTTCGCCCGCAGCACCCACGGGTCGAACGGCTTGGAGATGTAGTCGACCGCTCCGGCCGCGTATCCCCGGAACGTGTGGTGCGGCCCGTGGTTGATGGCGGTGAGGAAGATGATCGGGATGTCGCGCGTGCGCTCCCGACGCTTGATGTGGGCGGCCGTCTCGAAGCCGTCCATCCCCGGCATCTGGACATCCAGCAGGATCACGGCGAAATCGTCCGTGAGCAATGCCTTGAGCGCTTCCTCCCCTGACGATGCCCGCACCAGTGTCTGATCGAGCGCGGAGAGGATCGCCTCCAGCGCCAGCAGATTCTCCGGCCGGTCATCGACCAGGAGGATCTTGGCCTTCTGCACCATGGCCCGTCCTCCTCGCCCCGGTGACGCCATGGGCGCCACGCCTGGGGACGACTCCTTTACGCCGCCCGTCCTTGTGCCGGTCATGGTAGCCGCACCCCGGCGCCCACCACACCCTGTCACCGCAATGTCACTGTGCACGCACCGGCAACGCCCCACCCGACCGGAAGGTTCCCGAATAGCGCAGTTCCCTCCGGAACCGGCCACAGTCAGTCAACATACACGGCCGGGGCGAAGAGCCGCATATCAGCCCGCACGCATCCAGTCGTCCATGACGGCGAGCAGGTGGTCCGGGTCGACCGGCTTGGTGACGTGGTCGGACGCCCCCGCCTCGATGCTCTTCTCGCGGTCCCCCTTCATCGCCTTGGCGGTGAGCGCGATGATCGGCAGCCCCGCGAACTGCGGCATGCGGCGGATCGCCTGCGTCGTGGCGTAGCCGTCCATCTCCGGCATCATGATGTCCATCAGCACCAGGGCGACGTCGTCGTGCTGCTCCAGCACCTCGATGCCCTCCCGGCCGTTCTCCGCGTACAGCACCTGCAGCCCGTTCTGCTCCAGCACGCTGGTGAGCGCGAACACGTTCCGGACGTCGTCGTCGACGATCAGCACCTTCCGGCCCTCGAAGCGGCTCGGGTCCACCGGTGCCGGACGCCGCTGCGGCGGGCCGTCCTGCACCCGCTCCGGCCCGTCGGCGACGGACCCGGTCGGCGGCCCGAACGGCTCGGCGGCGGACGGCTGCGGCGGCGCGACGGGAGCCTCGGGCGCGACGCCGTCGGCCGGGCCGGGAGGAGAGGCCGGCAGCGCGGGCTGCGGCGCGGGGCGTGCGGACGGCGCGAGGACGCCCGGCTCGGGCAGGCCGGGCAGGGCCAGCGGCGCACCGTCGGGCTGCTCGAAGCGCGGCGGCGGCAGCTCCGTCGGGTGGAGCGGCAGGTACAGGGTGAACGTCGACCCGCGGCCGGGCTCGCTGGTGGCGTCGATCTCGCCGCCGAGCAGTCTGGCGATCTCGCGGCTGATCGACAGCCCGAGTCCCGTCCCGCCGTACTTGCGGCTCGTCGTGCCGTCCGCCTGCTTGAACGCCTCGAAGATCACCCGCATCTTGCTCTGCGCGATGCCGATGCCGGTGTCCGTCACCGAGAAGGCGATCAGCTCGGCGTCGGCGTCCCGCAGAGCGCCCTGCTCCAGCATCTGCTCGCGGATCGCGACCGGCACGTCCTTGCGCGCGGCGCGGATGACCAGCTCCACGGCACCGGTGTCGGTGAACTTCACCGCGTTCGACAGCAGGTTCCGCAGCACCTGGAGGAGCCGCTGCTCGTCCGTGTGCAGGGTGGGCGGCAGCTCGGGCGAGACGCGCACGGAGAAGTCGAGGTTCTTCTCCGCCGTCAGCGGGCGGAAGTGCGCCTCGACGTAGTCGACGAGCTGCACCAGCGCGATCCGCGTCGGGCTGACGTCCATCTTGCCCGCCTCGACCTTCGACAGGTCGAGGATGTCGTTGATCAGCTGGAGGAGGTCCGAGCCGGCGCTGTGGATCGTCTCGGCGAACTCCACCTGCTTGGGGTTGAGGTTGCCCTCCCCGTTGTCGGCCAGCAGCTTGGCCAGGATCAGCAGCGAGTTCAGCGGCGTGCGCAGTTCGTGCGACATGTTCGCCAGGAACTCGGACTTGTACCGCATCGAGACGGCCAGCTGCTCGGCGCGCTCCTCCAGGACCTGCCGGGCCTGCTCGATCTCGGAGTTCTTGATCTCCACCGCGCGGTTGGTCTGCGCCAGCTGTTCGGCCTTCTCCTCCAGCTGCGCGTTGGACTTCTCCAGCGCCTTCTGCCGGCTCTCCAGCTCCCCGGAGCGCTCCTGCAACTGCTCGGCCAGCTCCTGGGACTGCTGGAGCAGCACCTCTGTCTTGGTGTTGACGCTGATGGTGTTGACGCTCGTGGCGATCATCTCGGCGATCTGGCTGAGGAAGTCCTTCTGGATCTGGGTGAAGGGCTGGAACGCCGCCAGCTCGACGACGCCGAGCACCTCCCCCTCGAAGACGACCGGCATGAGGATGACGTCGGCCGCCGGCGCCTCGCCCAGCCCCGAGGTGATCTTGAGGTAGCCCGGCGGCACGTTCTCCATGATGATGGTGCGCTTCTCCGCGGCGGCCGTCCCGACGAGCGACTCACCCGGTGAGAACGTCGTGGGCATCGTGCCCGGCGCGTAGCCGTAGTGGCCGAGGAGCCGCAGCTCGTAGTCACCGTCGCCCTCGCCGACGCCCGCCTTCTCCGCCTCCGGCCCCCTGGGCACCGCGAGGAAGAACGCACCGTGCTGCGCGGAGACGGCCGGAGCCAGCTCGCTCATGATGAGCTGCGCCACGTCCTTGAGGTCGCGGCGGCCCTGCATCAGGCCGGAGATGCGCGCCAGGTTGCCCTTGAGCCAGTCCTGTTCGCGGTTGGCGAGCGTCGTCTCGCGCAGGTTGCGGATCATCTCGTTGAGGTAGCCCTGGAGCTCCATGATCTCGCCGGCCGCGTCCACGTCGATCTTCACCGCGTGGTCGCCACGGGTGACGGCGGTGGCCACCTCGGCGATGGCGCGCACCTGGCGGGTCAGGTTGCCCGCCATCTCGTTCACGGACTCGGTGAGGTCCTTCCAGGTGCCCGCCACGTCCCGCACCCGGGCCTGGCCGCCGAGGATCCCCTCGGTGCCCACCTCACGGGCCACCCGGGTCACCTGCTCGGCGAAGAGCGACAGCTGGTCGACCATGGTGTTGATCGTGGTCTTCAGCGCCAGGATCTCGCCGCGCGCCTCGATGTCGATCTTCTTGGTCAGGTCGCCCTTGGCGATGGCCGTCGTCACCTGGGCGATGTTCCGCACCTGGCCGGTGAGGTTGTTCGCCATGGAGTTCACCGACTCGGTCAGGTCCTTCCAGGTGCCCGAGACGCCCGGAACGCGGGCCTGACCGCCCAGGATGCCGTCGGTGCCCACCTCTCGGGCCACCCGGGTGACCTCGGCGGCGAAGGACGACAGCGTGGTCACCATCGTGTTGACGGTGTCCGCGAGCTGGGCGACCTCGCCGCTCGCCTCGACGGTGACCTTCTTCGTCAGGTCACCGTTGGCGACCGAGGTGGCCACCTCGGAGATGTTCCGCACCTGACCGGTGAGGTTGTTCGCCATCAGGTTCACGTTGTCGGTGAGGTTCTTCCAGATGCCGGAGACGTCCCGCACCTGGGCCTGACCGCCGAGCTTGCCCTCGGTGCCCACCTCGCGCGCGACCCGCGTCACCTGCTCCGCGAACGACGACAGCTGGTCCACCATCGTGTTCACCGTGGTGACCAGCTCCAGGATCTCGCCCTTCGCGTCCACGGTGATCTTCTTGGACAGGTCGCCCTGGGCGACGGCGGTGGTGACCTCGGCGATGTTGCGGACCTGGGAGGTCAGGTTGTTGGCCATCCCGTTCACCGACTGGGTGAGGTCCTTCCAGGTACCGGAGAGGCCCTTCACCTCCGCCTGACCGCCGAGGATGCCCTCGGTGCCCACCTCACGCGCGACCCGCGTCACCTGCTCCGCGAAGGACGACAGCTGGTCGACCATCGTGTTGATCGTCGTCTTCAGTTCCAGGATCTCGCCCCGGGCGTCGACGGTGATCTTCTGCGACAGGTCACCGCGCGCGACGGCCGTGGCCACCTGCGAGATGTTCCGCACCTGCGACGTGAGGTTCCCGGCCATGCCGTTCACCGAGTCGGTCAGGTCCCGCCACACGCCGGCGACGCCGGGCACCTGGGCCTGACCGCCGAGCCGGCCCTCCGTGCCCACCTCCAGGGCCACCCGGGTGACCTGGTCCGCGAAGGCGGACAGCTGGTCGACCATGGTGTTGATCGTGTTCTTCAGCTCCAGGATCTCGCCCCGGGCGTCGACCTGGATCTTCTGCGACAGGTCGCCCCGCGCGACGGCGGTGGTGACCTGCGCGATCTGCCGCACCTGGTCGGTGAGGTTCCCCGCCATCGAGTTGACGGAGTCCGTGAGGTCCTTCCAGGTGCCCGAGACGCCGTCGACGCGGGCCTGACCGCCGAGGCGGCCCTCCGTCCCCACGTCCCGGGACATCCGGGTGACCTGCTCCGCGAACGAGGAGAGCTGGTCGACCATGGTGTTGACGGTGTTCTTCAGCTCCAGCATCTCGCCGGACACGTCCACGGTGACCTTCTGCGACAGATCACCGTTCGCCACCGCCGTCGTCACGTGGGCGATGTTGCGCACCTGGCCGGTGAGGTTGCGGAACGCCGTGTTGACGGAGTCCGTCAGGTCCTTCCACGTCCCGGCGGCGCCCGGCACCTGCGCCTGGCCGCCGAGCGAACCCTCGACGCCGATCTCCCGGGCGACGCGCGTCACCTCGGCGCCGAAGGACGAGAGCTGGTCGACCATCGTGTTGACGGTGTTCTTCAGCTCCAGCATCTCCCCGGCCACGTCCACGGTGACCTTCTGCGACAGATCACCGTTCGCCACCGCCGTCGTCACCTGCGCGATGTCCCGTACCTGCGCGGTGAGGTTGCGGAACGCCGTGTTGACGGAGTCCGTCAGGTCCTTCCACGTCCCCGCGACGCCCGGCACCTGCGCCTGACCACCCAGGATGCCCTCGGTGCCGACCTCGCTCGCGGCCCGCGTCACCTCGTCGGCGAACGTCCGCAGCGTCTCCGTCATCGTGTTGATCGTGTCGGCGAGCTGCGCGACCTCGCCGCGCGCGTTCACCGCGACCTTCTGCGAGAGGTCCCCGTTGGCGACGGCGGTCGTGACCCGGGCGATCTCCCGCACCTGGGAGGTGAGATTGCCCGCCATCAGGTTGACCGAGTCCGTGAGGTCCTGCCAGACGCCGCCGACGCCCTCGACCCGGGCCTGGCCGCCCAGCTCGCCCTCCGTACCCACCTCCCGGGCGACGCGCGTCACCTCGGACTGGAAGGAGGAGAGCTGGTCCACCATCGTGTTGACGGTGTTCTTCAGCTCCAGCATCTCCCCGGCCACGTGCACCGTGACCTTGCGCGAGAGGTCGCCCTTGGCCACGGCGGTCGTCACCAGGGCGATGTCCCGCACCTGCGCCGTCAGCCGGGACGCCATCGTGTTGACGGAGTCGGTGAGGTCCTTCCAGGAGCCGGACATGCCCCGGACCTTGGCCTGACCGCCCAGCTTGCCCTCGGTGCCGACCTCGCTGGCCACCCGGGTGACCTCGTCGGTGAACACCGACAACTGGTCCACCAGCCCGTTCACCGTCCGGGCGACCTTCAGGAACTCTCCGCGCAGGGCGTGCGGCGGCGCACCGTCGGAGCCCTGTACCCGCAGGTCCATGCGCTGGCCCAGGTCGCCCTCGGCCACAGCGCTCAGCACCCGCCCCACCTCGGAGACGGGCCGCACGAGATCGTCGACGAGCGCGTTCGAGGCGTCCACGGCCGTCAGCCAGGACCCTTCACACGCCCCCGCCGCCAGGCGCTCGGTCAGCCGGCCCTCCCGGCCGACGACCCGGCGCACCCGGCTGAGCTCGTTCGTCAGGTGCAGGTTGCGATCGGCGACCTCATTGAAAATGGCCGAGATCTCGGCCATCGGTCCCTCACCCGCGACAGTGAGCCGCTTACGGAAATTGCCGTCGCGCATGGCGACGAGCGCGACCCGGAGCCGGTCCAGGGCAGCCCTGTCCACTTCGACGGTCCCGCTTCTGCGGGCCCGTCCGCCCTTCGGTCGCGTGCTCGCGCTGCTGCGCGCCGCTCCGCTGGAGTCCACCGCGTCCCTCCTGCAGGGTCGACCATTCTCGTTCGGCTGCCTGAACCAACCTTCCCAGTGTTTCACCTCGACCGGAGGAGGCGATAACAGTTCGGCAGCATCGCACACGGCCCGCCACCGTGACGGCAGGGGGAAACACTCGCATCCGGCACCCGTCCGCCCGTCCGACGTCAGTAACCTGGCTCCGACGGCGGCGCGGGTCGACCGCCGCGCGGGAACGGGCAGCAATCGGGCAAGGAGAGGGCGCCGGGGTGGACAAGCAGAGCGCCGGTCTGGGGCAAGCCGGTCGCGTAGGCGCCCAGCGGACCCCGCGGACGGGCGCGGAGCCGACGAGCCGCACGACCGAGACATCCATGAGGAGCGCAGTGATCACCGCACGGGCCGCAGCCACCTTCGAACCGGTGGGGCGGTCGGTCGCCGCCGCGCGCGGCTTCGTGCGCGACACCCTGCAGGGCTGGGGCCTGGCCGACATCGTGGACGACGCCGTGGTGCTGACCAGCGAGCTCGTCACCAACGCCGTCGTGCACGCCGGCACCTCCGCCGAGGTGCTCTGCCTTCGGGACGGCGACGGCGTGCGCGTCGAGGTCGTCGACCGATACCCGGAGCGTGAGATTCCCCTCAGGGACGCCACCACCGCCGTCCCCGGTCCCGATCGCGAGGGGGGCCGCGGCCTGCTGCTCTGCGCCGCCCTCGCGACGCGCTGGGGCGTGGACTACACGTCCTCCGACAAGCGTGTCTGGTTCCGCCTCCAGCTGCCCGACCGGCCCGTCGGCACCCGCAGCGCCGGTCCGGCGCTGCCCGACGAGGCGCTGCCCGTCGCCGAGAACCGCGTCCGCGTCGGCGTCGTCCAGACCGACCGCGTCGGTGCCGTGACCGTCTGGAACGACGACGCCGCCGAGCTGTCCGGGTATCCGGCCGACCGGGTGGCCGGGAAGCCGTTCACCGATTTCGCCGCCTGGCCGCACACCCCCGGCACCGGCACCGGGATCGCCGAGGCGCTGCTGCTCTCCCGTTGGGAGGGCACCTACGGACTCCGCCGCTCCGACGGCCGCACCGTGCCCGTATACGCCTCCCACCTGCGGGTGCGCGACGCCGAGGGCGAGCCCTCGACCGTGTGCCTCTTCGTCCGCGACCACGAGCGGGCCGTGCTCCAGACCCCGCAGCGGCCGACCGCTCCGGAGGCCGGCAGCGGGCCCGGCGAGAGCCGGGAACGCGCGACGGACCCGTTCGAGATCTTCATCGGCTCCCCGGCGCCCGAGGATCTCGACGGACTGCTCCAGCGCACCGTGGAGCGCGCCCGCGACATGCTCGACGCCGACGCCGCCTACCTGCTGCTGGCCACCGACGACGAGACGGAGCTGGAGGTTCGCGCCTCCACCGGGCTCGCCTCCGCCCGGCAGCGCTTCGCCCGCGTACCCGTCGAGGCCGGCACCGGGCGTTACGGAAGTGCCCGCATGCCGTCCGTCCACGAGGACCTGACGGCCGTGCCCGGCGCCGTGCCGGTGCTCACGGGCACCGGGATGCGCTCCGTGGTCACCGTGCCGCTGAAGGTGGAGGGGCGGCTGACCGGTTCGCTCGGGGTCGCCTCCGAGAGCCCCGGCCGCTACACGAACGAGGAGGCGCTGCGGCTCCAGTTCGCTGCCGACCGGATCGCCCTCGCCGTCGAGTCGGCCCGTCTGACGGAACTGGAGCGGCTGCGCCGCGGCTCCCTGTCGTTCCTCGTCGAGGCCTCCGACCTGCTGGCCGGGACGCTGGACCGTGACCAGACGCTCGCGCTGATGGCACAGATGACCGTGCCCACGCTGGCGACCTGGTGCGCCGTCTACACCATCGCCGATCCGGCCTCCGACCCCGAACTCGCCTATGTGCTGCACGAGGACGAGGACCGCATCGACGGGCTCAAGGCCCTCCTGTCGAAGGTGGACCCGCCCGAGCCGCTGCTCGCGCCCGGCGCCCGCGGCTGGAGCGCACCCGGCGACGCGGCCCACTCGACCGCCCTGCGCACCTCGCTCCGCAGCCTGGGCCTGGGCGATGAACACAGCTCCGCGCCGGGGACGAGCCTGGCCACCGCCTCCGCCGTCGGCGGCGAGACCGTGGTCCTCCCCCTCGTTGCCCGCAACCGGGTCATCGGCATGCTCACCCTCGGCAAGCCGGCCGACGAACGGTTCCGCCAGGAGATCCTCGAACTCGCCGAGGACCTCTCCCGACGGGCCGCACTCGCCCTTGACAACGCACGGCTCTACTCGGAGCGCACCGCCATCAGCCAGTCGCTGCAACGGAGCCTGCTGCCGCCGGAGTTGCCCGAGGTTCCGGGTGTGGAGGTCGAGGTCATCTACCGCGCCGCCGGTGAGGGCAACGAGGTCGGCGGTGACTTCTACGACCTGTTCCCCATCCGGGACGGCGCCTACGGCTTCGCCATCGGTGACGTGTGCGGCACCGGCCCCGAAGCGGCCGCCGTCACCGGCCTGGCCCGGCACGCCCTGCGGCTGCTCGCCCGGGAGGGCTTCACCGGCCCCGCCGTCCTGGAGCGGCTCAACGCGGCGATCCTCGACGAGGGTTCGCGCAGCCGGTTCCTCACCCTGCTGTACGGAGAGCTGTGGCCGCAGGAGGACGGCGGCGCGCTGCTGAAGGTCGTCTGCGCCGGTCACCCCCTACCGCTGCGGCTACGGCAGGACGGCAGCGTGGAAGCGGCCGCCGAACCGCAGCCGTTGCTGGGCGTCATGGACGACCTGGAGCTCTACGAGCAGACGCTCACCCTCGACCCGGGGGACGTCCTCCTGTGCGTCACCGACGGCGTCACCGAACGCCGGGAGGGCACGCGCATGCTCGGTGACGACGGCCTGGCCGAATGCCTCGCCCAGTGCACCGGGCTCACCGCCGGGGCCGTGGCCGCCCGCATCATGCGCGCGGTGGAACGCTTCGCGGCAGACGCCCCGTCCGACGACATGGCCATCCTCGCCATGCGCGTCCCCGAGTAGGCACCACGGTGCACGACGTGCACCTGCGGACATACGAAGGGCCCCCGCATGAGGCGGGGGCCCTTCGCCGTGGAGCCCCAAAACGGAATCGAACCGTTGACCTTCTCCTTACCATGGAGACGCTCTGCCGACTGAGCTATTGGGGCCTGCCGACGGCATAGATCATACCCGACGCCGAACCGCTTCCCGACCGCCCCTGATCGTCGGATGAATCGTCAGCAGGCCGGCTCGAGCACCAGACCGCCCAGAGCGTTGCAGGCGGAGACGAGTCGCTGTACCTCGCGCCGTGTCATGTCCTCGTGCAGCGGCAGCGCCAGCGACTCCGCAGCGGCCCTCTCCGTCTCCGGCAGCAGGCAGGCCTGGCGGAACGCCGCAGTTCGGTGAGCCGGCGTCGGCACCGGAACCTCGCCGACGATCCCGCGTGCCCGCAGTGCCTGCCGGAAGGCGTCCCGGTCCGGACGGCCGTTCCCCGGTACCCGGACGACATAGCGCGTGAAGAGGTGTTCGCGGCCGGGCTGCACCGATGGCGTCACCACTCCGGTCAGCCGCATGTTCAAGTACTGCGCGATCTGTCGCCGCCGCGCCGAACCGGGCAGCCGCGGTGCTGCGTCGTCGACCACTCCGGGGTCGATCAACTGGACGCCACATCGCCCGGCGAGTCGGAGGAAGCCGGCCATGTCCGGTGCCTGCCCGAAGAGGGCTACGGGGAACACAGCCGTGGTCCGCGACGAGATGGCGGCCTTCGCAGCCGTCGGGTCCAGGCAGAAGCTGTCGGCGTCGATGTCCGCGAAGACCGGCTCAGCACCCGCCCCCCGCACGAGCTCGGCCGCCCGTTCCCCTCCGAACGAGGGCACGACGACCTCGTCACCTGCTCGGATCTCCGCTGCGCCTACCCTTGAGGTCCCCATGATGCGATCGTCATCACGGCACATGAACGTGTGGTGACGAAACGCAAAAAAGCCCGGGTCCCTGAACTGAAGTTCAGGGACCCGGGCCCACAATTTGTTCGGCGGCGTCCTACTCTCCCACACACTCCCGCATGCAGTACCATCGGCGCTGAAAGGCTTAGCTTCCGGGTTCGGAATGTAACCGGGCGTTCCCCTAACGCTATAACCACCGAAACACTACGAAACACACAACCGGAAACCCCACACCCCCATTTAGCAAGGGAGCGGGCTTCGACAGTTTGCTGTCTCAGAACCTACACAGTGGACGCAAGCAACTATGGACAAGCCCTCGGCCTATTAGTACCGGTCAACTCCACCTATTACTAGGCTTCCATATCCGGCCTATCAACCCGGTCGTCTACCGGGAGCCTTAACCCATCACGTGGGTGGGAGCCCTCATCTCGAAGCAGGCTTCCCGCTTAGATGCTTTCAGCGGTTATCCTTTCCGAACGTAGCCAACCAGCCATGCCCTTGGCAGAACAACTGGCACACCAGAGGTCCGTCCGTCCCGGTCCTCTCGTACTAGGGACAGCCCTTCTCAAGACTCCTACGCGCACAGCGGATAGGGACCGAACTGTCTCACGACGTTCTAAACCCAGCTCGCGTACCGCTTTAATGGGCGAACAGCCCAACCCTTGGGACCGACTCCAGCCCCAGGATGCGACGAGCCGACATCGAGGTGCCAAACCATCCCGTCGATATGGACTCTTGGGGAAGATCAGCCTGTTATCCCCGGGGTACCTTTTATCCGTTGAGCGACGGCGCTTCCACAAGCCACCGCCGGATCACTAGTCCCGACTTTCGTCCCTGCTCGACCCGTCAGTCTCACAGTCAAGCTCCCTTGTGCACTTACACTCACCACCTGATGACCAACCAGGCTGAGGGAACCTTTGGGCGCCTCCGTTACTCTTTAGGAGGCAACCGCCCCAGTTAAACTACCCACCAGACACTGTCCCTGATCCGGATCACGGACCCAGGTTAGACATCCAGCACGACCAGAGTGGTATTTCAACAACGACTCCACCACCACTAGCGTGATGACTTCACAGTCTCCCACCTATCCTACACAAGCCGAACCGAACACCAATATCAAGCTATAGTAAAGGTCCCGGGGTCTTTCCGTCCTGCTGCGCGAAACGAGCATCTTTACTCGTACTGCAATTTCACCGGGCCTATGGTTGAGACAGTCAAGAAGTCGTTACGCCATTCGTGCAGGTCGGAACTTACCCGACAAGGAATTTCGCTACCTTAGGATGGTTATAGTTACCACCGCCGTTTACTGGCGCTTAAGTTCTCAGCTTCGCCCTGTCGAAACAGAGCTAACCGGTCCCCTTAACGTTCCAGCACCGGGCAGGCGTCAGTCCGTATACATCGCCTTACGGCTTCGCACGGACCTGTGTTTTTAGTAAACAGTCGCTTCTCGCTGGTCTCTGCGGCCACCCCCAGCTCAGAGTGCAAGACTCATCACCAGAAGAGGCCCCCCTTCTCCCGAAGTTACGGGGGCATTTTGCCGAGTTCCTTAACCATAGTTCACCCGAACGCCTCGGTATTCTCTACCTGACCACCTGAGTCGGTTTAGGGTACGGGCCGCCGTACAACTCGCTAGAGGCTTTTCTCGACAGCATAGGATCATCCACTTCACCACAACGGCTCGGCATCAGGTCTCAGGCTACATGTTGTGCGGATTTGCCTACACAACGCCCTACACCCTTACCCCGGGACAACCACCGCCCGGGCTGGACTACCTTCCTGCGTCACCCCATCACTCACCTACTACCCCCTCGGGTCAGCGGCTCCACCACACCCACACAATTCAAAGAACTGCACAGGGGGCTTCACGGCCTTAGCATCAGAAGATTCAGTGTTGGACGCTCTACAGCGGGTACCGGAATATCAACCGGTTATCCATCGACTACGCCTGTCGGCCTCGCCTTAGGCCCCGACTTACCCTGGGCAGATCAGCTTGACCCAGGAACCCTTAGTCAATCGGCGCAAGAGTTTCCCACTCTTGTATCGCTACTCATGCCTGCATTCTCACTCGTGAACCGTCCACAACTACCTTCCAGTGCTGCTTCACCCGGCACACGACGCTCCCCTACCCACCCCAGCCGGCGTTAGCCGTCATGCTGGAGTGACACGACTTCGGCGGTGTACTTGAGCCCCGCTACATTATCGGCGCGGAATCACTTGACCAGTGAGCTATTACGCACTCTTTCAAGGATGGCTGCTTCTAAGCCAACCTCCTGGTTGTCTCTGCGACTCCACATCCTTTCCCACTTAGCACACGCTTAGGGGCCTTAGTCGATGCTCTGGGCTGTTTCCCTCTCGACCATGGAGCTTATCCCCCACAGTCTCACTGCCGTGCTCTCACTTACCGGCATTCGGAGTTTGGCTAAGGTCAGTAACCCGGTAAGGCCCATCGCCTATCCAGTGCTCTACCTCCGGCAAGAAACACACGACGCTGCACCTAAATGCATTTCGGGGAGAACCAGCTATCACGGAGTTTGATTGGCCTTTCACCCCTAACCACAGGTCATCCCCCAGGTTTTCAACCCTGGTGGGTTCGGGCCTCCACGACCTCTTACAGCCGCTTCACCCTGCCCATGGCTAGATCACTCCGCTTCGGGTCTAGGGCACGCTACTCAAACGCCCTCTTAGGACTCGCTTTCGCTACGGCTCCCCCACACGGGTTAACCTCGCAACATACCGCAAACTCGCAGGCTCATTCTTCAAAAGGCACGCAGTCACGACACAGAAAAGCAAGCTTTCCTGTGCGACGCTCCCACGGCTTGTAGGCACACGGTTTCAGGTACTATTTCACTCCGCTCCCGCGGTACTTTTCACCATTCCCTCACGGTACTATCCACTATCGGTCACCAGGGAATATTTAGGCTTAACGGGTGGTCCCGCCAGATTCACACAGGATTTCTCGGGCCCCATGCTACTTGGGTGGTCCTCAAACGAGCCGTACAGATTTCAGCTACGGGGGTCTTACCCTCTACGCCGGGCCTTTCGCATGCCCTTCGCCTATCCATACGGTTTCTCACTCGTCGACCGGCCGGCAGACCGATCAAGAGAACTCCCACAACCCCACACACGCAACCCCTGCCGGGTATCACACGCCTGCGGTTTAGCCTGATCCAGTTTCGCTCGCCACTACTCCCGGAATCACGGTTGTTTTCTCTTCCTGCGGGTACTGAGATGTTTCACTTCCCCGCGTTCCCTCCACACTGCCTATGCGTTCAGCAGCGGGTGACAGCCCATGACGACTGCCGGGTTTCCCCATTCGGACACCCCCGGATCACAGCTCGGTTGACAGCTCCCCGGGGCCTATCGCGGCCTCCCACGTCCTTCATCGGTTCCTGGTGCCAAGGCATCCACCGTGCGCCCTTAAAAACTTGGCCACAGATGCTCGCGTCCACTGTGCAGTTCTCAAACAACAACCAGCCACCCACCACCCCAAGCCAACAAGCCCGAGTTCACTGGGACCGGCACCAAGAGCAAACAGCCTTACGGCCGCACCCTCAGACACCCAACAGCGCACCCAACCAGCCACCCCGAACCACCGCGCGTTCCACACCCCACAAGGAGGCAGTACTAGCAACAGCAGACCGAAACAGCCAGCCGA